>NZ_JBVNBD010000011.1:0-866 GCF_055632855.1 Acinetobacter sp. SW-226 | reverse complement strand
TCCTGATTTTCACTGTTCCTTGCTTAGGTACACGTTTAGAAAGCTCTAAATTACGAAACAGACGTTTAATTACCACAGGGAGTTGATTCGCGGATTTCGACATCAAGACATCATTTTCAACATAAAAAACTGGTCCAGTTTCTGAGCAGCTTCGATAAAGCTATCGTGCAACACACGCGCTGCGGCTTCGGCAATCTCACGCTCTTGATCATCTTCGGTCATCATAATCTTCATCTCTATCTCACGGACGTATGACTAACTCCAGTTTAAATACCATAAAAATGAGCCTCAACACCTGTAGGTGATTGTTCAGTCTAGCTAAGCAAAGGCGTGGAACTTTGATCAAAGAATAGGCGTGGAACATGAAAAATGGATAAAAAAGCCCAATGTGGAGATATTGGGCCGAGGTCAGGGGACTATCGAGTTGATTTATATCACAAAAACAAGTCAATTTCGTATAACGTGCATTATGTTAATTTTAGGAAAACTAAATAAAAAGCATCCATCTTTCAAATATTTAACTATTTATAATTTCAGTAATAGGAGTTGAATAACGATGTATATCATATTTCTTGTGATGACAGCTCCAACTCCAGTACCGTTCTAAATCTGATGCAGCTTTAATAAATTTTTCCATATTTTCAATACTGACATACGACATAAGACTTTTATTATTAGATGGATAACCATCTATAAGTAACGCATAACGAGGGACTAACCGGATATCTATAGTTTTTTTTACATAAACATATTTAGCAGTTGTCTTTTTGGGTTTTAAATGAACTAAGGCATTCCTGAAATCTTTCATCTTCTTAATTGTCTGCCAAGGCTCTTTAGACCACCCTACCTCTAAATCAAGCCTTTCA
>NZ_JBVNBD010000010.1:0-1403 GCF_055632855.1 Acinetobacter sp. SW-226 | reverse complement strand
TAGTTTTTCTAAAATTAACATAATGCACGTTATAAGAAGTCAAAAAAAATGGGAGCTAAGCTCCCATTTTTAATGCATTTAAAATTCGAATCAATGTTGCTGCTGGTCCTGTTGGATAGCGTCGGCTTTGTTCCCAGTTTTGCAGAGTACGATGGCTAATGAAAAGAGTAATTTTAAATGAGTCCTTGCGATTTAAGTTATTCATCGTCTTTGTGATGATCATTATCTAATAGCTTACAAGTAAAAAAATTATTGCTAATATGACTAGGCTAGAAGAAATACCAGCATATAAGTTGGCTAAAGTTCCACCAAAAACAACAATATCTTCTAAAAACAAGATGACTATAACTATAATAGATACATGTAATATAATAATTTTTAGATCATGAAACTTATTAATTGGATAGTGTCTTAAGAAAAGAACTATTGTCAAAAATAGCTTGTTGAATAAATAATTTATAAAAACCTGCTGAAATTAAATGAAATGTATTAGCAATTAACGAGACATCTAGGATTTTTAAAAATTTAACAACAACTATTTTTACTTCAAAATTAGTTGCATATATATTTTTTATAATAAAAATTATTGCATCAATTAGAAGGTATATAGTTGATAAATATAAAAAAATAGAAGATATTATGCAATTTATAATAACTATAATAACTAAAAATCTACTCTTTTCAAAAAAATTTTGTAGCACTTGATAACATCCATTAAATGAAAAAAACAAACAACTATTAATCAAAATCGCGGATAAGAAATTGATTTAAAAATGAAGAAGACTAATGTGGTTCCGTTAATTAGACAACTCAATTCAGTTTTATAAGTGATAAACCCGCTCTAAATATTTAAATTATGCTGCCATTACTTTTAGTAAATGTTGATCATAAAATTCATTCGGTGTTGCCTTATTCAAACTTGAATGAGGACGTATCATGTTATAAAAATCCAAATATTCAGCAATTGATTGTATCGCTTGTTTAACCGTATCGTAAGCCTTCAAATAGACTTCCTCATGCTTCACGCTGCGCCATAAACGCTCAATCATCACATTATCCATCCATCGTCCTTTTCCATCCATACTGATACGGATATTTCGCAATTTTAACTCATTCAAAAATGCCTCGCTTGTGAATTGACTGCCTTGGTCTGTATTAAAGACTTCAGGACAACCATACTTCACAATTGCTTCTTGCAACGCATCTATGCAAAAGTCTGTTTCCATACTGATCGATACACGATGAGCCAGTGCTTTACGACTATAGGCATGGTCTAAAATCCTAGACCCACATCATTTTGATCATAATTGATTTGAGTAAGAAAGAATTATTATGCAATAACTTATCTTTAAAAATTAATGATGAGAAAGAGTTTTTTATAAATTCCTTATTTTAAAGACTTT
>NZ_JBVNBD010000009.1:0-6494 GCF_055632855.1 Acinetobacter sp. SW-226 | reverse complement strand
AAAAGGGATTCATAAATACATGGTATATCAGTATTGAACAATGCTGATATAAATTAGCCCTATTTACTGAAATACGTATTGAACGCTTTATGGTCTATAGTATTTCCAAAAATCACATACAATATGTGCTAACACTAAACTCTCGTAGCTACTATGAACTCTCCCCAGAATCACAATTTATTCCTCAAAACTCTAAATATCATTGAGGATAATTTTGATCATGAAATTGAGAAATATAGAGAAAGCTCTGATACTGACCCACTATTCTTTTTAGGTGATTGCCTAGAAGTCTTGAAAGGCATTCCAGATGAATCAGTAGATACGATCATCACTTCGCCACCTTATTGGAGCCAAAGAGAGTATGAGAATGGTGGTATAGGATTAGAAAATACATTAGAAGATTTTTTCTTAAACTTATTGAAAATAACACATGAATTAAAACGGGTTCTGAAGCCGACAGGTTCTTTTTGGCTGAATTTAGGTGATGTATATAAGAATAAGCATCTTTTAGGTATGCCTTGGCGCTTTGCTTTTAAATTAATAGATGAGCAAAATTGGGTACTCCGCAACGAAGTTATTTGGAATAAAGTTAAAGGAGGCATGGATAACTCTAAAGATAAACTAGGGAATGTTCATGAGACTATTTTCCATTTCGTAAAAGATCCCTCGAAATACTTCTACAGTACTGACGAAATCAGGTCTAAGCCAAGACAAAGTAAAGTAGTTAATGGAAGTATCGTATCTGCAACTGGGGTATCTGGAGTAAAATATAAAAGAAAAATTGAGCTATCTACAGAACTTACGAATGAAGAAAAAAACAATGCATTCAAAGCATTAGATGAAATGTTAAAACATCTAAAAGAAGGTAAATATTCTGATTTCCGTATGGTTATCAGAGGGGCAAATCGTACAACTCATTCCAATAGCGATAAAGTCTCTGGTCGTGCCAAAGAATTATTGACCAAAGGATTCTATTTCCTGAAATATCATCCAGAAGGAAGTAAACCTAGCGATGTATGGGAAATATTACCTGAAAGTTCGTCAAAAAATAAAGAACACTTCGCTCCTTATCCTATTGATTTGTGTAGAATTCCAATTCTAGCCACCTGCCCAATCAATGGAGTTATTCTAGATCCTTTTGTTGGGACAGGCACTACTTGTATAGCAGCTAAGATTTTGAATAGAAAATCTATTGGTATAGATATTTCAAGAAGCTATCTAGAGACAGCAAAACGTAGAGTACTTAATGAGTAAAATTGTAGAAATTTTTGGATTAAAAACCACTCATGATAAAAATGAGCTAATTCAAGCAATAGAAGATCAAACATGTCCTTATTCTAGGAAAAAATGTTATAAAACAAGAAAATCTGATCCATCTATTGCAATAGGGACATGTACATTACAATACTCAAGCCCAATAGATAAAAAAGCAGAGAAAATATCAACAATTATTTGCCCGAATCGACTTCTTGAAAGAAAACAGATATTTATAGACTGTATTCATCTCCTTACAGGTCATACTCCAGGAAATGAATTACATTTAGTCCCAGAAGTAAAGATTCCTGGAGGAAATGTAGATTTTTTCCTTATTTCGGCAAAGGATGGGAAAGTTAAAGATTTTGTTGGAATTGAATTACAAACATTAGACACAACAGGAACAATTTGGCCAGAACGTCAGAACTTATTAAAAGAGTTAAAAATTTTAGATAAGAATATAGAGGTTGAAAAAAAGCCCTTTGGTATGAACTGGAAAATGACTGCAAAGACTATTCTTGTTCAAATGCATCATAAAGTAGAAACCTTTGAGCATATTAACAAAAAAATGGTATTAGTCATTCAAGATGTGCTTCTAGACTATATGAAGAAAGAATTCTCATTTGATCATCTAAATGAAAATCCTGATATTGCTGATTCATTTCATTTACATGCCTATCAACTTAAAAATGATAATTCTAAAAAAGATTTTATGATCTCTTTATCCAAACGATTAAGTACTGATGCTAACGGTATTGGTACCTGCCTAGGCTTAAAGTCAGAAGCAAAGGTTGAATTAGAAGCGTTGATAGCTTTACTCCAAAGTAAAATTTCAGAGCATACTTCTCTAACTTTAGATTTATAAAAAAAGGAAGCTATGCTTCCTTTTTTTATTTTTGAGGTTTTTTTATTTCTTGAGATTCACCAATGCGAATTAAAGGTGGTGGTGGCACAAAGTCAGGTTTGACTTGTTCATCTGATTGATTACTCATACATTCATCTCACTTTGGTTTTGTTGGTTTAGCTGTAAATTGATCTCGTTCTGGTGCAGGAGCAGGAACAAAATCAGGTTTAACTTCACCTTGATTAGCATTACTCAATTTATTTAAATTCCTAAAGTTTTACTTAAAATCACAAGTATTATCACAATGATTAATGAACCACCAGCATCTCTAATATTTTTAAAAGCTTGTTGTAATAGATCTGCCTTCTCATCAATCACTTCAGAATATGACTTAATTACATCTTTATAATGATGAGCTAGCCCTAAATATACGGTTCCCCGACTATACTTTTCGAAATAATCTATCATTCCTTCCGTAGTATTAACTCTGAAAAGTTCTTTCACCTGTAAGCAAGAAAAAATCTTTCCTATCGCTAGACATAAAAAAATAAAAGTTAGTCCAATATAAAATGATGTTAGTAAAAATATATAAATATTTGGTCTTACTTCTTGATCTATCAGGTAATACTTAGCAATTAAAGAGAAAGCCGTGATAAATACTGTTGTATAGGTAAGATACTTAATCGCTTTATCTTCTAACTTACTGTAGTGGGCTTTGATGGTATCAAACTGATTTTTTTGAAATTCATATAAAGCTTTATATTTCTCTAAATCTAAAACATTTTTTTCATTCATGGCTATTAATAATTAATTTTAATATGAACATTGTTTCCGTGATTTAAAATTTCAACGGTGTACCCTTTTTCTTTCAGACTTTTTTCCACAAAATTTAGCTCAGCTTGATCAACAACCTTTGCCAAAAAGCCTACAATAATTTCTGTGTTACCAGCTTTAGAATTAGCTGAAATAGAGTTTGCTACTTGTTTTAGTATTTCATCAGCACTTAAACTAAATTTCTCGGCATTTTCACGTGCTTCTTGAGCTGAAATTAATGACATTTCATCTTCCTAATTAATTAAAAACTATACAAATAATCTATTTTTAATTAAGCGAAGTCAATCAAACAATTACATCTATACGACTATCTGTGTCGCATAAATATTTAACATAAAATCTCTTATACGCAGCCCAGGTTAATCCTGGGCTTTTTGTTCAATCTGATCATTGACCTCAAACATGCCAGGATTAGTGATCCGGATGTTTTCCTGACAATTTCCGCAAAGCATCAGTCCTGCAAAAAGCTGTACGTTGTCCCTTGAATCACAGAAAGCACATGGTTTAGAGAGTTGAATAATATTGCTCATGGCTTTTTCCCTTCAAAATAGTTCTTTTGGGCATACGCATTTCCTTGTCTCTGCATACCGCGAATATCATCTCTTTCTACTTTTAAATGCATAAGCGTACCGAGTAGCATCATGTACACTCCACCAAAATCTTCAAAGAATTTTTTGTTCAGATAATTGGCTTCAGTAAACTTATCGAGGGAATAGTTAATCTGCTTTTCGAAATCATTCACTACTGTTTCAATCCGACTGGCCTGCCGTTCAATACTGGCCATCTGTAAATTACTGGTCAGAAGATCCCGCAGATAAGTCCCTAATTTATCGCCCTTCAACTGAGCCAAACGCTCATATTCTTGTGCAACCTGATTGTCTAATCTGACGGCAACCGTTCGAGTACTGTTCATAAAAACTCCTATCATTTGTTTTCAATCTAAGCACCTAATTTCTAAAAAGTAACTATCAAATATAAGTAAACACTGTGTTAAGTTTTAATGATTACAGGTTAAATAGCTAATATAAAAAGAGAAATTCACATAAAAGCGTAAACAAAGGTGATTACAATCTATCTTATTGTTTTGTAAGTAAATATTGCACTTTATTCGCAATAAAAAGTGTTTACAGCTAAGTCTATGAAAGATAACAAAAATCATGCTAAAAGCGTAAACGCTTTCCAGGCAGATGAAAAATCGCTGTATCCCTTATAGCATAAGGCTTTGGAGCTTTTATCTTTAGATGCGTGATGTGTGAACCAAAAATTGCCGGTATGTACCGGCTCCCAATCCATTTAATTGACTTAACTGACAGTAAAGATAGTGCTTGACCAAAAGAGATCCTGGCTATTGTGTTTCTAAGGGAAAAATCTATAAACGGGAACTCTAGCCTACAGATCAAAAATAAAACCCACGTTAAAACGCTCTTACATGCGATTTCAGCCACATTTTTACTTAAAACATAGAATCTACTATTGAAATGAGTAATCAGGTCAAAAAACGCAAATGAGGGCTAAATAGAGGCTATTTTTGTTCTAATCGGGATGAATAGAGCGAGTGTCTACGAGCGAAGCAACAAAATTCGCACCTCGACTCTCTGAAAAACAGCTTTTTAGGCTGTGAAGCCTAAATAAGCGTAAATCACATGCAGAAAATTGGGCCTAGATCGAGCGTAGCGAGTAAAAAAGCTTTATGAGCGAAGCGAATTCCGAGTTGCTTTTGCTTTTTCTAAAAGTCACAACAGGATGATCTAAAAAATTGCCCCACGAATCGAGCGAAAGCGAGATTCAACAGAGTTTGAGCGTAGCGAAAACCAAGGGCAATTTTTCTTTGCCAGGGCTTTTAATAATTTTAAAGTTTTTAAATGCTTTTAGACTAGCTGAACACCTTTATTTTAAAGGCCTGTAGAGCTTATATGACTACGTTTACCTACCAATATGACTACGTTTACCTACCAATATGACTACGTTTACCTACCAATATGACTACGTTTACCTACCATAAGTCTTTATAATATTTTTTGTAGATTTAACTACGTTTACCTTGCATAAATCTACATAGTTATTAATATAGACTTATATTCATAAATAATAATGTAGATAAATAAGATGCGGGATTTAGTTGTTAAAGATAATGCTCTAATAAATGCTAGCTATAATTTGGACTTAGTAGAACAACGTTTAATCCTATTGGCCATTGTCGAGGCAAGAGGTAGTGGCAGAGGTATCAATGCAAATGACCCATTAGAGGTTCATGCAGAGAGTTATGTAAACCAGTTTAATGTTGCACGACAAACAGCTTATCAAGCTCTCAAAGATGCGTGTAAAGACTTATTCGCACGCCAATTTAGCTATCAAGAAGTAAATAAAAGAGGAAATATTGAGAATGTCCTAAGCCGCTGGGTCAGTGAAATTAGATACATTGATGATGAAGCAACAGTAAAATTAATATTTGCACCTGCAATCGTGCCTCTTATTACACGTTTAGAAGAACAATTCACAAAATATGAGCTACAGCAGATTAGCGATCTTAGTAGTGCTTACGCTGTACGTTTATACGAATTATTGATTGCTTGGCGTAGTACTGGCCAAACACCTGTTATTGAACTAGCAGAGTTCAGGCAGAAGATAGGTGTTCTCGATGATGAATACACTAGAATGGGAAACTTCAAGGATCGAGTGTTAAATCTAGCTATTGCCCAAGTTAATGAGCACACAGACATTAACGTTAAATGTGAGCAACATAAAAAAGGCCGTAACATTTCAGGATTCTCTTTCACATTTAAGCAAAAGAAAGTGATCACCTCTAAAAGTTCAACTTCACTTGAACTTTTCTCAAAAATGACCGATGCACAACGTCACCTTTTTGCTAATAAACTTTCTGAACTTCCAGACATGAATAAATATTCTCAAGGTACAGAAAGCTACCCACAATTTGCAGTTCGAATTGCTGAAATGCTAAAAGATAAAGAGAAGTTTGAAGAGCTTTTGCCACATCTTAAAAAAGTAGGATTTAGTACAAAATAAACTTCATGTTCAGGTAGGATGTTCATCTAAACATCCTTGTACATGCACTGAGGGATTACATTGAACACAACAAAATTCAGCGTCATGGACGCAAGTAAAGCTTTTAAAAAATCACGAACAACAATATATGAAGCTATAAAAAATGGTGAATTATCAAGGGATCATGATGGTCTTATAGATTTATCTGAACTTATCAGGGTCTATGGTAACCCTATCGGTGTTCAGTCCAATACACGTACTGAACACGTTCAAAAGGATGTACAAGTACGTGTTCAATCTGAAATTGAAAATGTATTGAAAGATCAAATTTCTCTACTCAAAAATCAATTGGACTTAGCCAATCATAGAGAAAAGGCTTTGATGCAACACATAGAAGATTTGACTCATAGAATTGAGTTTAAAGGTCAGCTTGAACAACCAAAAACAGAGGTAGAAGAGCACAAAGTTGCTCCTCCTGTTCATTCTGAGATGACAGAGAATCCTAGACTAGAACCAGGCCAGAAAGATGACGGATTGACTACTCCGGTCGAAACAGAAA
>NZ_JBVNBD010000008.1:0-7702 GCF_055632855.1 Acinetobacter sp. SW-226 | reverse complement strand
ATAAGCGCATTCCAGTACCGGAGCAGGTTGAACCGGAGCAGCCGAAAAGAGGGTGGTTAAGCCGGTTTTTCTTGCCGAATGGCTAAGAGGCTTGTTTAGGTGTGCTAATCAAAGTTGTGAAACATTGATCAAATAATAGGCGTGGAACGTGAATAATCACAAAGAAACCATGACAGTGCGCTGAACCCCGTCATGGTTTCGGATAAGATATTGATGCTTATAAGAAAAATTCAAGCATTTCGTATAACGTGTATTATGTTAATTTTAGAATTTTTTAACAGTTTTCTCTTTAGGTTTTTCCTTAGTTAATATAAATAAGTCATCATTTAAATAGGAAAATCTCTCAGCTAACCATTCATGAGTGTCTGTTAGAGCTTGATTGTAAAAATGATGTCCAAACTCTTCAACAATGAAATCAAATAAGAATTGAGCTGGAAAGTTTCCAAGATCTAAATCAAGCTCTTTTAGAGCATATTTTTTTAATGAATAAATCATTTGTTCACGAGTAAATTCATCAAATTTAATGATTTTGTTTTCAGCCATCTAATTAATCTCAAACATAGTATTAGCTTATTACAATTTTTATAGATTATTTATGCAATAAGAGAACGTCTTATAATGACGTTCATCCTTAATTCAAGTCTATTTGTTTATAAAACAAACTCTCTTATATCTACTACTTAACATAATGGTGCTTATACGAAATCGTTTTGTAATAATTATTTAATATCAATTAGTTATATTAAAATAGAAAAATCAAAAAACAGCAAAAAACCGGCTTGGAAACAAGTCGGCTTTTTTTATAATCAATTTTGATAGTTCTTGCCAATAAATCTGACTAAAAATTACGCTTCTCAACTTGAGTGATACAATTTTGTGATACATTATTGTATATACAAATTTGAATGTTTTCTATGGAACAGTATTTTGAATGGGATGAGACTAAGAATCGAAAGAATCAGAAAAAGCATGATATCTCTTTCGAAACCGCAAGCCTTATTTTTGATGATCCATTAAGGATCTCAATCCAAGATAGACATACCGATGGTGAAGAACGTTGGCAAACCATTGGAAGAGTTAAAGGCGTACTAATGCTACTGGTGGCACATACCATCTTTGATGAAGATAACAGTGAAATCATACGAATCATTAGTGCAAGACAGGTAACTAAAGCGGAGCGAGATAAATATGAGCATGGTTAGATATTCACGCAAAGAGCTGAATGAAAAATTCGGCGACAAGCAAGATGCTGAAATTAAACGCTTGCTTGCTAAAGGGAATATTTCTGATGATCAATTAGACCTGTCTGATATTCCTGAAATTACCGACTGGAGTAATGCTGTACGCCAGAATCAGTTCTATCGGCCAGTGAAGCAACAAACCTCTATTCGCTTAGATGCTGATGTACTTGCATGGTTCAAAGCACAGGGTAAAGGCTATCAAACTCGTATGAATGAAATTCTTCGGGATGCAATGCTGAAAGAGTTAAATAATCATCAATAAAAATGGGAGCTTAAGCTCCCATTTTTTAATTAGTATTTTCCTTCTGTATCTGTAAAGATAATAATCTTCCATTGGATTGAACTTAAGTTAGAACCATGCTGATGATGATTCTGTGGTGGAAACTTATCACCTTTATTTGATGTAATTTCTTTATTACATCCACTACATTTATATATTCCAGAATGAGGAACTTCGTCACTAGGACCATAGCTTTTAGACCATCCATCCCAATCAGAAATGTGTTTTAAAACATTAGAACTACCGTAAACTGCCATATTAGATCTCAAAATAATTTAAATAGACTATCTAATAAGATTCTTACAAAATAATTTAAATTTCAATATGGTAGATAAACAAAAGCGACACTATATGTCGCTAATAACAAGACTCATATTTAACATAAAATCTCTTATGCGAACTGCAAAAGTGAGGATCTATTGTCCTTGCTTCGTGTAATGCCCATTATGTTAAATCGGTGGGGTTTTATGTTTTAATCCTTATTGTATTTATAATTTGGTTTTAACTTTATGAGAAAGCAATATCATTTTAGGAAAGTTGGAAATGATACCTATATTTGGGATGTACATAATCTAGTAGAGTTAACTAAAAAATTTAAAGTGAAAGAAATTCCACTATCAGAAATTAGGGAATTAGAAGAGCCATATTGGTATCCAGAGTCTCATCCAACAACTCAAGAAATTATTGAACACATGCAATTAATTCAGGAAGCAGATTTATCTTATCCAATTATTCTATGTTCACAAGGAAGATTAATGGATGGTATGCATAGGGTTGGGAAAGCCAAAATTTTAGGAAAAGACTTAATTTCTGTTGTTCAATTTAATGTTGATCCTAAGCCTGATTTTATCAATATTGATGAAGATGATTTGACTTATGATGATTAAGTTCTCCTAAATTAACATAATACACCTTATGCGAAATGCAGCATAGATTGTTGATTTTTACAACAATTCATATAAAACAACTAGTTACAAGGTTAAGCGTCCAAATTAGTTGGGTTTAGCCAATTAAACCAATTTGGACGCTTAAATAATATTCATGATATTTTTCAGATACTTAGTTTTGATTTAAAAAACCATACTGGAATTCGTGTAAATTGAATATTTAAAGCATTTTTTAGATAAAAATAGTAATTTAGCTTAATCCAGATTAGTTACTTTTAGTCAAATTCTTATAATCTTCAAATGACAAAAGAACATATTTAGGCTCATCTTCTCCCAGAATAAAAACGGGTTCTTCTTTAGACTTTTCCATCATCAGTGGAATGTTCTCATCAAATACGGATTCCATCACATTCATTTTCGTCTCCTAAAAGCCAGGTCTGTCATAAATATTGCCAAGATCATTTCTTTTTTCCTGTTCACTTTCCATTTTAGTGGTGATCATCGGTTCAATATCAGCAGCTAATGCAGCCGTGATCTGCTGATCCCTTTCTTTAAATTTTTCCAGGTACTGCTGCAGATACAATTCATAATCTTCAGGAAAATAGCGATTGGCCACTGGCGCTATAAAACTCTCATACAATTGCATGAATACTCGCATCTCAGTCTGTTTCTGCTCAAAGTTTTGCTGTATATCATGACGTTGCCACGGATAAAATTGATAACTAAAGTTCTGCTCAAAAGTCCGACTTCGCTTCGTATCAATATCATATAACTGCTGAATAAACTGAGCTAAATGTCTCAAGTGATACTGTAAAAAATCTCGATCGGCTTCATTCCCACAAAAGGCATCGAGCTTTTCCCAAACCTCCGAATCTGCATTTTTCAAGTTAATCTGAATAAAGTCAGCACCAGTATTAATCAACTGCTCACAACTAAAATTAGTCATCAGATTATTCTGTTGTAATGCCAATAGCGTTTGACCAAAGGTCCGGTGTTCAAAAAGTCGATTCGTCACCTTACAAATTTCTTGATGTTTTGCTCTTAGATCGACCTGTGTCGTCATGCTCTGACAAGCATCCACGATATTTTTCTGTAATTGATTCAGTTCATAATCCTTATATTCTTTAGGATCGGCATATCGTTGTTGTAGCGGTGTTGTCTGTGCTAACGCTCGTTTTTCCAGTTCCTTCTCATACTCGGCTTTGTACAACTCTGCTTTGTTATGTTTACGGATCTGCTGAATGGTTTCTTTCTGTGCCTGAACGTCTAGCTGAACAATGGGATCCGCACTGTACAGTTTCCACCTTGGAATCTGCGGAACATCTTTTAAATCGGTACCAAACTGTTTGTTGTAATCCCGATTCGATAAACAAGAAACGCTATTTTCAACCGTTAACGCTAGACCATTAAGCATGATGGTTTTCTGTGGGGCATATTTCTGCAGGCAATCATTCAGTAATTGTTCGGTCGTCTGCCTAAAAATTACCACCTGATTCTTTCCCTGGCCCAAAGCATTGGCCGTCATTTTTTGTGCACCCCCTTGCTGTGGATTTTTGGGGCGGTACTGTTTAAAAAACTGTTCCGGTGATCGTTCTATTCCATCGGCAAGGCTACGTTCAGAGTACATCAGATGTAAATGCGGTTGATCCTCACCCGTTAAAGCACTGGCATGATTGTGTACCGCTGCGGTATAGGGGAACTGATAGGTCGCTGTGAATTCTCGAATAAAGGATTCCACCAATTCAATTCGCTGCAATCGGTTCAGCTCTTTCGGCAAAGCAACCGTTAAAACAGTCGATGTCCGACCCCGTTCAATTTCATGCTGATCGGCACTTTTCCAAAAATCTGCAGGCCGATTTTTCGCCCAAGCAGGGAGATGTCCGGAACGGACAAACTCTAATTCTTCATCCTGTTTTTTCGCCAAGAAATGTCCAGTCCTGGTGAGGTAATGGAAGGCATTTTTGCTGCTATTCGCCTTCTTCACATTATGCCGAATGTCCATGTAAAACATTGATTACTACTCTCGATTTTCGGGGCTTTTGCTTTTGCTCCGCAGGACGAAGACTTCTGTCTTTTTTGCAAAACTATCACGCTAGGGATAGTTTTGCAAAAAAGACAGGGAGACTGAGATAAAAATTAATTCTGTCATACAGAATTAATTTTTAAATTCACTGTACCTACGGGTTAAACTGACTGTACTAACAGCAAACTTAATCAGAATTCGAGGGGCTTTTATGGTCGGTCGCAAAACATTGGTTTTAACTTTGGATGATGTGAAACAACTGATCAAACATATTCAAGAACTGCCCTTCAAAAGAAAAATAGAACAGCGCTTTCTAGACATCCTTCCAGGCAAAAAAAGCATGGCTGATTTTTCTGAAGCAGATTGGCTTCTCATTAAAAAATGTCGTTATGAAAAAAATGCCTATCTCAAACAAATGGCCGCTTTGACCAAAATTCAATCGCAGCCTACGCCAACAAAATTTGAACGTGAAATTTTAAATTTAGCCAACCGTTCCGACATTGATTCACATTTTTTAAAATTGGATGCCTTAAAAAACTATCTTCAACAACAGGATCAGAAGAAAGCTGAAATCAAACTCAGAAACCAGAAAAAGCGCATCGATGCGAAAGTAGACAAGCCAGATCCAAGTCTAAAAAAACAACGAGATCGAGAAAATTACTATTTGGGTGCAATGTGTAAAAAGCTGTTTGATGTCACTGGTTTTCATGCCAATCAACCGAATGACTTAAAACGCCTGCAACAAATTTTTATCGATGCAGCAGCAACGGCTGTTTTAATCGAAAAAAATCAAATGACTGTAGATCAAAAAATAAGAACTGCGGAGAGGCATGCACAAAATGAAATTCTCAAAACTACAGTAGATGGATTTGAGCAGGACAGTAGAAACCCATTTAAAGCGACAGAGCGCTCGTTTTAGCCACTTTTAAACTGAATAAGATGGAAACTATGTGTAAAGCAGAAAACATTCAATATGCGTCAAATAGGACGTATTGAACGAGTGTCTACGAGTGCCACACTGAAAAGTCGCGCCTAGACTCCCTGAAAAACTGCTTTTTTGTAAATGGATTTCAAAATTTTATGGATAAATGAGCTTAATTTGAGTCTAGAACGAGCATAGCGAGTAAAAAAGCTTTATGAGCGAAGCGAATTCCGAGTTGCTTTTGCTCTTGCCTTTGCTTTTTATCAAAGTCATAACGATATTAGCCAAAAAATTGCCCCACGAATCGAGCGAAAGCGAGATTCAATAGAGTTTGAGCGTAGCGAAAACCAAGGGCAATTTTTCTTTGCCAGGGCTTTTAATAAATTTTAATGTTTTTAAATGCTTTTAGAGATGCTGTAAGCCTTTATTTGCAATAGTTTAAGGGGTTATAAAGATAGGTTTAAGGGGTTATAAAGATAGGTTTAAGGGGTTATAAAGATAGGTTTAAGGGGTTATAAAGATAGGTTTAAGGGGTATTTGAATAGCTGAATTATTGACTATTTAAAATATATAGCATATAACCTAGTTAAATGAATTAATAAGCTTCATATCATGACAAATAACAATAAATTAGTTGTTAAGGATAATGCTCTTATCGATGCCTCTTTCAACTTATCACTCATAGAGCAACGTATTATGCTCTTGGCCATAGTTGGAGCTAGAGAGTCTTCTAATCTCACATCTGATACACCAATAGAAGTACTCGTAAGTGACTACGTTCATCAATTTAAAGTAGATGGTAATAATGCCTATGGCTTGCTTAGAGAGGCAGCGAAAACACTAAAAAGAAGGGAGTTTAGTTATTTAGATAGATATAAGGGCCAAGAAGCTCTTACTACAGCGAATTGGGTAAACAAAGTGACCTATGTAGATTCTAGTGGCCTTATCGTTTTATACCTTAGTAACGAAGTTATCAGCTTAATTAGCCGATTAAGCGAACAATTCACAAAATACCATATAGAACAAGTGTCTGACTTTAAGAGTAAATATAGCATCAGACTATATGAGCTATTAATTAAATGGTTGAATGTAGCAAAAACTGAGAAATATAGTATTAACGATCTTAGATCAAAATTAGGGCTGGATGCGACTGAATATTCAACTATGTCTAACTTTAAATCTAATGTCTTAGACAGAGCAGTAAGTGAAATTAATAAACATACCAATATTACCGTTGACTATGACCAATTCAAAAAAGGTAGAGTTATCACAGATATTCAATTCAGAATTAAATCAAAAGCAATACCAGCTCAACATGAATTAACAAAAACATCCCAAGTAACATTCCACCAAATGACAGATGCTCAAATCAATATGTTTGGCAATCAGCTTTCACGACTACCTGAATTTTCAAACTTAGCAAATGGCAATGAAAGCTATGAGAGCTTAGCAGCAAAAATCAAAGAAATGCTGAGAGATCCAATACAACAAAAGCAGTTTTTCCCCCACCTACAAAACCTTGGCTTTAAAGCTTGAGTGTATTGGAGAATACACATATTGTATTCTCCAATACATTTTCAAAATACACAGCAATACACTATGAATACAGCTACAAAATACAGTGTTAGTGATGCTGCAACGTTGTATAAAAAATCTAGAGCTACACTATATAAAGATATAAAAAATGGTGTTTTAAGTCGTGACCATGATGGTTTTATAGATTTTTCAGAACTACTTCGTGTCTATGGTGAGCCTTTTGGAGCAAAACAGGCAAAACGTATTGATACGTCTTCAATACAAAATCAAAATACACCTGAATACACTGATAAAACAGTGGTAGAACTGAAAAGCCAAATCGACTTCCTAAAAAAACAATTAGAAAAAGCCGAAGATCGTGAATCCAAGGCGAACGCTCGTATAGATACGCTTCTAACTCTCATCGAAATGAAGCCTCCCACAGCCAATATGACTACGTTTACCGATCAAGAACCGCTGCAACCAAGCATGGCCAAAACAGCTCCAGAACCGGACAAAGCAGAAGCTAAACATGAGGGAGTGACTACTCCGGAGCAGACAGAGAATAAGCGCATTCCAGTACCGGAGCAGGTTGAACCGGAGCAGCCGAAAAGAGGGTGGTTAAGCCGGTTTTTCTTGCCGAATGGCTAAGAGGCTTGTTTAGGTGTGCTAATCAAAGTTGTGAAACATTGATCAAATAATAGGCGTGGAACGTGAATAATCACAAAGAAACCATGACAGTGCGCTGAACCCCGTCATGGTTTCGGATAAGATATTGATGCTTATAAGAAAAATTCAAGCATTTCGTATAACGTGTATTATGTTAATTTTAGA
>NZ_JBVNBD010000007.1:0-11240 GCF_055632855.1 Acinetobacter sp. SW-226 | reverse complement strand
TGACTAAAGAAACTTTTCCTAAAAAACTAGAACTTTCCAGTAATTCCCAATTTTTAACTAATTGACTTCCATACAAATTGCAAATCGATTCAATATTAAATACTGCAAACGACATTGCTGGAATAATCCATCTAAATTTATGTCCTATATCTTCTTCTTTTGCCATTTTGGCCTGATTTAGCATAATTGCTGCTAAATAGTTATGATTTGTTTCAAATAACTCTATTTTCACTTTATAGTGAGTATCTTCATTTTCTGCTATTTGGCTCATAAAAACTCCTAAGTTGCCATAAAAAAGTAACCATGTGTAAGTCTGTTTTAATTTCATATATAAACAAGCTAAGCCTAATTTTCTAAAAGAATTTTTCGCACGTTTATTTTTAATACTCAACTTATTTATATAAAATCAATTTATCATCATCAGTTTTTTATTAAAAAAATCAAAACTCCTGAAGGCTTCACTTTATCTAAAATCACGGAATTTAGTTACTTTAGTAAAATGAATATTGTGATTTAATTCTTGAACTACCTCAGCAATTTACTATATCATCAAGATTTTATTAATCACATGTTATCTAACATAATGAAAAAAATTTCTTCTACATTAATTTTATTATTAACAACTATAGCTAGTACTTCTGGTTTTGCTGATAACACTAATTTGGTGGATCAAACAAAAAAAAATGTAAAAGATCTGCTTAAAGATCCCGAATCTGCACAATTTCGTAATATCAAAGTTGTTATCAATACAGAAGGAAGGAAAAGTGTATGTGGGCAGGTTAATGCTAAAAACTCTTATGGTGGTTATACTGGGTTTCAAAGTTTCTATGCAAAAAGTAATGATAAAATTGTATATCTGAATGATGATGTAAATTACCAACTAGCAGGGTGTGAAGGAAAGACTAACGAGCTTAAAGCTAAAGAATTACAGAAAGAAAAGTTACTGAAAGAAAAAGAAGAATATGTAAATAAAAGAGTAAATAACATTTGTCATCTTCAAAACCAGTTTATCGACGATGTTATTTATAATAGAAAAAAAATAGATATTGCCTATAATAGGGCTAAGCAGTGGTTTAATCTTGACTCAAGTCTATTAAAAAATTTTGAAAATGAAGAATATTCCTCATCACAACTTAAAGATGATTACCTAGAAGCACTTAACAAACTTCAAGCTGATCCAATAAAAGTTAAAATATTAAGAGGAAATGATTATACAGCTCGGGCTAAGATTATGTTAGATATTAAAAATTCTTGTATAGAAAAATATACATTATTTTTTAATTAACGCTTTATTAAGTTGCCATAAAAAAGTAACTATGTGTATGTCTGTTTTAATTTCATCTATAAATAAGCTAAGCCTAATTTTCTAAAAGAATTTTTCGCATGTTTATTTGAATACTCAACTTATAGTCCAAGTTGATACGACTCAGCTTGTATAAAATTAAATTAGTTTCATAGTTAAAATGGCCATTTAACATAAAATCTCTTATGCAAATTCTAGCCCTGCATAGGGCTAGATATAGCGATTAGACCCAATTCTCTAGCTTCAGACCATCAATCCGTTCAAATTCTTTTGTATTGTTCGTTACTAATACAACATCCAATGCCAAAGCATGAGCAGCGATCAGCATATCTAAGCTGCCAATCGGTTTACCTGTGGATTGAAGATCTTGGCGTAATTTGGCGTAATGCCAAATTGCTTGTTCATCGTAAGGAAGAATCTCTAAAGGTGACAAAAACTTGTTTAACGCCTGTTTATTGCGTTCAGATCCAGACTTCTCTACACCGAAAGCCAGCTCAGATGCCGTGATACTCGAAATCGCAAGCTGGCCGAGTTGATATTGCTTAAAGCGCTCAAAAACGTGTTGAGGCTTATTGTTGATGACATAGATACAAATATTTGTGTCTAAGAGGTAAATCATCTGAACTCCTCACGGAACTGTTCGCCTTGATCAGCTCGCTCCAATTGGAATCCAACCTCAAACTCATTTATGGCTTCTAACATGACATCCCAAGGATTGTCGATGGGCATGAGTAATACACCACGCCCAAAGCTTTTGATGGCCACTTCCGTGCCATTAAAGCGAAAGGCTTTAGGCAAGCGAACAGCCTGACTGCGACCAGTTTGAAATACTTTCGCAATTTCCATAATTACCTCCCGAAACCAAGATGTATATCATTGATATATACCATAGCATTAAATCTTGTAGAGTCAAAGTGAAATTAAAATCATAAGGCAATAAAAAAGCCCGACATCCTGTCGGGCTTTTTCATATCGGGTTGCTCGTCTTGCTGATTTCGTGCTGCCCATTCCTTGCGCTACTTTTTTTATTCTTGTTTTTCTGGAAACATCCTATTCCCTATATAGTCATCATAGGATTAATGCCTTGAATTACCAATCCGCAAAATCCTTAAATCTGTGTAAGTTTTAGCTTACAAAGTTGGCCTATTTTATCCCAAGAGTTGTCCGCAGAAATTGGGGATTATTTCTGAATTGTGACCCTTGAGAAATCAGGAAAAAACGCAAAAAAGAATGTTTTTAATCAATCTTATTGGCTAAAAGTTACAGCTTTGCTTAATAAAAAACCGATTTATTTATAAATCGGTTTTTTAGGTTGGTTAATTTTTCAACTATATGAAAAACAATGATATTTTAAAGTGTGTTTCGTATAAGTACCATTATGTTAATTTTAAAAATTCTAACAAAATGCTATTACAATATGAGCTATTACATAAATCGAGATATATAAATTGAGCGCAATTGAACTGTTTTCAAAAAGACAAAAAAAATTACGGGGAGAAGTAACCGACGTTTATCAATATAACGAAATTTCAAATAAGCTACGTGTACAAGTCATTCAAATAATAGAAGATTCTTTTGGCGACAAACATGAGCCATCAGTTCAAGAACTTTATAAGGAAATCCATAAAATATTCTGCAAAGAATATGGACAATTTTCTCTTGGAAATAAATATGATAGTGATAGTGATGCACTTTTCAATTTTTTCTTAAACGAAAAAAATTATGAACATTGCCTAGATATTATTGAAATATGTTTTCAGGCTATACACATTATTATTAGGGATTCTCCAGATGACTATTGCTCTTCACAAGAACCAGATAGTGCAATTGATGAATTAAATATAAGATTTAAAGAAGCTGGTGTTGGGTATCAGTTTGAACAAGGTGAGCTAATTAAAGTTGATTCACAATTTATTCATTCTGAAGTAGTCAAACCAGCCTTACAACTTCTTGGAAAAGATAAAGACTATCAAGGTTCATCTGCTGAATTTCTAGCTGCTCACGAACATTATAGACATCAACGATATAAGGAATGCCTCAATGAATGTCTAAAAGCATTTGAAAGTGTCATGAAAGCTATCCATAAGAAGCATTCTTGGAACTTTAATAAAAATGATAACTCTAAAAAGCTTATTAATAATTGCCTAACTAATCATTTAATTCCTCAATACCTTCAAACCCAATTTTGCTCAATAAGTACATTACTCGAAACTGGAGCAGCTACCATTCGAAATAAAGAAGGTGGACATGGGCAAGGTACTGAAGTAAAAGAAGTTCCAGAATATTTAGCTAGTTATGCACTTCACTTAACAGCATCTAATTTATTGTTTTTAATTAAATGTGAAGAAAACTATATTAAATAATAGATGGAGAATCTTAACTATAGGTTTAATCGCTACATCAGGACGTGAGATCCGACAAGTGTTATACCTAAACACCCAATACGAAAAGCCCAACAGGATGTCGGGCTTTTTTATAAACTGTAAACTAAACTTTACTTTAGCATCTATTCATATATACTAGATATGTAGCCTTTCAGAACCTGCATGTTTTTTCATGCAAGCTTAATTCCCAAGCGCGTATTAAGTGGTGTCTGTCAGCATAGATTTTAGAGCCACTCTTATGAGTGGCTCTTCCTTTTTAAAGACCAAAATCCTGTATTGTTTGATGCTGAATTAATTTTTGCAAATTTTTATAAGATTTTGTTTTTATATAAAAACTATAAGTATCCGTACACAACCAACCCAGAAATCTAACCGTTGCGGCAATTTCTTGATTCAGATTAGAAAATATTTGTGTTGGAGAAGATGGTTCTGCAATTACTCTATTACCAATTTTCCTTTCTTTGAATTTCCATACAGGTTCTAAATGCGCCACTCTGTTCCTCAGTAAGCCAATTTCACGTAAGCGATCCATTACAACTTTACGCTTTTCTCTATTTCTAATATCACCGTAATGCACAAATATCTTTGGATTAATTTTATCCCATTCTATTACTTCCCCATTTTTACAATGAGAAATTTGAAAAATATGTCGCCAAGCACCAAAATCAATATTCGATATCACATTCTGAGGTGTTTTTCTCATTCTTTTTTGACTTAACTTTCTTTTCGCAGATGCTACAACTTTTCCTGTTTCACCTAGAACCATTTTTGTTGGATCATCTTTATCTGGTACGTTGAAATCAAAAAATTCATACCATTTGTAGTTATCTGAAAGAGTATCATTATTTAATTCAGAAATATTTAAGCTTAAAGCTGTATGTATTCTATTACGTAAACAGATTTCAATATTATGAAGTAATACATATATTTCTGCTGAGATAGCCTGATTCCAATAGTAATACTTAAGCGCATCATTATCGAAATTACAGTTAAAGCTTGTTTTATATGTATTTAATCTAGGGGAACTGATAGCATCTACTAAAGACATAGTAAGTTTTTAATAAAAAATTTCCTTATATTACAATAATTTTAAAGGTATAAACTTCATCAACTAAACTTATGTTTACCTGAAATTCAGTTGTAAGTCCCAAATAAAAAGACCCTCTTTTAGAATATATATATTTGCTATTTTATTAGCAGACAGTTTGATATTTTGATGTCTATGTCAGTTACCCCCACTGCTGCGATGTATGCAAAACTCTTAAAATACGAACCGTGTCTTTAACGTCATACACCACAACATAGTGCGGATGAAGCACTAACTCTCGTGTGCCTTTCTCTCGACCGCTTCGCCCCATCAACACATGATCAACAAGTAAATCAGTTTTTTCTTCAATTAAATCATCAATTTCAATAGCTGCTATAGGGTTATGCTCATCAAGATAATCATAGATATTTCTACGATCCTGACGAGCTGTTTCCGTCCATTCAATCTTCATTCTTTGCAGCCAGTTTTGCCAATGTTGCAGCACGTCTAGCAGCAAACTCTGCCTTTACTTCCTCATGTGGAATTAACTTACCAGCATTGGCTTCATCTAAGCCGATCTGGACCTGCTTCTTAAACCACTCATCATAAGATGCAGCTTCTTGTTGCTTCTTCACAAAATCACGCATGAAGTCACGCAGTAATTGCGCTCCGCTACGGTCCATATCCTTCGCAAAACTCGAAAATTCTTTCTTCAAAGATTCCTCTACGCGGAATGTGAAAGTCGCTTCTGTCATGGCTTTAACTCCAATGTGTTACATTTGAATGCGATTATAACACAATAGAAAACATGACATGCCAAAACAACCGCTAGAATCAGCCTAACGACAGCTCGGACCCTGATCCCTCATGATGAAAATTAAAAATATGGACTCGTCTAAGCTGTCCTATATGTACTTCTTTCCCGTGGTGTTTTTCCCATTTCTGAATATTTACCAATTTCGAAACAATCCAGACCTTAAATCATGGCTATTCAGTAATTTATTAATCGGCTTCACGGTCATTCTGATCCCACTTTTCCTTGCTTTAAGCATGCTCATCACTAAGTTTTTATACCGAGATCACAACAAAAAACCGGAATACAACGCCATGGGGCTAGGACTGTTATGCCTAATTTTCCTCATGGGCAGCAACTACTACCAATTCCAGAAATTTACCGCAGGCACGGACCTCAGTATTGACCTTTATCGCATGGCGTTAATGCTGAGTTTCCTCATCGCGTGCTTTGTTTCAAGCCTGTACTTCACCCTGAAATATAAGCAATATTCAAAAAAATACACAGTGGATTTAAACACAAAAACCCAAAGGTTTATGGCGAGTGCAGCACTGCCTTTGATCTTAACCATCTGTGCTTTATTTACGATCTAAGGGTAAGTGCCTCAAACAAGATACTCGTTAAGAAGATCATTGTAGGTATCTGGATGAACAGCATCCTTATTCAAAACCACATCTGCAAACTCATGTACTCTCCGCATCAAAATATACTGAGTGAAATGATCCGCATAGTTTTGCATTCGGGGAAGGTAATTGAGTTCAAGCGCAACGTAATAGTCGGCTTTCCTAAAATCATGTTTGGTTTTTTTATAATGATAACTTACCGCCTCCACGAATAACTTCCCGATCTGATGGCGATTGCCCTTGAAGACCGAATAACGCTTGAGATCATCATAGAAGTCTTTCAGCGCATTCATCCCAACACTCTTATCCTTGTTAGAAATCAGGGTATTCATGATTCCAACATATTTCTTCTTAAGCAATTGAACGGTTGGCTCATCGTATCGCCATGTCCATGTGTAATTTTTGGCACTTTTTTCAGTCGCTGCATAGGTTTTTGACTTTTTACTGGAGTGAGATAAACGCACCAGTTCCACAAATTTTCCTTGCCCAAATGCCAGTTTTAAAAATGGCTTTTGCAGTACAAATTTGAATTTCTCATGATCTTGAAAATACGCCTGAATTAAAGCAACCTGCGCTCGTTCTTCTTCACGATTCCACGTTGTTTCAACTTCCGAGACACGCTGCTTCGCAATTTTCTTTAACTCTCCATCTTCTTTAAGCGCATTGTATTCATGACTTTTCGGAGTAGTCACAAGCAACCAGAAATCCCAAGTGTCCAGATCAAATCGCTTTTGCACAATCAAATCTGCAATAGGTTCATTTTTGCTGTTTAAACGATAAGTTCTTTGTCGGGGACTTAAATCCAAAGCATATTTTTGAGTTAATTTTTGAATAATATTCTGAATCTTATCTGCCAATAGCATCTCATCACTTTCAACAGAAAAGTGACTATAAAAATACGCACCATTCGATACCTTATCTACAATTTTTTGGGCGGTATATCTGCTATTCGGGCTGTAATGAATCATTTTATTGTCACCAAGCAATATTTATAAAATTGTCATTAAACAATATTCTAAAAACTTCATTGTCATCAAGCAATATTTATTTTCAATGAAAGCCTTATTTTATAAGGCTTGTAGTGGCAAAGCCACGTTTACCAATGCCTTCGGCATTGGTCGGACTTAATTGACACAATTTGTCATTGTGCAATTAAGTGGTTCCTAGGTGACGGAATTTACGCCTCTTTTTGTTTGGTTTATAGTCGGGATATTCATTGACTGAAAGCAGTCTGACCAACTGCCTGACCATTTCGTTTTTACGATTTTGAGCAGGCGACAGCCTGCTTAAAGCCATGTTTTTTTAGATAGCGCACGGTCGCGGATTAGCCATCCCCGACTGACCGATTGAGCGTACTACTCCCGAAGGGGCGTTCGGTACGATCTGATGGGCGCTAGCGAGTTGTAATACTCGTTTTCGATCCAATCCGTGCAAACGGGGTTGGGCGACAAGGACACGGGAGCCTATAAACTGACTGTTTTTCAGTCGGGGAAGTGGTCGTTAGGTTAGATATAGCCTAGCTAGATGCTTGCATCGAAACCCTGTTTTAACGATTACCGTGAGAATCCGACAGGACGTTAAGATTCGTTAATAACGGCAATGTGTTGCGGCAAATGCACTTGTAGAAATACAAGGGGTGCGCAGCTCATTGGCACAACTGATGGCGTTTGAGGTAACAGCAATGTTACAGGCTAGCTGAGGAGAAATCTGGAAGCAGCGGCACCTTTGAGTAAGATTACATCAAGCAAGAAGGGTCAACGGATAGCTTAAACAGTATACATGGGGAAGCATAAACCCCAGACACGTGTAGATTAAGAGCCATACGCTCAGATTTTGTCTTTAGATCATATCCTCGTGATTCCAAGGAACCGCGGTGAGGGGAAACCGGAAGTATCGATAGACAAAAGGGCATTGGCGTTCTAATCGCTAAGATCGTTAGAAATAACTTGGGAATCTCCATGCTGTTAGACATTGAGTTGTTACGGCAAGGCATGGAGAGGGAGAGACGATGATTAGGGCGTATAAGCCGTTTACGGTGAAATCGTGGCAGGTTGTTGACTGCTAAAACACAAGGCGAACTCTAGTTGCATTGGCAGTGCGATTAGGTAAAGGGAGTCTTAAAATCTGCATCCTTGATGTAGATGTGTTTCCGAAAGTTTGAGTCGGTTTTATGTTGTTATCTAAAAAAGCGAAAACATAGCTAAAAATGGTTTGGTCGCCATTGTGTTCTGATCGATCGGGATTGGTCTCCCGATCTAAATCAGGACTAAGCAAATTTCAATGAAAAAACATGATGTGATATTTCAACAGTCCTGTTAATCACCAATCTGTTTGATAGTTTTCTTGCTAACTCAGGGAATATTTGCAATTTAGAAAAATTGATGTGAGCAGGCATACTGTGAGTTTTTTCCATTTTTTATATAAAAAACGACGTATTGTGAGGATGACATGAGTATTTGCCTACTCATCTCTATTCGATAAACAACGTGAACTCTACGATAGTGAGATATAGCTCCCTCGGTTACGGCAAAGTAGCGAAACGAGGTGAGTGTCTATTTCGCTCTGATTTGCGATTTAAGCCATTTCATAACAAAAACCATCATTTCATCACGTAGCTTTGTAATCGGGCTAAAAAACGCCATTTTAAGCCGCTAAAAGGCATTTATAGAGCGAGTGTCTACGAGCGAACCACCAAAATTCGCACCTAGACTCCCTGAAAAACAGCTTTTTAGGCTTCACAGCCTAAATAAGCGTAAATCACATGTAGAAAATTGAGCCTAGATCGAGCGTAGCGAGCAAAAAAACTTTATGAGCGAAGCGAATTCCGAGTTGCTTTTGATCTTGCTTTTGCTTTTTCTCAAATTCACGGGAATATTGACCAAAAAATTGCCCCGACGAATCGAGCGAAAGCGAGATTCAATAGAGTTTGAGCGTAGCGAAAACCAAGGGCAATTTTTCAAATGCCTTTTTAATTATTTTTAAATCTTTTAAATCTTTTAAGGTAGCTGAATACCTTATATAGCAAGGGTTTTAAAGATTAACTATGAGGGATTGACTACCAACTATGAGGGATTGACTACTTAACTATGAGGGATTGACTACTTAACTATGAGGGATTGACTACCAACTATGAGAATATTATAGTTCTCATAATTTATTTAAAAAGTATAACTAATGAGCTTATCTAAAAAAGAGTTAATCGTTAAATCAAATCAAGTAATTGAAGCTTCATACCAGTTAAGCTCAACAGAACAACGTATAGTTTTAGCAGCTATCAGTAAAATTAGTAGGGATGCTGAAATTACAGATGATGAAATTTATCGAGTTACCGTTGATGATTTAAAAAATTTAGGTGTACATGAAAAAACAGCTTATCGAGATCTAAAAGATGGTGTTAACCGTTTATACGAGAGGTCGATAAACCTAGCTATTGACGATGAATCAATAAAAATGCGATGGGTTCAATCTATACGATTTCTAGAAAGTAAAAGTGTTGTTGGTCTAAGATTCTCTAAAGAAATTTTACCGTTCATTTCTAATTTAAGTCGTGAATTTACTAAATATTCCTTATCCGATATAGCTGGTATGAGTAGTGCGTACGCTATACGTATTTACGAGCTATTAAGCCAATATCGATCCATAGGAAAACGTGAGATCTCTGTCGAGAATTTACGAACCATGCTAGAACTCGGCAAAAGATACCCTCTGTTCGCTGATTTAAAAAGATGGGTCATTGACACGGCTGTAGACCAAATCAATGAATACAGCCCTTTAAACGTAAAGTATGAGCAGAAGAAAACTGGTCGTAAAGTCACTCATATTCAGTTTTCATTTAAAGAAAAATCCAAAAGCATTAACCATCACAGTGAGCCAGAGAAGTTTTATAAATTAACAGATGCTCAAATCAATATGTTTGGCAATCAACTTTCTCGTCTACATGAACTCTCTCATTTAGCCACTCAAGGAGAAAGTTATGATGCTCTGGCTGCAAAAATCAAAGAAATGCTGAGAGATCCAATACAGCAAAAGCAATTTACTCCTCATCTTAGAAATTTAGGTTTCAAAGGATAAAGCTTGAGTGTGTATGTAGCGGTTGACAATTTCTTGATGTATCTTGGTTCACATAATAGACAACCCAAATGACAACATGAAATCACTATCTGTTATTGAGCTTTCAAGTCTCTATGGAATGACTCGTCAAGCAGTCTATAAACAAATAAATAAAGGCAATTTAAGCAAGAATAGTGATGGTAAAATTGATTTTTCTGAAGCCATTCGTGTCTTTGGTGAACCATCTAAACATGTGAACAGTTCACAGACAACCGAAACACGAAAGTTGTCAGAAGTTCACTTACTTGAACAGCAGGTTCACATGCTTCAAAAACAGCTTGAACAAGCTCATGAGCGTGAGAAGTTTCAACGAGATGAATTAAAAGCTAAGAATGATCAGTTACACGTTAAGGATGAACAAATTGAGGCAATGCAGCGTCTACTAGAAGCCCCAAAAACCAATATGACTACGTTTACCGATCAGAAACCTAACCAAGATATAGCAACGGATCTTCGATCCGAAACTAAACCGAAACATGATGGATTGACTACTCCAGAGCCAACAGAGAATAAGCGCATTCCTGTGCCAGAAGTTATGGACGTAGAACCTGAGAAAAGAGGCTTCTGGAGCCGGTTTTTCCTGCCCAATGGCTAATACTTAGAAATCATCGCTCAGTTGATCCATTTTCCGTACACGCTTAGGCTGTTTTTGTAATTCTAGTGCTTTGCCTACTTGATCCTGATTTGGATCAGCAAGATCGTACACCGAGTCCTCAAGCCCTAAGATCATTAACACGGTCACCAGATTCTTAAAATTAATACTGCTATCACCTTTTTCTAACCGGCTGATGGTGCGCTCATCAACATGACTCCGGTTTGCCAGTTCTTTTATCGTGATATTCCTGCGGATTCGAGCGGTTTTAATATTTTGACCGACTTGTTGGAGTAATTCTTCAACCCCAAACATCACGAAATGATCGGAGGATTTTTTCATGAAAAGCTCAAAAACATGACATTAAATGCAGTTTAAATTACCTTAAACCACATTTAATGTCTTTTT
>NZ_JBVNBD010000006.1:0-11613 GCF_055632855.1 Acinetobacter sp. SW-226 | reverse complement strand
GTTGTATTCGTGAACATCCATTTTTTTACCACTGGCAACACGACTTTTGACCATTTCGCCTTCGTGGACCGTCGCGGAAATTTATAAGCCTAAATCTTTATAAGACTTGTGCGTGTAACACTCAATCCGACTGCATTTTTTTCTAGTGCATTGTTATTACAGTCACACCATTTTTCACGCATGAATTTCAGAAAATTTTGCTCAGTATTCATCAAGTCGGGCTTATCTTTTTTAATCTCAGAACCCCATTTTATCGGGTTAAAATCTTTGACTTGGCTACCCAATTTAAACGTATCACCGAAGGATTTTTTCTTACGTTTTGCTTTGAAATCTTGTTCAGTCATAGCTTCAATTTTGCAATATGGAATGACTAAATGAACATGATTATTTCTTGTTTGTAGGTGTAAATCTTCATCCTCGACAGGCAAATTATATTTTTCAATCTCAGCCAATTTAGCCTTTTTCTTCATTAGATGATCTGCTTCGTGAATCGCAAAACTGACACAAGTTTGATATGTGTCTGTAAATAGTTTGCAGAAATCTCGCACTAATTCTTCTTGCTGATCTATAGATAATTCTGCGGGCAAAGACATGATAGTTGAGTAAGCAAGAATGTTAGTCGAAGCATGAGAATTGTTTTCTAAATGGTTGTAAAACTGTTCTTCATTCATCTGGGTTTCGATGCCTGTTGGCATCAAAAAGTCTGTAGCAATCACACCTGATTTTTTAGAAAAGTCATGCTCTGCACCAGTGAGAGAATTTTTCATTTTTCGTGCTTGAATATATGCAATTGCTCTTAATGGAGTATGACCATTTGTTTTTTTGACAACAGATACGCGGCAAGAATATTGATTGCGAATAACGATTTTATCTGACATATCCTGCTCCTGCCATTGCTTTTGCTTCTCTACTTTTAAGACGTTACATGAAAATAATTACTGTGCATAGCGCAAGAAATTACTTCTTCATGAAAACGGTTTAAAAGTCCCCTCGACCCCAGTTCGGGAGGGGGCGCACGACTCAAAATTGATATGTAGCGAAGCGAAATGTCAAGTTTGGGTTAAAGTGCGCTTTTTACTTCGTCATTTCTACAGTTCCAAAATTTTATTTCATAAAATTTTGGAACTGTGAAATGTCGTGTAAAAAGTTTAACCCGACATCGACTCTCACACTCTAATAATTTAAAAGAAATAATTTGTACTTGTTTTTTTTGAGTGTAATGATTAGATATTTTTATTTTTAAAGGTGTTAAAAAATGACTGAACAAAACAATATTTCAGTTTTTGAAAGTAAAAAATATACTCAAGAAGTTAATGATCTTGTAAATAAAATTACAAGTAATAAACTAAATAAAGAAGAACTAAAAACTGCTAAAAAAACTTTACAAAATATTCAAAAATTAGTTGGTGAAAGTCTTGAAGTATTTAACAATATTCTTCCAGATTTAACCCCAACTGAGAAAAAAATTGTAGATTCTCAAAAATATGGTATTTCTGAATTAGTAATTAAACAAATTTTTGATAAAAGTGAAAATGTTTTAAATCAAAATGAACAAGAACAGTTTATTTGTTTACTCACTAAAGTTTTAAAATCTTCTTCAAAACGTGAACAGAATAAAATTTTTAAATGTTCTGACGATTTGAAAGAAGCATTATATTTACACAATGATGACGCACGTAGAGAAAAATTAAAAAAATAAGATGACAAATTTTTGAGGACAGCTTTAACAAATAATTTTGTTAAAGCTCCACAAAAAAATTGGCATCATAATTAAAAAGGCGGTTCATCAAGATAGACATTGAACTCTGCCAATTTTTTTATCCAAATTTCAGCATTGTTACTCTTTAAATCCAATCTTATTCGATTAATAAATTCTTCACTTGATTCGTTAACTTGTTTAAATCTATCAAGCATGTTGTTCTTTAAGATCGCTTGATAAATATCTATTGATCTGATTTTTTTTGGTTGTTCAGTTGCTTGTTGCTCAAGCTTAATTTTTTCAGATGATTTTTTTATTTTCGTTTGAATATCGAAACGAAAGCCTATGATGCTTTTGCCATTGAAAATTTGTGAAAAAGTTATTTTTAAATCTGTTTTTTTAGAAATCTCAGAAACAGCAGGTTCTATTACTCGGATTCTCAAATTACTAATAATTGAATATTTCTTTGTTAGTTCAAATGTTTGACGAAACTGTTCAACTGTCAACTCTCGATAACCGATTTTTTCATATTGCTTTAAGAGTTGATATAGCTGTAATGAGTGTGCCCCTTTCAACTTTAACGCAGTTTCGATTTTGAAACGTGTGTATGCGTTATTTGAATCAAACACGGATAACATGAAAAGCACTTCATCAGGAAAACAAAAACTAATTTGTGCTTCGCTGTATTCGATCCTGATTACCCAGTGGACTGATACTCGATTGCCCTTGCTGTTTATGTAAGAGAAATAGCGTCCTCTTAGATTATCTGCTGCTAGCTTTAACTGACTATATGCTGTTGCTAATTCGATATTGCATGCTTCTGCATAGTCTTTTGCAGAGATGCTAAACATCGTCTTTTCTGTCGCATCACATAAACGCACTAAAGGACTTGCAAGAATAAATATTCTTTTTTCATCGACTGACATTGAGTTCCAAGCCTCGATCATTCGATTTTGCATTACTGATTGATCAGGTGGATAGCGCTCATCTTTAGTAAATATCTCGTCATTTCGAGTGATGACTTTAACTTTCTCAGCAACACCTACAGTCATTTTTATCTATACTTTGTGGATAATGTATAGATACTAGATTGATAGATTCTGTTTGTAAATAGGAAAAACGAATAAAAAACAACCTAGGTAAATGTATAGGTAAGCCTTGTGAAATGGGAGTTTTAGCTTCAAAACCTAGGTAAATGTATAGATAAACCTAGGCAAATGTATAGATAAGACGGTAAAAACCTAGGCAAATGTATAGATAAGACGGTAAAAACCTAGGCAAATGTATAGATTAAAGCCCTGAAAGCATTGCTATTACTAGCTTTCAGGCTTCCGAAAAGCCTTTTAAAAGCCCTTTAAAAGCCATAAAGCTTTTAAAGGGGCTTTAAAAGCTTTTTAAAAACCGTATGAAAACCGCCCTCGGTTTTCGCTACGCTCAAACTTTATTGCTATTCGCTTCGCTCATAGCGGTGGGGCGGTTTTAGGCAACTGCTGTGCATGATTCAAATAAAACTATGCCTTCGCTTCGCTCAGAAGCTTTATGCTCGCTACGCTCGATCTAGATGCAAAATGTAGTTGTTCGCAGTCTTCGACATGCTCTGCATCTGAGTTTTAGAAGCAAATGGAAGATTGTAATCAGGGAAAAAGCGTGGGCGAAATTCACTTGCAGTTGTTCGCAGGCACTCCGCCTGCTCTGTAAATTGTTGTTATTGTTTAGATATTTTTAATATTGCACATATTTTTTAAATTTTAAGATTAATAAATAATTTGAGTTTCAACATTGTTTCTAATTTTAGTATCTCAAATTGAAGCTAAATATAGCTCTATTTTGCGCTCATTTGCGTTGTAAGCGATTTTTGATATGTTGCAGTACGTTTGTATATCCGTCAGCCGTTTCATTGAATACAGCGCATTCTGTGCGTTTTTTGAATGTTGCGGTTTTTTGAATGTTGCGGTTTTTTGTTACACTGTAACTTTTTTTGAAATAAAACACATTATAAATAATTACACGGTAACTATTTATTGTTATCGGGTAACTTTTATTTGTTACAGGTAACTTTTAGTTATCGGGTAACAGTTTTTAGTTATCGGGTAACAATAAAATAAATTAATAAATATGTTTTTAATATTACCGTGTAACAATTATTTATGTTACACTGTAACCAATAAATATTAAAATGGAGATTACGCAATGAAAGACCTGAATGATAGTAAGACGCTCGATATGTTAAAGCCTGCGCCACTGACTAATGCGCAGCGTCAACGTGCATACAGAGAAAGACGAAAAAATGATGATAGTCAAAGGCTTGATGTATATCTTGATAAGTCTGTTGCTGACCTGCTTGCCGATATTGTTGCTGCTGTTGGAGATAGTCAAAAAGATGTTTTGACGCATTTAATTGAAAAAGAATACAAGCGTTTATATGCTGTCAAAAACAGTAAGTTAAAGAAGTACATTGAAAGTAAAAATAAAGGTACTGAATAAAAAAAGCCCCATTTAGGGGCTTTTTTTTGGTTATCTTGTGATGATATTCAAAGTACCTCGACTTGTATCAATAACATAGCTCGGCTTTTTACTGAAATAACAGAAATCAATTTGTCTATTTTGTCCAATTTGTTGAGTCGGCATATATGACTTACATTGCTCGTTTGGCATGTGAGCAAAGCCATTTCTGACAAAGTTTTGTTGCATCTTCTTATACTGTAATGCTTGATCTACAATGCTTTCAGCAGATTTTGAAGTCATCATTGCAGTAGCCATCATTGTTAGTGAAAATATAAGCCAGCCTCCACCCAATAGCATAAGCCAATTTTTCTTAGTTTCTTTCTTCTCTTTCAATACATGCGCTTGATATGCTTGTTCACGTTCAAGATACAAAGTATTTGATTGTTCAGCAGTTTCATTCAATTGCTGACTGAGTGATTTAACTGTTTGTATATCTTGCTTGAATGTATCAATCACTGATTTTTCAAATGCTCGACTATTTGCTTCGATAGTCTGTTTTGAATTATTGAGTGTTGTGTCAAGCTGTTCAAATGTACGTGTTGCAAGCGATTCGGCTGTTTTCTTGGCACTAACGTCAATTTCAGATTGCATCTGGTGAATAAGTTGCTGTGTCAGTTTTGAAGATACGTCACTAATGATCTTGTTTGATATATCTGTCGATACGATCTGCGAGAAGCTGTCTGCAATTGTGCTGACTTCTTTTTTTAATTTATTAATTTGATCAATCGCAATATTTGTCGCAGCACTCATATTCTCAGCATATTTCGTGCTTGAGCTGTTTAAGTGTCTATTGAGTTGCTGCGCTGTTTGATCTGCATCATAAAGCGTTTTAATCGTGTCATCTAAACGCAAGTTCTGTGCTTGTTGCTGAACACTTAAAATTGCTTTTTCAGCAATACTGACTTGCTGAACAACACTATTTAACTGCTTGCTGACATTTTGAATATCATCAAAACTTGAAGCTATCTTGTTGTCAAAGCTAGAAAGCACTTCGACAAGTTTAGGAAAGTTTGTACTGACTTTTTCAGTATTTGAAGCAATGATTTCTAGTTGCTTCAATACCTGATTTTTTGATGCTTCGGTGTTGGCATCTTGAGTTTCAATAGTGCTGACAATGGCTGTCAGCAAGTCGATTATGTGGTTTTCATCAGTCATGTGACTGCTCCCAAATGTTTAAAAGGACAGGTCGTTGTCGTTATCTCGTGTGTTCTCAGCAACAGATTTCGGTTGCGGTTCAGTCGTCCGTTTACTTTGTTTTAAGCGTTCAAGCTTCTGACTTAATGTTTCAGCCTGTTCTTCCTGGGCTTGCCCAGGTGAAGATTCCCCTTGCTTAATCTTGTTTAGTTTTGCGCGTAAATCCGTTGGCTCTGGTGGTTGGTGAGCAAGCTGCTCATCTAATAATTCTTGGGCTTTGTCGATCTGATCTAATAGCTCTTGGGCTATTTCATAATCAGATTTTGGTTTTGGTTTCAGACTGTCTAATAGCTCTTTCTCAGCTAGTTTTTCACCGCTTAGAATCTTGTTCGCTAATTCTGCAGGAAGTGGAACATTGATAAAATTTAGATAGTCTTGTTCTGTTTGCTGTTTGGCTTTCTGCTGGCGGTTGTATTCGTGAACATCCATTTTTTTACCACTGGCAACACGACTTTTGACCATTTCGCCTTCGTGGACCGTCGCGGAAATTTGTAAGCCTAAATCTTTATAAGACTTGTGCGTGTAACGCTCAATCCGACCATTTTTTTCTAGTGCATTGTTATTACAGTCACACCATTTTTCACGCATGAATTTCAGAAAATTTTGCTCAGTATTCATCAAGTCGGGCTTATCTTTTTTAATCTCAGAACCCCATTTTATCGGGTTAAAATCTTTGACTTGGCTACCCAATTTAAACGTATCACCGAAGGATTTTTTCTTACGTTTTGCTTTGAAATCTTGTTCAGTCATAGCTTCAATTTTGCAATATGGAATGACTAAATGAACATGATTATTTCTTGTTTGTAGGTGTAAATCTTCATCCTCGACAGGCAAATTATATTTTTCAATCTCAGCCAATTTAGCCTTTTTCTTCATTAGATGATCTGCTTCGTGAATCGCAAAACTGACACAAGTTTGATATGTGTCTGTAAATAGTTTGCAGAAATCTCGCACTAATTCTTCTTGCTGATCTATAGATAATTCTGCGGGCAAAGACATGATAGTTGAGTAAGCAAGAATGTTAGTCGAAGCATGAGAATTGTTTTCTAAATGGTTGTAAAACTGTTCTTCATTCATCTGGGTTTCGATGCCTGTTGGCATCAAAAAGTCTGTAGCAATCACACCTGATTTTTTAGAAAAGTCATGCTCTGCACCAGTGAGAGAATTTTTCATTTTTCGTGCTTGAATATATGCAATTGCTCTTAATGGAGTATGACCATTTGTTTTTTTGACAACAGATACGCGGCAAGAATATTGATTGCGAATAACGATTTTATCTGACATATCCTGCTCCTGCCATTGCTTTTGCTTCTCTACTTTTAAGACGTTACATGAAAATAATTACTGTGCATAGCGCAAGAAATTACTTCTTCATGAAAACGGTTTAAAAGTCCCCTCGACCCCAGTTCGGGAGGGGGCGCACGACTCAAAATTGATATGTAGCGAAGCGAAATGTCAAGTTTGGGTTAAAGTGCGCTTTTTACTTCGTCATTTCTACAGTTCCAAAATTTTATTTCATAAAATTTTGGAACTGTGAAATGTCGTGTAAAAAGTTTAACCCGACATCGACTCTCACACTCTAATAATTTAAAAGAAATAATTTGTACTTGTTTTTTTTTGAGTGTAATGATTAGATATTTTTATTTTTAAAGGTGTTAAAAAATGACTGAACAAAACAATATTTCAGTTTTTGAAAGTAAAAAATATACTCAAGAAGTTAATGATCTTGTAAATAAAATTACAAGTAATAAACTAAATAAAGAAGAACTAAAAACTGCTAAAAAAACTTTACAAAATATTCAAAAATTAGTTGGTGAAAGTCTTGAAGTATTTAACAATATTCTTCCAGATTTAACCCCAACTGAGAAAAAAATTGTAGATTCTCAAAAATATGGTATTTCTGAATTAGTAATTAAACAAATTTTTGATAAAAGTGAAAATGTTTTAAATCAAAATGAACAAGAACAGTTTATTTGTTTACTCACTAAAGTTTTAAAATCTTCTTCAAAACGTGAACAGAATAAAATTTTTAAATGTTCTGACGATTTGAAAGAAGCATTATATTTACACAATGATGACGCACGTAGAGAAAAATTAAAAAAATAAGATGACAAATTTTTGAGGACAGCTTTAACAAATAATTTTGTTAAAGCTCCACAAAAAAATTGGCATCATAATTAAAAAGGCGGTTCATCAAGATAGACATTGAACTCTGCCAATTTTTTTATCCAAATTTCAGCATTGTTACTCTTTAAATCCAATCTTATTCGATTAATAAATTCTTCACTTGATTCGTTAACTTGTTTAAATCTATCAAGCATGTTGTTCTTTAAGATCGCTTGATAAATATCTATTGATCTGATTTTTTTTGGTTGTTCAGTTGCTTGTTGCTCAAGCTTAATTTTTTCAGATGATTTTTTTATTTTCGTTTGAATATCGAAACGAAAGCCTATGATGCTTTTGCCATTGAAAATTTGTGAAAAAGTTATTTTTAAATCTGTTTTTTTAGAAATCTCAGAAACAGCAGGTTCTATTACTCGGATTCTCAAATTACTAATAATTGAATATTTCTTTGTTAGTTCAAATGTTTGACGAAACTGTTCAACTGTCAACTCTCGATAACCGATTTTTTCATATTGCTTTAAGAGTTGATATAGCTGTAATGAGTGTGCCCCTTTCAACTTTAACGCAGTTTCGATTTTGAAACGTGTGTATGCGTTATTTGAATCAAACACGGATAACATGAAAAGCACTTCATCAGGAAAACAAAAACTAATTTGTGCTTCGCTGTATTCGATCCTGATTACCCAGTGGACTGATACTCGATTGCCCTTGCTGTTTATGTAAGAGAAATAGCGTCCTCTTAGATTATCTGCTGCTAGCTTTAACTGACTATATGCTGTTGCTAATTCGATATTGCATGCTTCTGCATAGTCTTTTGCAGAGATGCTAAACATCGTCTTTTCTGTCGCATCACATAAACGCACTAAAGGACTTGCAAGAATAAATATTCTTTTTTCATCGACTGACATTGAGTTCCAAGCCTCGATCATTCGATTTTGCATTACTGATTGATCAGGTGGATAGCGCTCATCTTTAGTAAATATCTCGTCATTTCGAGTGATGACTTTAACTTTCTCAGCAACACCTACAGTCATTTTTATCTATACTTTGTGGATAATGTATAGATACTAGATTGATAGATTCTGTTTGTAAATAGGAAAAACGAATAAAAAACAACCTAGGTAAATGTATAGGTAAGCCTTGTGAAATGGGAGTTTTAGCTTCAAAACCTAGGTAAATGTATAGATAAACCTAGGCAAATGTATAGATAAGACGGTAAAAACCTAGGCAAATGTATAGATAAGACGGTAAAAACCTAGGCAAATGTATAGATTAAAGCCCTGAAAGCATTGCTATTACTAGCTTTCAGGCTTCCGAAAAGCCTTTTAAAAGCCCTTTAAAAGCCATAAAGCTTTTAAAGGGGCTTTAAAAGCTTTTTAAAAACCGTATGAAAACCGCCCTCGGTTTTCGCTACGCTCAAACTTTATTGCTATTCGCTTCGCTCATAGCGGTGGGGCGGTTTTAGGCAACTGCTGTGCATGATTCAAATAAAACTATGCCTTCGCTTCGCTCAGAAGCTTTATGCTCGCTACGCTCGATCTAGATGCAAAATGTAGTTGTTCGCAGTCTTCGACATGCTCTGCATCTGAGTTTTAGAAGCAAATGGAAGATTGTAATCAGGGAAAAAGCGTGGGCGAAATTCACTTGCAGTTGTTCGCAGGCACTCCGCCTGCTCTGTAAATTGTTGTTATTGTTTAGATATTTTTAATATTGCACATATTTTTTAAATTTTAAGATTAATAAATAATTTGAGTTTCAACATTGTTTCTAATTTTAGTATCTCAAATTGAAGCTAAATATAGCTCTATTTTGCGCTCATTTGCGTTGTAAGCGATTTTTGATATGTTGCAGTACGTTTGTATATCCGTCAGCCGTTTCATTGAATACAGCGCATTCTGTGCGTTTTTTGAATGTTGCGGTTTTTTGAATGTTGCGGTTTTTTGTTACACTGTAACTTTTTTTGAAATAAAACACATTATAAATAATTACACGGTAACTATTTATTGTTATCGGGTAACTTTTATTTGTTACAGGTAACTTTTAGTTATCGGGTAACAGTTTTTAGTTATCGGGTAACAATAAAATAAATTAATAAATATGTTTTTAATATTACCGTGTAACAATTATTTATGTTACACTGTAACCAATAAATATTAAAATGGAGATTACGCAATGAAAGACCTGAATGATAGTAAGACGCTCGATATGTTAAAGCCTGCGCCACTGACTAATGCGCAGCGTCAACGTGCATACAGAGAAAGACGAAAAAATGATGATAGTCAAAGGCTTGATGTATATCTTGATAAGTCTGTTGCTGACCTGCTTGCCGATATTGTTGCTGCTGTTGGAGATAGTCAAAAAGATGTTTTGACGCATTTAATTGAAAAAGAATACAAGCGTTTATATGCTGTCAAAAACAGTAAGTTAAAGAAGTACATTGAAAGTAAAAATAAAGGTACTGAATAAAAAAAGCCCCATTTAGGGGCTTTTTTTGGTTATCTTGTGATGATATTCAAAGTACCTCGACTTGTATCAATAACATAGCTCGGCTTTTTACTGAAATAACAGAAATCAATTTGTCTATTTTGTCCAATTTGTTGAGTCGGCATATATGACTTACATTGCTCGTTTGGCATGTGAGCAAAGCCATTTCTGACAAAGTTTTGTTGCATCTTCTTATACTGTAATGCTTGATCTACAATGCTTTCAGCAGATTTTGAAGTCATCATTGCAGTAGCCATCATTGTTAGTGAAAATATAAGCCAGCCTCCACCCAATAGCATAAGCCAATTTTTCTTAGTTTCTTTCTTCTCTTTCAATACATGCGCTTGATATGCTTGTTCACGTTCAAGATACAAAGTATTTGATTGTTCAGCAGTTTCATTCAATTGCTGACTGAGTGATTTAACTGTTTGTATATCTTGCTTGAATGTATCAATCACTGATTTTTCAAATGCTCGACTATTTGCTTCGATAGTCTGTTTTGAATTATTGAGTGTTGTGTCAAGCTGTTCAAATGTACGTGTTGCAAGCGATTCGGCTGTTTTCTTGGCACTAACGTCAATTTCAGATTGCATCTGGTGAATAAGTTGCTGTGTCAGTTTTGAAGATACGTCACTAATGATCTTGTTTGATATATCTGTCGATACGATCTGCGAGAAGCTGTCTGCAATTGTGCTGACTTCTTTTTTTAATTTATTAATTTGATCAATCGCAATATTTGTCGCAGCACTCATATTCTCAGCATATTTCGTGCTTGAGCTGTTTAAGTGTCTATTGAGTTGCTGCGCTGTTTGATCTGCATCATAAAGCGTTTTAATCGTGTCATCTAAACGCAAGTTCTGTGCTTGTTGCTGAACACTTAAAATTGCTTTTTCAGCAATACTGACTTGCTGAACAACACTATTTAACTGCTTGCTGACATTTTGAATATCATCAAAACTTGAAGCTATCTTGTTGTCAAAGCTAGAAAGCACTTCGACAAGTTTAGGAAAGTTTGTACTGACTTTTTCAGTATTTGAAGCAATGATTTCTAGTTGCTTCAATACCTGATTTTTTGATGCTTCGGTGTTGGCATCTTGAGTTTCAATAGTGCTGACAATGGCTGTCAGCAAGTCGATTATGTGGTTTTCATCAGTCATGTGACTGCTCCCAAATGTTTAAAAGGACAGGTCGTTGTCGTTATCTCGTGTGTTCTCAGCAACAGATTTCGGTTGCGGTTCAGTCGTCCGTTTACTTTGTTTTAAGCGTTCAAGCTTCTGACTTAATGTTTCAGCCTGTTCTTCCTGGGCTTGCCCAGGTGAAGATTCCCCCTTGCTTAATCTTGTTTAGTTTTGCGCGTAAATCCGTTGGCTCTGGTGGTTGGTGAGCAAGCTGCTCATCTAATAATTCTTGGGCTTTGTCGATCTGATCTAATAGCTCTTGGGCTATTTCATAATCAGATTTTGGTTTTGGTTTCAGACTGTCTAATAGCTCTTTCTCAGCTAGTTTTTCACCGCTTAGAATCTTGTTCGTAATTCTTACCAGGAAGTGGAACATTGATAAAAATTTAGATAGTCTTGTTCTGTTTGCTGTTTGGCTTTCTGCTGGCG
>NZ_JBVNBD010000005.1:0-20518 GCF_055632855.1 Acinetobacter sp. SW-226 | reverse complement strand
TGCTGAACATTTGCTGGGCTTTGGACCCACCTTGGCGCATGAGAAGCTCAGCAGCATGTTTGACCTGAATATCCCGGTAGAAACGCTTCGGCGCTGGATGACGGCCAATGACCTGTGGATTCCGCGATCCAAGCGCCTGAAGCGTCCATATCAGCCACGTTATAACCGGGATTGCTTCGGTGAACTGATCCAAATTGATGGCTCATATCACGACTGGTTTGAAGGACGAGCAGCCAAATGCTGCTTGTTGGTTTATATCGATGATGCCACTGGAAAGCTGTTGCATCTGCGCTTTTGTGAGGCTGAAACCACCTTTGACTATATGCTTTCCACCCGAGCCTACATTGAGCAATACGGTAAGCCGCTGGCCTTTTACAGCGACAAACATTCGGTATTCAGAGTGAACCAGAAATCCAGTCAGGACAGCCAGATCACGCAATTTGGCCGGATTCTGAATGAGTTAAACATTGATATTATCTTTGCCAACTCACCACAGGCCAAAGGTCGTGTGGAACGTGCCAACAGGACACTTCAGGATCGTCTGATCAAGGAGATGCGCCTGGAAGGCATCGGTTCGATTGCAGAGGCCAATATATGGTTACCCTGCTTTATTGAGCAGTTCAATCAGAAGTTCGCCAAATGTGCGAGAAATACAAAGAATTTACATCGGCCATTAACGGAATCTCATCTTGAACTGGATGATATTTTTACCTGGCAGGAACCGCGTAAGGTCACCAAGAATCTGACCCTGACCTATGACAAGTGTATTTATATGCTTGAACCGACAGAGCTGAATCATAAGCTTGTTGGGCTATACATTTCATTTCTGGAGTACCCGGATGGTACTGTGGCAATCATGCATGAAGGACGGAAGATCAACTATAGCGTCTTCAATAAACTGGCTGGACTGCAGCAAAATGCAGTGGTTGAGAATAAAAGATTAGGCTCGGTTCTGGCCCATATCCAGCAGCAACATGAGGAGTTGGAGAAACAGAATAAACGTTCCCGTCTCAAGAAAAGTATGCCGAGTCGTAAAGCTCAGAAAGCTGTTATTGAACAAAGATATTTAAATCCTGTTCTTGACTCTTGCAGTTAAAAACAGGACATTTTAAATGGTTTATCGCATAGACATTTTAATTGGTGAATAGCATTGCCTGAATAGCCTTTCTCAGAAAGGCTATTACTGATTTTTCACTAAAGCTTTCTTAATTTCGATGACTGACAATAACTCTCCGTCTTTTTTCCAGGTATTCAGTCCCTCTAATACCTGATGAAAAAGCTTATTTCTTTCAAAATATCCATTTTTATAACTTTTAACTTCTTGATATATCTTAGATTTCATTACATCATCATGAAATTTTTTCGTATTCTGAATGCGATTCTTCATCTGTTCAGGCGTATCTTGACTAATATCAATCCCTAACTCCTTGAAAGCAGCTAACACAGCACCGCCCAACTCAAACTTACGATGATTTTCAGCCGTTCTTTTTTTGCTGGCTTCCTTCTTCTGGATCTGACTCAAATAAAGCTCTAAATCACTCAACTCAAGCTTATGCGCTTTGAAACTCAGATAACGAGTCGCCATGGTTTTCAAGATATTAAAATCAGCACCACTCAACGCATTGTCCCGATAAGCCTCAAACAACTGCACAAACTTCCGTTCATATGCGGTCTGCGGATACTTCACAGACACCTCATCAAACAATAAGTTCAGCTTCATATGCTCACGATAAGGTTTTAAGGCCTCTTTCACCAAGATCTGTTCAGCTTCAGACAATGACTCAAAGTTAAATTTTTCAATTCGTAGCATTGCAATCACATCATTCTGCAAATCAGAACGATCCTTCTTCTGTGAAAGATAGTCTACAAATGCATGTAACTCTGCGATTTGTAAAAGTTGTGCAGGTCTGCCACGTTTTTTTGATTTATCCAATGCCATCTATCTGCCGCCTAATTTTCAGAACTGCTACCGATTGAGTTATGGTTTTACCATAATTCAATCGGGCAGTCTGAAAATAATTATTTAAAATAAAAATAAAATTTCTTGAAAAGAATTTATATTTTTATTTTAAATAATTCGCACTTGACAGTTTCTCCTAATCGGAGAAACTAGTACGCAATGGGGCGATTCCCCCTTGACCCCCTTTAACCGGATTATTTCAGCCCTGTAGGCATTACATAATCCGGAGATTTTTATTGCGTTTCACTCCATAAAAACCAACAACACCCCAAGGAAGTGAACATGGCCAGTTACCATTTCAGCGTCAAAAGTAAAAATAAAGGCTACGCACTGAGCCACTACCTGTACATTTCCCGACTCATGCAATACGAAGGCATCCGCAAAAAGAGTGCAGAAGTCCTCGAACATGTCGAACCAGGGCAATGCATGCCCTCCTGGGTCAAAGATCCGGTTGAATTCTGGCAAGCAGCGGACACCTTTGAACGGGCCAATGCCAAGGCTTACATGGAATACGAAATTGCCCTACCGAATGAATTCACCGTAGAACAACGTAAAACGCTCGTAGAGACATTTGTTGATAAAACCATAGCAACACACCACTACCCTCATTCCTACGCCATACACAACGTAAAATCACGCCTCAGTGGTGAAGAACAACCCCATTGCCACCTCATGTTTTCACTCAAAGCCGATGACGGCATAGAACGAAGTCCGGAACAATACTTCAAACGCTACAACGCTAAAGAACCAAGCAAAGGCGGAGCAAAGAAAATTCAACTACAGGATGGCCATGCCGACTACACCACTTACCTCCTACATATCCGAAAAGCCTGGGAAAATCACCTGAATGATGCATTGGCAGAACATAGCCCAACCGTGACTTACCAGATCGATGGCCAGAAGATCCAAATTAAAAACCAAGTTTCGGCAGACAACTACGAAAAATACAACGAGATACACGGCACCCTCTACCTACCAGAACCCAAACTGGGGACAGGCAAACAAAATGAAACCGTGGAATACCTAGCGGAAATCCAGAAAATCAGACAACACAATGCCAAAGAACGAGAACTGGAACAGCGCCAACAATACTTTGATCAACAGCATGAATACTACTACAGCTGCTCAAACGAACCCTTCAGTTCTCCGGAAGTGATGCACTACCTCAATCACCTCATTAAAAAAGCCAGTAACAAAAAAGAACTGGGCCACGATATCGACGAAATTATTCAAACTCAGCAACCAATCCTGCATCACGAAAAATGGGATATCGATACCATCAATTTTAATCTCAATAACGCCAGGTTATACCCAGAACCGGATATGGAGTTTAAAGTCCGATCCGTACAACCAAAACCAGTGATTGAACCAACATCACCGAAGTCAAAACCTGAAATACAACCCTCACAGCCTGAACCGAAACGAAATGATTATGATGGTCCGGGTTTTTAAAAATGGATCTAGATCAGAAAGTACAAAGCGAGTGTCTACGAGCGACATCACCAAAATTAGCGCCTCGACTTTCTGAAAAACCGCTTTTTAAGGCTGTATAGCCTAAAAAAGCATAAATCAGATGCTAAAACTGGCTTCCAGACCGAGCGAAGCGAGCAAAAAGCTTTATGAGCGAAGCGAATTCCGAGTTGCTTTTGCTCTTGCCTTTACTTTTTCTCAAATTCACGAAGGAATTAACAGAAAAATTGCCCCCTGAATCGAGCGAAAGCGAGATTCAATAGAGTTTGAGCGTAGCGAAAACCACGGGCAATTTTTTCAAACGTCTTTTTTAATTATTTTTATATCTTTTAAATCTTTTCTTTGAGCTGTATCCCTTATGGAGCAAGCCTTTCAAAGTTTAACTATGACGGATTGACTACTAACTATGACGGATTGACTACTAACTATGACGGATTGACTACTTAACTATGACGGATTGACTACTAACTATGACAAGTATATAGTTGTCATATATAAAAGAAAATCAATGGTTTTATTTTGGATAAGAATCAAATTGTTAAATCAAATCAAGTTATAGAAGCTTCCTATCAATTAAGTGCTGTAGAACAGCGTATCGTCTTGGCAGCTATTTCACGTATTCCGAAGAGCCAGCCTATTACTGATGATGAGTTATACCCTGTAAGCGTTAATGAACTACAGTTATTAGGAGTACATGAAAAAACCGCATACAGAGACTTAAAAGAAGGAATTAATAGACTTTATGAAAGATCTATTAATCTTAGTATTGATGATAAATCTATAAAAATGAGGTGGGTACAAGAGATCCAGTTTTTGGATAGTCAAAGTATCATTGGTATTCGTTTTTCAAAACCTATCTTGCCCTTCATATCTAATTTAAGTAGAGAATTTACTAAGTATGCTCTATCAGATATTGCTGGGATCAATAGTGGATATGGTATTCGTATTTATGAATTATTGGTGCAATACAGACAAATAGGTAAGCGTGAAATCTCTGTTGAGAACTTACGAAGCATGTTGGAGCTTGGCAAAAAATACCCACTATTTGCAGATTTCAAAAAACGGGTAATTGATACTGCTGTAGACCAAATAAATGAATGCAGCCCATTAAGCGTTTCCTATGAGCAAAAAAAAACTGGTCGTAAAGTCACTCATATTCAGTTTTCATTTAAAGAAAAGTCCAAAAGCATTAATCATCTCAATGAGCCAGAGAAGTTTTATAAATTAACTGATGCTCAAGTCCATATGTTTGGCAATCAACTTTCTCGTCTACATGAACTATCTCATTTAGCGACTCAAGGAGAAAGTTACGATGATCTAGCTGCAACAATCAAAGAAATGCTAAGAGATCCAATACAACAAAAGCAATTTATTCCTCATCTTAGGAATTTAGGTTTTAAAGGATGATGTTTGATTGTGTATGTAGCGGTTGACTGTTTCTTGATGTATCTTAGTTCACATAATAGACAACCTAAATTACAACATGAAATCACTATCTGTTATCGAACTTTCAAACCTCTATGGAATGACTCGTCAAGCCGTTTATAAACAAATAAATAAAGGTAATTTAAGTAAGAATAGTGATGGTAAAATTGATCTTTCTGAGGCCATTCGTGTCTTTGGTGAGCCATCTAAATATGTAAACAGTTTACAGACAACCGAAACACGAAAGTTGTCAGAAGTTCACTTACTTGAACAGCAGGTTCACATGCTTCAAAAACAGCTTGAACAAGCTCATGAGCGTGAGAAGTTTCAACGAGATGAATTAAAAGCTAAGAATGATCAGTTACATGTTAAGGATGAACAAATTGAGGCTATGCAACGCTTATTAGAAGCCCCAAAAACCAATATGACTACGTTTGCCGATCAGAAACCTAGCCAGGATATAGCAACGGATCCTCGACCAGAACCAGAGCCGAAACATGACGGATTGACTACTCCAGTTGAAATAGAAAATAAGCGGATTCCAGTGCCGGAGCAGGTTGAACTGGAGCAGCCGAAAAGAGGGTGGTTAAGCCGGTTTTTCTTACCTAATGGGTAAAAGGCTTGTTTAGGTGTACTAATCAAAGTTGTGAAACATTACTCAAATAATAGGCGTGGAACGTGAATAATCATGAAAAAGCCGTTCTAGTGCGCTGAACTCTAGAACGGCTTTGACTAAACTATTGATGCTTATAAGAAAATTTCAAGCATTTCGCATAAGGCGTATTATGTTAATTTTAGAAAACCTTAAATCTATTTTTTCTTTAATTCCTCTAAAATTTGGTCTTGTATCTTACATAATTTATCTTGGTATTCTAAAAGTAAATCTAATTTCTCAGACTCTAAATTAATTAATTCGCTTTGTAACTCTATATTGTCAAGCATCAAATTATCGTATTCAAAACTATTCCTGAGTCTTTCTACTATTTCTGCTGTAATAGAATTACCAGTAAGACTAGCTGACTGTTCTATTTCTTCTTTTAAATCAAGAGGAAGTCTAAAATTAACCTGGGTATACTTTTTAATCATGAAATTCTAGAGTCTAAAATGTCTTGAATAACTATAGCACATTTGCTATATATTATTATAGCAAATGTGCTATAACATTTGGAGTAGCTATATATGTCCAACATTATTGAATTTAAAAGAAATGAAAGGAGATTTATTAATCAAAAACCTATCAGTCCTGTAGAACTAGTGACAAATATACTCACTCCACAAGAGGTAGATATAAAGTCTTTGATTAAGGAAACAAAGAAAATTTTAAGAGAAAAAGGCTTAAAATTTCGTACTTCTCATCAAGATTTGGAACACTTAAAAGGAAATAATTTAATATTATTTTCCAAAAAGAAATGCGGGTTTATCTTAACCACAAAGTTAGCCTGTAGCACAAATAGCTCATGGGAAATATATTCCATAAGTATAGATAAGACGACGAAAGCATTAGATATTGTTAATAAAATTATATCTAGGCTAGGAGATAACGTTCATGGCAGCAGCAGAGAAGAAGCAATCAGCTAATCCAGCGATGGAAGCAGCGAAAGAGGCAGCAAATATTAAAATTGATGGCTTTGAGCAAGGTGTAAATACCTACAATGCGATTGGTTCACAATTATTGCGAGAAAAGCGAGATCCAAGTGTAATTAATAAAACTCGTGAAAATAGACGAAATATTCGAAAAGCACGAGAAGCTATCAAGAATTTATAGTAAAAAGCTTCTTAAGATCTAAAATATAAAAAATTCTCATTAAACAAGCCCTAAGAAATTCTCAGGGCTTTGTTCATGATAAAAATTATCAGACCATGTCTTCTGCAAAAGTGACTAAAACAAGGCTGTGAAACTCCAATTCCGTATATACACAAGCATCTAGTCTAAGAAATTTTTCCTTATCAGATGGAAAATTATAAGGTACAGACCAAGGTTTTATTAAACAAGGACTTACCTTATCAAAAGTTCCAATAAATTCCTTTTTAGTTAAATCATAAATTCTGATTACACTTAACTTAACAATACTCAAAACCCAAAGCATGTGGCCCTTATAGGTCTGATAATTATCACAAACCAGCACACCATACTTTTTTAATAAGTATTTGTATATAAATGAGGAAACTCCATTTCGCTGATAATTGGCTAAAATCGATGCACCTTTTATTTGTTTACCTGTTATTTTAATAGAGTCATTAATAATTTCGATATCTTTAAATGCGTATCTCGCTATCAAAATTTCTTTCTCTACTTCATAAGCTTCTAAGGCTTTATTAGCAGCGTCATATTCATCTAAATATTCATCAGCAACAGCACAAACCCCATCCAATGCATACTCATTATTAAATTCACAATAAAAAAGCTCAATACATCCAGAATACTCGCTACCTTCTGAAGCTTGCAATTCTTTTAAACAAAATATTCCACCTTCCCTTTGGTTGTAGAAGTACTTACTTTCAAGAATATTTTCATAAGAAAAGTAAACAGGTAGTGGAATTAAAGGCTTATTATAATTTTCTTCGAGAAGTATGTGTGGAGGAGTCAATTTAAACCTTATATTTCATCAAGCTACTAATGTTGGTTTAATAATATCATTAATTTTAGCTTCTAACATTTTCTCATAAGAAGTTAATTCTGGATACTGTTTGGATGCTTTAATAGAAAATCTTAAGCTATTATTTCTTTCTTGAATTTCAGCTACAACTTTCACATCATCCCAATCTTTTTTATTGAGAATAATATCTTTGAAAATAAGTATATATTGCTTATTTTTTTCTTTCTCAGAAAAACGTCTTAGTTCAAATGTTTGACGAATATTAGGCATAGTAAAACGCTGAACTAAATCAGTACTATTTTTGAGGGTTTGAACAGTTCTAGTGAACATTTTGACACCTACATACCTAAAGAAATAAAAGAAAATAAAAATATATAGTGACAGGTTATAAGACAAATATGTCACTATCAACTACGTCAAATTTGGCGTACTATATATATATTAATTTATATATATATATGAATAGGGTTTTAAAAAATTATGTTAAATTTTGAATTAAAAGAAAAGTGGGGCGAAAACTCTCTAATATTAGGGTTCACGCAGATCCCAACTACTCTAATTTATGCACAAAAAGAGCTTGGTCTATCATCTATAGAAATTAACATCTTACTTAACTTATTGACCCATTGGTGGAAGAAAGAAGAATTTCCTTATCCATCTCAAGCTGGAATTGCATATCGAATGGGAGTTTCTACTAGAACTGTACAACGAACATTAGCAGGTCTTGAAACAAAAGGATTCATAACCAGAAACAAAACATCAAGAGATAACAGTAAATACAAAGGAAGGAGTATTTATGATTTATCTCCATTAGTAAAAATTCTGGAAGAAAAGGCACCTGATCTAGATATTGTGAAAAAAATTAAAAAAAATAAAAGACTAGCTAAATAGATTTAACATAAAATCTCTTACGATAAGTCAAAAAAGGGAGCTTAAAGCTCCCTTTTTCTATCTAACTATATGAATCTTCGGTGATGTTTGTATACCTAATTGCCTGAAAATATGCCATAGAGCTATGTTGCGATACTGGTACATAGCAATTTGTGAAAAATCAAACCATTGTTCGGATGTGAATTGGTTTATATCAGAAAAAGGTGGATAACCTCTTAGAGCTAGAAATGCATTAATTTCTTCTACCATTGGATCGAGCTCAAACATGTTTTAAAACCTAATAAAGAATAAAGTCCAATTGTAAATCCCCTTTAAAAGGTCACTTTTTTATTGTTCCAAATCCTCTTTACAGTTTTTTTGTTCTCTACTTTACAATTGACTTGGGAAATTATCCCGATGTTTGTCCGCAGGAAATGGGGATAAAAGTGGGTTATTGGAGCATTGAGAAATCAGGAAAAATTAAATTTTTGAGTATTTTTTAATCGATTTTGTTGGCTAAAAGTGACAAAGTTGCTTAAAAAGCATCCGACTTGTTTCCAAGTCGGCTTTTCACCTATTTTTTAGTCATGACTAATTCTATAAATAATTAAAAAATAATAACTTTTCATAATTTATTTCGCATAACGCCCATTATGTTAAATTAAAAGAGTTTTAACTTTTTTAATAAAAATATTATACTCTAAGCCCCAAAATTTCCCCTAACATGAATTTGTAATGAAAAAATTTATACTTCCTATATTCAGCATTTCTATTCTAGTTTCTCTCAGTGCATGTTCATCTATTAAAACTAAATCTGAAGATAATTTTCATATTTCTTCTCAGCAACATGAAAAAGCTATTAAAAGCTATTTTGATGAAGCTCAAACACAGGGTGTAATTATTATTAAAGAGGGTAAAAATCTTAGCACCTATGGTAATGCTCTTGCACGAGCAAATAAAGAATATGTCCCTGCATCAACATTTAAGATGCTAAATGCTTTAATCGGGCTAGAAAATCATAAAGCAACAACAAATGAGATTTTCAAATGGGATGGTAAAAAAAGAACTTATCCTATGTGGGAGAAAGATATGACTTTAGGTGAGGCAATGGCATTGTCAGCAGTTCCAGTATATCAAGAGCTTGCAAGACGGACTGGCCTAGAGCTAATGCAGAAAGAAGTAAAGCGGGTTAATTTTGGAAATACAAATATTGGAACACAGGTCGATAATTTTTGGTTAGTTGGCCCCCTTAAAATTACACCAGTACAAGAAGTTAATTTTGCCGATGACCTTGCACATAACCGATTACCTTTTAAATTAGAAACTCAAGAAGAAGTTAAAAAAATGCTTCTAATTAAAGAAGTAAATGGTAGTAAGATTTATGCAAAAAGTGGATGGGGAATGGGTGTTACTCCACAGGTAGGTTGGTTGACTGGTTGGGTGGAGCAAGCTAATGGAAAAAAAATCCCCTTTTCGCTCAACTTAGAAATGAAAGAAGGAATGTCTGGTTCTATTCGTAATGAAATTACTTATAAGTCGCTAGAAAATCTTGGAATCATTTAATAATTTCTAAAATTAACATAATACGCCTTATGCGAAATTTGCCTGTTAGAACCCATTTAAAGTGTCTATATTCTCACCAATAAAAATGTCTAGTTTATGATGGTTTTTATCACCATGGACTGGATATAAATATAGATGCTGATCACTATGTCTGACAAAGAAATTCAACGGCTTGCAGTTCTGCAAGACGTTCGAGATCATCGTATTACCCAGGTCCGTGCTGCTGAAATCCTAAATCTTTCCACCCGTCAAATTACCCGGTTATTGCAGAAGCTCAATCAAGATGGTGTCTCAGGTATGGCACATGCCAGTCGTGGTCAACCTGGCCATCGTCGCCATGATGACTTGTTAAAATCAAAGTGCCTTTCCATTATTGCTGAACATTTGCTGGGCTTTGGACCCACCTTGGCGCATGAGAAGCTCAGCAGCATGTTTGACCTGAATATCCCGGTAGAAACGCTTCGGCGCTGGATGACGGCCAATGACCTGTGGATTCCGCGATCCAAGCGCCTGAAGCGTCCATATCAGCCACGTTATAACCGGGATTGCTTCGGTGAACTGATCCAAATTGATGGCTCATATCACGACTGGTTTGAAGGACGAGCAGCCAAATGCTGCTTGTTGGTTTATATCGATGATGCCACTGGAAAGCTGTTGCATCTGCGCTTTTGTGAGGCTGAAACCACCTTTGACTATATGCTTTCCACCCGAGCCTACATTGAGCAATACGGTAAGCCGCTGGCCTTTTACAGCGACAAACATTCGGTATTCAGAGTGAACCAGAAATCCAGTCAGGACAGCCAGATCACGCAATTTGGCCGGATTCTGAATGAGTTAAACATTGATATTATCTTTGCCAACTCACCACAGGCCAAAGGTCGTGTGGAACGTGCCAACAGGACACTTCAGGATCGTCTGATCAAGGAGATGCGCCTGGAAGGCATCGGTTCGATTGCAGAGGCCAATATATGGTTACCCTGCTTTATTGAGCAGTTCAATCAGAAGTTCGCCAAATGTGCGAGAAATACAAAGAATTTACATCGGCCATTAACGGAATCTCATCTTGAACTGGATGATATTTTTACCTGGCAGGAACCGCGTAAGGTCACCAAGAATCTGACCCTGACCTATGACAAGTGTATTTATATGCTTGAACCGACAGAGCTGAATCATAAGCTTGTTGGGCTATACATTTCATTTCTGGAGTACCCGGATGGTACTGTGGCAATCATGCATGAAGGACGGAAGATCAACTATAGCGTCTTCAATAAACTGGCTGGACTGCAGCAAAATGCAGTGGTTGAGAATAAAAGATTAGGCTCGGTTCTGGCCCATATCCAGCAGCAACATGAGGAGTTGGAGAAACAGAATAAACGTTCCCGTCTCAAGAAAAGTATGCCGAGTCGTAAAGCTCAGAAAGCTGTTATTGAACAAAGATATTTAAATCCTGTTCTTGACTCTTGCAGTTAAAAACAGGACATTTTAAATGGTTTATCGCATAGACATTTTAATTGGTGAATAGCATTGCCTGAATAGCCTTTCTCAGAAAGGCTATTACTGATTTTTCACTAAAGCTTTCTTAATTTCGATGACTGACAATAACTCTCCGTCTTTTTTCCAGGTATTCAGTCCCTCTAATACCTGATGAAAAAGCTTATTTCTTTCAAAATATCCATTTTTATAACTTTTAACTTCTTGATATATCTTAGATTTCATTACATCATCATGAAATTTTTTCGTATTCTGAATGCGATTCTTCATCTGTTCAGGCGTATCTTGACTAATATCAATCCCTAACTCCTTGAAAGCAGCTAACACAGCACCGCCCAACTCAAACTTACGATGATTTTCAGCCGTTCTTTTTTTGCTGGCTTCCTTCTTCTGGATCTGACTCAAATAAAGCTCTAAATCACTCAACTCAAGCTTATGCGCTTTGAAACTCAGATAACGAGTCGCCATGGTTTTCAAGATATTAAAATCAGCACCACTCAACGCATTGTCCCGATAAGCCTCAAACAACTGCACAAACTTCCGTTCATATGCGGTCTGCGGATACTTCACAGACACCTCATCAAACAATAAGTTCAGCTTCATATGCTCACGATAAGGTTTTAAGGCCTCTTTCACCAAGATCTGTTCAGCTTCAGACAATGACTCAAAGTTAAATTTTTCAATTCGTAGCATTGCAATCACATCATTCTGCAAATCAGAACGATCCTTCTTCTGTGAAAGATAGTCTACAAATGCATGTAACTCTGCGATTTGTAAAAGTTGTGCAGGTCTGCCACGTTTTTTTGATTTATCCAATGCCATCTATCTGCCGCCTAATTTTCAGAACTGCTACCGATTGAGTTATGGTTTTACCATAATTCAATCGGGCAGTCTGAAAATAATTATTTAAAATAAAAATAAAATTTCTTGAAAAGAATTTATATTTTTATTTTAAATAATTCGCACTTGACAGTTTCTCCTAATCGGAGAAACTAGTACGCAATGGGGCGATTCCCCCTTGACCCCCTTTAACCGGATTATTTCAGCCCTGTAGGCATTACATAATCCGGAGATTTTTATTGCGTTTCACTCCATAAAAACCAACAACACCCCAAGGAAGTGAACATGGCCAGTTACCATTTCAGCGTCAAAAGTAAAAATAAAGGCTACGCACTGAGCCACTACCTGTACATTTCCCGACTCATGCAATACGAAGGCATCCGCAAAAAGAGTGCAGAAGTCCTCGAACATGTCGAACCAGGGCAATGCATGCCCTCCTGGGTCAAAGATCCGGTTGAATTCTGGCAAGCAGCGGACACCTTTGAACGGGCCAATGCCAAGGCTTACATGGAATACGAAATTGCCCTACCGAATGAATTCACCGTAGAACAACGTAAAACGCTCGTAGAGACATTTGTTGATAAAACCATAGCAACACACCACTACCCTCATTCCTACGCCATACACAACGTAAAATCACGCCTCAGTGGTGAAGAACAACCCCATTGCCACCTCATGTTTTCACTCAAAGCCGATGACGGCATAGAACGAAGTCCGGAACAATACTTCAAACGCTACAACGCTAAAGAACCAAGCAAAGGCGGAGCAAAGAAAATTCAACTACAGGATGGCCATGCCGACTACACCACTTACCTCCTACATATCCGAAAAGCCTGGGAAAATCACCTGAATGATGCATTGGCAGAACATAGCCCAACCGTGACTTACCAGATCGATGGCCAGAAGATCCAAATTAAAAACCAAGTTTCGGCAGACAACTACGAAAAATACAACGAGATACACGGCACCCTCTACCTACCAGAACCCAAACTGGGGACAGGCAAACAAAATGAAACCGTGGAATACCTAGCGGAAATCCAGAAAATCAGACAACACAATGCCAAAGAACGAGAACTGGAACAGCGCCAACAATACTTTGATCAACAGCATGAATACTACTACAGCTGCTCAAACGAACCCTTCAGTTCTCCGGAAGTGATGCACTACCTCAATCACCTCATTAAAAAAGCCAGTAACAAAAAAGAACTGGGCCACGATATCGACGAAATTATTCAAACTCAGCAACCAATCCTGCATCACGAAAAATGGGATATCGATACCATCAATTTTAATCTCAATAACGCCAGGTTATACCCAGAACCGGATATGGAGTTTAAAGTCCGATCCGTACAACCAAAACCAGTGATTGAACCAACATCACCGAAGTCAAAACCTGAAATACAACCCTCACAGCCTGAACCGAAACGAAATGATTATGATGGTCCGGGTTTTTAAAAATGGATCTAGATCAGAAAGTACAAAGCGAGTGTCTACGAGCGACATCACCAAAATTAGCGCCTCGACTTTCTGAAAAACCGCTTTTTAAGGCTGTATAGCCTAAAAAAGCATAAATCAGATGCTAAAACTGGCTTCCAGACCGAGCGAAGCGAGCAAAAAGCTTTATGAGCGAAGCGAATTCCGAGTTGCTTTTGCTCTTGCCTTTACTTTTTCTCAAATTCACGAAGGAATTAACAGAAAAATTGCCCCCTGAATCGAGCGAAAGCGAGATTCAATAGAGTTTGAGCGTAGCGAAAACCACGGGCAATTTTTTCAAACGTCTTTTTTAATTATTTTTATATCTTTTAAATCTTTTCTTTGAGCTGTATCCCTTATGGAGCAAGCCTTTCAAAGTTTAACTATGACGGATTGACTACTAACTATGACGGATTGACTACTAACTATGACGGATTGACTACTTAACTATGACGGATTGACTACTAACTATGACAAGTATATAGTTGTCATATATAAAAGAAAATCAATGGTTTTATTTTGGATAAGAATCAAATTGTTAAATCAAATCAAGTTATAGAAGCTTCCTATCAATTAAGTGCTGTAGAACAGCGTATCGTCTTGGCAGCTATTTCACGTATTCCGAAGAGCCAGCCTATTACTGATGATGAGTTATACCCTGTAAGCGTTAATGAACTACAGTTATTAGGAGTACATGAAAAAACCGCATACAGAGACTTAAAAGAAGGAATTAATAGACTTTATGAAAGATCTATTAATCTTAGTATTGATGATAAATCTATAAAAATGAGGTGGGTACAAGAGATCCAGTTTTTGGATAGTCAAAGTATCATTGGTATTCGTTTTTCAAAACCTATCTTGCCCTTCATATCTAATTTAAGTAGAGAATTTACTAAGTATGCTCTATCAGATATTGCTGGGATCAATAGTGGATATGGTATTCGTATTTATGAATTATTGGTGCAATACAGACAAATAGGTAAGCGTGAAATCTCTGTTGAGAACTTACGAAGCATGTTGGAGCTTGGCAAAAAATACCCACTATTTGCAGATTTCAAAAAACGGGTAATTGATACTGCTGTAGACCAAATAAATGAATGCAGCCCATTAAGCGTTTCCTATGAGCAAAAAAAAACTGGTCGTAAAGTCACTCATATTCAGTTTTCATTTAAAGAAAAGTCCAAAAGCATTAATCATCTCAATGAGCCAGAGAAGTTTTATAAATTAACTGATGCTCAAGTCCATATGTTTGGCAATCAACTTTCTCGTCTACATGAACTATCTCATTTAGCGACTCAAGGAGAAAGTTACGATGATCTAGCTGCAACAATCAAAGAAATGCTAAGAGATCCAATACAACAAAAGCAATTTATTCCTCATCTTAGGAATTTAGGTTTTAAAGGATGATGTTTGATTGTGTATGTAGCGGTTGACTGTTTCTTGATGTATCTTAGTTCACATAATAGACAACCTAAATTACAACATGAAATCACTATCTGTTATCGAACTTTCAAACCTCTATGGAATGACTCGTCAAGCCGTTTATAAACAAATAAATAAAGGTAATTTAAGTAAGAATAGTGATGGTAAAATTGATCTTTCTGAGGCCATTCGTGTCTTTGGTGAGCCATCTAAATATGTAAACAGTTTACAGACAACCGAAACACGAAAGTTGTCAGAAGTTCACTTACTTGAACAGCAGGTTCACATGCTTCAAAAACAGCTTGAACAAGCTCATGAGCGTGAGAAGTTTCAACGAGATGAATTAAAAGCTAAGAATGATCAGTTACATGTTAAGGATGAACAAATTGAGGCTATGCAACGCTTATTAGAAGCCCCAAAAACCAATATGACTACGTTTGCCGATCAGAAACCTAGCCAGGATATAGCAACGGATCCTCGACCAGAACCAGAGCCGAAACATGACGGATTGACTACTCCAGTTGAAATAGAAAATAAGCGGATTCCAGTGCCGGAGCAGGTTGAACTGGAGCAGCCGAAAAGAGGGTGGTTAAGCCGGTTTTTCTTACCTAATGGGTAAAAGGCTTGTTTAGGTGTACTAATCAAAGTTGTGAAACATTACTCAAATAATAGGCGTGGAACGTGAATAATCATGAAAAAGCCGTTCTAGTGCGCTGAACTCTAGAACGGCTTTGACTAAACTATTGATGCTTATAAGAAAATTTCAAGCATTTCGCATAAGGCGTATTATGTTAATTTTAGAAAACCTTAAATCTATTTTTTCTTTAATTCCTCTAAAATTTGGTCTTGTATCTTACATAATTTATCTTGGTATTCTAAAAGTAAATCTAATTTCTCAGACTCTAAATTAATTAATTCGCTTTGTAACTCTATATTGTCAAGCATCAAATTATCGTATTCAAAACTATTCCTGAGTCTTTCTACTATTTCTGCTGTAATAGAATTACCAGTAAGACTAGCTGACTGTTCTATTTCTTCTTTTAAATCAAGAGGAAGTCTAAAATTAACCTGGGTATACTTTTTAATCATGAAATTCTAGAGTCTAAAATGTCTTGAATAACTATAGCACATTTGCTATATATTATTATAGCAAATGTGCTATAACATTTGGAGTAGCTATATATGTCCAACATTATTGAATTTAAAAGAAATGAAAGGAGATTTATTAATCAAAAACCTATCAGTCCTGTAGAACTAGTGACAAATATACTCACTCCACAAGAGGTAGATATAAAGTCTTTGATTAAGGAAACAAAGAAAATTTTAAGAGAAAAAGGCTTAAAATTTCGTACTTCTCATCAAGATTTGGAACACTTAAAAGGAAATAATTTAATATTATTTTCCAAAAAGAAATGCGGGTTTATCTTAACCACAAAGTTAGCCTGTAGCACAAATAGCTCATGGGAAATATATTCCATAAGTATAGATAAGACGACGAAAGCATTAGATATTGTTAATAAAATTATATCTAGGCTAGGAGATAACGTTCATGGCAGCAGCAGAGAAGAAGCAATCAGCTAATCCAGCGATGGAAGCAGCGAAAGAGGCAGCAAATATTAAAATTGATGGCTTTGAGCAAGGTGTAAATACCTACAATGCGATTGGTTCACAATTATTGCGAGAAAAGCGAGATCCAAGTGTAATTAATAAAACTCGTGAAAATAGACGAAATATTCGAAAAGCACGAGAAGCTATCAAGAATTTATAGTAAAAAGCTTCTTAAGATCTAAAATATAAAAAATTCTCATTAAACAAGCCCTAAGAAATTCTCAGGGCTTTGTTCATGATAAAAATTATCAGACCATGTCTTCTGCAAAAGTGACTAAAACAAGGCTGTGAAACTCCAATTCCGTATATACACAAGCATCTAGTCTAAGAAATTTTTCCTTATCAGATGGAAAATTATAAGGTACAGACCAAGGTTTTATTAAACAAGGACTTACCTTATCAAAAGTTCCAATAAATTCCTTTTTAGTTAAATCATAAATTCTGATTACACTTAACTTAACAATACTCAAAACCCAAAGCATGTGGCCCTTATAGGTCTGATAATTATCACAAACCAGCACACCATACTTTTTTAATAAGTATTTGTATATAAATGAGGAAACTCCATTTCGCTGATAATTGGCTAAAATCGATGCACCTTTTATTTGTTTACCTGTTATTTTAATAGAGTCATTAATAATTTCGATATCTTTAAATGCGTATCTCGCTATCAAAATTTCTTTCTCTACTTCATAAGCTTCTAAGGCTTTATTAGCAGCGTCATATTCATCTAAATATTCATCAGCAACAGCACAAACCCCATCCAATGCATACTCATTATTAAATTCACAATAAAAAAGCTCAATACATCCAGAATACTCGCTACCTTCTGAAGCTTGCAATTCTTTTAAACAAAATATTCCACCTTCCCTTTGGTTGTAGAAGTACTTACTTTCAAGAATATTTTCATAAGAAAAGTAAACAGGTAGTGGAATTAAAGGCTTATTATAATTTTCTTCGAGAAGTATGTGTGGAGGAGTCAATTTAAACCTTATATTTCATCAAGCTACTAATGTTGGTTTAATAATATCATTAATTTTAGCTTCTAACATTTTCTCATAAGAAGTTAATTCTGGATACTGTTTGGATGCTTTAATAGAAAATCTTAAGCTATTATTTCTTTCTTGAATTTCAGCTACAACTTTCACATCATCCCAATCTTTTTTATTGAGAATAATATCTTTGAAAATAAGTATATATTGCTTATTTTTTTCTTTCTCAGAAAAACGTCTTAGTTCAAATGTTTGACGAATATTAGGCATAGTAAAACGCTGAACTAAATCAGTACTATTTTTGAGGGTTTGAACAGTTCTAGTGAACATTTTGACACCTACATACCTAAAGAAATAAAAGAAAATAAAAATATATAGTGACAGGTTATAAGACAAATATGTCACTATCAACTACGTCAAATTTGGCGTACTATATATATATTAATTTATATATATATATGAATAGGGTTTTAAAAAATTATGTTAAATTTTGAATTAAAAGAAAAGTGGGGCGAAAACTCTCTAATATTAGGGTTCACGCAGATCCCAACTACTCTAATTTATGCACAAAAAGAGCTTGGTCTATCATCTATAGAAATTAACATCTTACTTAACTTATTGACCCATTGGTGGAAGAAAGAAGAATTTCCTTATCCATCTCAAGCTGGAATTGCATATCGAATGGGAGTTTCTACTAGAACTGTACAACGAACATTAGCAGGTCTTGAAACAAAAGGATTCATAACCAGAAACAAAACATCAAGAGATAACAGTAAATACAAAGGAAGGAGTATTTATGATTTATCTCCATTAGTAAAAATTCTGGAAGAAAAGGCACCTGATCTAGATATTGTGAAAAAAATTAAAAAAAATAAAAGACTAGCTAAATAGATTTAACATAAAATCTCTTACGATAAGTCAAAAAAGGGAGCTTAAAGCTCCCTTTTTCTATCTAACTATATGAATCTTCGGTGATGTTTGTATACCTAATTGCCTGAAAATATGCCATAGAGCTATGTTGCGATACTGGTACATAGCAATTTGTGAAAAATCAAACCATTGTTCGGATGTGAATTGGTTTATATCAGAAAAAGGTGGATAACCTCTTAGAGCTAGAAATGCATTAATTTCTTCTACCATTGGATCGAGCTCAAACATGTTTTAAAACCTAATAAAGAATAAAGTCCAATTGTAAATCCCCTTTAAAAGGTCACTTTTTTATTGTTCCAAATCCTCTTTACAGTTTTTTTGTTCTCTACTTTACAATTGACTTGGGAAATTATCCCGATGTTTGTCCGCAGGAAATGGGGATAAAAGTGGGTTATTGGAGCATTGAGAAATCAGGAAAAATTAAATTTTTGAGTATTTTTTAATCGATTTTGTTGGCTAAAAGTGACAAAGTTGCTTAAAAAGCATCCGACTTGTTTCCAAGTCGGCTTTTCACCTATTTTTTAGTCATGACTAATTCTATAAATAATTAAAAAATAATAACTTTTCATAATTTATTTCGCATAACGCCCATTATGTTAAATTAAAAGAGTTTTAACTTTTTTAATAAAAATATTATACTCTAAGCCCCAAAATTTCCCCTAACATGAATTTGTAATGAAAAAATTTATACTTCCTATATTCAGCATTTCTATTCTAGTTTCTCTCAGTGCATGTTCATCTATTAAAACTAAATCTGAAGATAATTTTCATATTTCTTCTCAGCAACATGAAAAAGCTATTAAAAGCTATTTTGATGAAGCTCAAACACAGGGTGTAATTATTATTAAAGAGGGTAAAAATCTTAGCACCTATGGTAATGCTCTTGCACGAGCAAATAAAGAATATGTCCCTGCATCAACATTTAAGATGCTAAATGCTTTAATCGGGCTAGAAAATCATAAAGCAACAACAAATGAGATTTTCAAATGGGATGGTAAAAAAAGAACTTATCCTATGTGGGAGAAAGATATGACTTTAGGTGAGGCAATGGCATTGTCAGCAGTTCCAGTATATCAAGAGCTTGCAAGACGGACTGGCCTAGAGCTAATGCAGAAAGAAGTAAAGCGGGTTAATTTTGGAAATACAAATATTGGAACACAGGTCGATAATTTTTGGTTAGTTGGCCCCCTTAAAATTACACCAGTACAAGAAGTTAATTTTGCCGATGACCTTGCACATAACCGATTACCTTTTAAATTAGAAACTCAAGAAGAAGTTAAAAAAATGCTTCTAATTAAAGAAGTAAATGGTAGTAAGATTTATGCAAAAAGTGGATGGGGAATGGGTGTTACTCCACAGGTAGGTTGGTTGACTGGTTGGGTGGAGCAAGCTAATGGAAAAAAAATCCCCTTTTCGCTCAACTTAGAAATGAAAGAAGGAATGTCTGGTTCTATTCGTAATGAAATTACTTATAAGTCGCTAGAAAATCTTGGAATCATTTAATAATTTCTAAAATTAACATAATACGCCTTATGCGAAATTTGCCTGTTAGAACCCATTTAAAGTGTCTATATTCTCACCAATAAAAATGTCTAGTTTATGATGGTTTTTATCACCATGGACTGGATATAAATATAGATGCTGATCACTATGTCTGACAAAGAAATTCAACGGCTTGCAGTTCTGCAAGACGTTCGAGATCATCGTATTACCCAGGTCCGTGCTGCTGAAATCCTAAATCTTTCCACCCGTCAAATTACCCGGTTATTGCAGAAGCTCAATCAAGATGGTGTCTCAGGTATGGCACATGCCAGTCGTGGTCAACCTGGCCATCGTCGCCATGATGACTTGTTAAAATCAAAGTGCCTTTCCATTAT
>NZ_JBVNBD010000004.1:0-24006 GCF_055632855.1 Acinetobacter sp. SW-226 | reverse complement strand
CTAAGTCTCAATTGGAACAAACACAATTACTCGGACAACGGTATGCTGATCGGAAAAAATACACGGATTTTGAACTGAATGAATTACAACGAACGATTGTGAAGGCTTGCCAAGGGGCTTCTTATCACGAATCGTTTTTAAAGATGCATCAGCAAAACTGTACGATCATGAATCGGCTTTTAGAACGTTCAGCATTTGGCTCTGTTTGGATAGAATTACAGAAACAGGCGTTGTTAAAAGATTTTAGCTGTGAGCAATTAATTGTTTCTGGGGCGACGTTTATTCAGATCAATTTACAGGATGCGGAGCCATCGGCTTGGGACAAGCTTGATCAATATTGTTCGAACGAAGATAACCAAGAATATTTACGTTATTTTTTAAGAAATCTAAGCCAATTTATTCAAAAGCTAGCCAATTTTGATGACAGCCGGAGTCTAGCGTTCGATACGAACTTTAGTTATCAACTCTATGCATGGCAACGCAATGATATACAGCGAAATTTTGAGGGGAAACAGGTTGAAATGCGAGGGTTTATGCAGCTTTATGAGGGTTTTATCGCACCGCTAGCGAGTCGTTATTTTACTGAAGATTATGAATTAGATCAGCAGCATAATCTTAAAAAGTTTAAAGAAAGAGATGATCTCATCATTGAGGCGTTAAATACTCACCTTGAACCCCAGATTCTAGATGCGGTTGAAGTCAATCAGCTCAAGAAAAATGAGTCATCCCATGACTGGAATGGACCAGGGTTTTAGGAGATTAAAATAAATGAACTATTTTTCCATATTGAAGCTGTAATCTTTTAAAAAAGCTAAAAATTATTTCAGATCACATATTTTCGTTTTAGTGCAAAAGCATCTTGTAGAGCATTATGGGGGATTCTTGACTCTGCTGCTAAACTCGCATCGCTGTTCCAAAGCTCCATTGTCAATTTTGGAGTAATCATACAACTACCTTGTTTAATTATGAGTGAAGTTAAAAACAATGAAAAATCTTCTGGCCAGTCAGCAACTATATGTATATTTTCATAGCGATTTAGAAAATTAAATAATATGTTTTGAAACTCTTTTAAATCAATAGCTTGTTTATTTAAAATAGGGATAACATTATCAAGTACCCATGCAGTGGGATTTATACATGGTAAAACTTCGTAAAAGTATCTTTCATTTTCATCAACAAGTGCCATCGAGATAAGTTCTCCACCAAAACCATTAAATTCACAATCTAGAAATAATTTCATGTTCACAATGACCGTATTTATTGCAATGATTTTACTTAAAACCAATTGAAAAATAGTGAATTAGACAGCTAATCGCATCATTTTTATATCAATTCTATTTATTGATACGCCATAGATTTGACTTTATAGCTCCCATTTTTGACTTCGCATAAGAGATTTTATGTTAAATGTTTTCTATAAGTTCGCTTTATAACCACCCCTAATTTGCTAGCAGGTTCTATATAACTTAGTATTCGCAAGTCTATTTGTTATTACTGTATAAGTAAAATTCAAGGCTCTTTAACAGGAACACCTCACGATTCAGAAAAAACGCTCGATTTTAGTCTATTAGCAAATATTCGTCCTGAAATAGAAACTGTACCGTTAGTAGGTGTTAATGATGCTTTACAACGTTTAAGAGCAGGAGATGTTAAGTTTAGATTTGTCATTCAAATGAATGCTTAAGTCTTTAACTTTTTAAATCTAAAAAACAGGAATTTCATTTATGTCTAAACACTATGATTATATTGCGATTGGCGGAGGCAGTGGCGGTATTGCATCAGTCAATCGTGCTGCCATGTATGGTAAGAAATGTGCACTGATAGAAATGGGTGATATTGGTGGAACCTGTGTCAACGTAGGATGTGTTCCTAAAAAAGTGATGTGGTATTCAGCTCAAATTGCCGATGCGATTCATAAATATGGTCCTGACTATGGCTTTAATACAGAATTGAAATCCTTTAACTGGAAGAAATTAGTTGAAAACAGACAAGCCTATATCAGCCGAATACATACATCGTATGACACAGGACTAGCTAAAAATAATGTTGATGTCATTCGAGGTTTTGCAAAATTTTTAGATGCTCAAACAATTGAAGTAAATGGTGAAACGTACACAGCTGACCATATTTTAATTGCTACGGGGACTCAAGCATTCAAACCTGAAATTGAAGGTGCTGAATATGGTATTGATTCCAATGGTTTCTTCGGATTAGAACACTTACCGAAGCGGACTGCTATTGTTGGTTCTGGCTATATTGCTGTGGAATTGGCAGGTGTTCTTAATGCATTGGGTTCGAATGTACAATTATTTATTCGTAAACATCAGCCTTTGCGTGGATTAGATCATTTCCTTGGTAAAACACTATTAGAGAATATGCGCAGTGAAAATATTAACGTGCATACTCATAGTCAGATTAACAAAGTGACTAAAGTTCAAGATAACTCACTTGTATTACACCTAGAAGATGGTACAGAACATAGTGTAGATTGCTTGATTTGGGCAATTGGTAGAAAACCTGCAACTGAAGCGATCAATCTTAATAAGACTCAAGTTCAATTGAACGAGAATCGCTTTATTCATGTTGATGCATATCAAAATACAACACAGTCTGGCATTTATGCAGTGGGTGATATTACAGGTAAAGTCGAGTTAACACCTGTTGCTGTGGCAGCGGGTCGAAGACTGTCTGAACGTTTATTTAACAATAAGCCAAATGAACATTTAGATTATGAAAATATTCCGACTGTGGTGTTTAGTCACCCACCTATTGGAACAGTTGGATTAACCGAAGATCAAGCCATAGAAAAATTTGGTAAAGATGCCATCAAAATTTATAGTTCTTCCTTTACATCCATGTATACAGCGATAACAGAACATCGACAACTCACAAAAATGAAATTAATTTGTGTAGGAACTGATGAGAAAGTGGTCGGAATTCATGGTATTGGATACGGTATGGATGAAATTCTGCAAGGCTTTGCTGTTGCTTTAAAAATGGGAGCAACTAAAAAAGACTTCGATAACACTTTAGCAATTCATCCGACTTCTGCTGAAGAATTCGTCACAATGCGTTAATCATTGATCATCTAAAAGAGCATTTATTTATATATTTGCTCTTATTTTTATATTCTATATCCAAATTATGAACTTTCAACAACTTAGAATTATTAGAGAACTCACTCAACATAATCTCAATTTATCACAAACAGCACATGCTCTAAAAACATCTCAATCTGGTTTAAGTAAAAAAGTCTTCTTTCATTATTATATCTTTTTATTTTTCTGAAATATTTACTTTAAGATATTGAATAACAAAATAAAATAAATGACAGCTTATGTGTCACTAACTAATGTCATTGATTGTCACTAAATTCTATAACTCATTGATATTATTTAATCAGAAATGACAACTTATGTGTCATCTGACGAATGTTGATAAATTAGTGGCTATGTAAGTGCTAATTTTACACTTCTCTATTATACTTTTTATCAAATTATTTTTAATAATATGCTACTACTTAATGAAAATATTAACTTTTTTGGTGATAATGATATACGCTGAATTATCAGGAGACTTTCCCTTGGGAGATTCTAGGCAGCCAACTTATAAAAGTCTTCGGCCATTTGATTTGGTGTCTTAAAACCCAAACCCTTTTGAATTCTTCGATGATTATAAAATAACTCAATGTATTTTATAATATCTGCTTTGGCTTCTTCTCTGGTTTGATAGTTGTAATGATGCACTAACTCATTTTTCAGTATTCCCCAAAAGCTTTCAATCGGTGCATTATCGTAACAGTCTCCGCGCTTGCTCATTGAACCTTGAAAACCATATTGCTCAAGTATATTTCGATATTCATGGCTGCAATATTGACTTCCTCTGTCTGAATGCACAATCAGTTCTTTGGTTGGTTTTTGATTGTGAATAGCCATATTTAGCGCATTACAAACAAGCTGTGTTGTCATGCGCTCATTTAAGCTATAGCCAACCACTTGCTTCGTGTAAAGGTCTTTTACCGCTGCTAAATACAGCCATCCTTCAACAGTCCATATGTACGTAATATCACTTGACCATGCTTGATTTGGTCTAGTCATTGAGAATTGTTGCTCCAGCAGGTTTTCATAGATCGCTCGATTATGGTCACTATTCGTAGTCCTTTTAAAACGCTTGTGTCGCTTACAATACAGGTGGTTCAGCGCTTTTATCTGACGTACAGCGTACATACTCATTTTTATACCCTGAGCTTGTAAGTATTTGGTTAATCGAATATAACCATAGCTCTGCCTTGTCTCCTCATGGGCTATTTTCACCAATATCGTCTGTTGATTTCGTTGAATCGTTCTTTTGCTCACGCCTCTCTTGAGCCAATCATAAAAACATGAAACTGAAACATGAAGTAATCGAGCCATTAAGGTAATTGGAAAAGAATATTTTTTTTGTTTCATATAGGCGTACCTTACTGACTTTCTTTGGCAAAGTACGCTGCTGCCTTTTTTAAAAATTCACGTTCCATTTCAGCTATTTTGAGCTGTTGTTTGAGTTTTTTATTTTCTTCGAGTAGAGCGTTTAGATCAGGTGAATACTGTTTTGTACCTGCTAAAGTTCCAGCCTTTGCTTTGGTATTCCAATTTGAAAGAGTTTGCATTGAAATGCTAAGTTGTCTAGCTGTTTCCGAGACATTGCCTTGATTGGCTTCAATTAATTTGATGGCTTCAGCTTTAAATTCTGTGGTGTAAGTCTTGTGTTTCTTGCTCATGGTAAACTCCTGATGAGTGTGTTTAGTTTACCAAGTTAAAACCTCCTGTTTTTTCAGCACACATCAGATTAGGCTTGGATGTGCATCTAGAAGGTTCTGTTGCATTAAAAAATCATAGTTAAGGCAAAACCCAATCAGGACGGACTCTGTGGCATGTATATCCAGTGGGGTATCGCTCTAAGTAATCTTGGTGTTCTGGCTCAGCTTCCCAAAAATCACTTGCCGCCTTTACTTCTGTTCGCACCTTACCTGGCCAAATCCCAGAAGAATTTACATCTTGAATGGTCTTTAATGCAATTTGATGTTGTTCTTCAGTAGTGTAGTAAATTCCCGAGCGGTAACTTGTCCCAATATCATTACCTTGACGGTTTAGCGTACTTGGATCATGAATTTGGAAAAAAAATTCAAGTAATTTACGGTAACTAATTATATTTGAATGAAATATGATTTCAATTGCTTCGGCATGTGTACCATGGTTACGGTAAGTTGCATTGGCAATATCACCACTTGTATAACCTACGCGTGTATGTTCAACACCTGGTAATTTACGAATCAAATCTTGCAGCCCCCAAAAGCAACCACCAGCTAATATTGCACGTTCCATTAGGTATTTACCTCCACATATTTTATATAATCAGCATAACCCTGTCTTTCCATTTCTAGCAAAGGAATAAAACGTAAAGCCGCAGAATTAATACAATAACGAAGCCCACCATCAGATTGAGGTCCGTCTGTAAAGACATGACCTAGATGGCTATTTGCGTGTTTTGAGCGAACCTCAACACGACGCATTCCATGTGAAAAGTCAGCATGCTCAGTAACATTTTCTATAGGTTTAGAAAAAGCAGGCCAACCACAACCTGAGTTATATTTTTTTGTTGAGGAAAATAATGGCTCACCAGACACAATATCAACATAAATACCAGGTAAAAAGTGCTTATCATATTCACCTTCAAATGGACGTTCTGTGCCATTATTTTGTGTCACACGATATTGATCTACATTTAATTTATCAATACTCTCAATTGTTTTCTTATACGTCATAAAATAGCCTTTTCATTATTAATTGATTTTGAATATAATTTTATTAACTCATAAAATTAATAAGGATTTCTTCGATTTATTGATGCCTTTAAAATGCACAATGAAGCAGCTAATAAAACTAGATCTTTTAATAAGAATTGCCCTGGAGCACCAGAAAGAGCAGGAAAACCTCCAGCAGACGGTTCTATCACACCTGGTGTTGTAAGCATAAATGTTAGAGTAATTAAAAATGTTATTGCAGACATTAAACCACCTAATGCAGATAAAATTGGCTTAAATGCACCAAGTAATAAAATAAATGCAGTTAGTAACTCCATGCAACCCAAAAAGTAGCTAGCTCCTTGAATACCAAATAGATTATGCAACCAACTAACAATTGGGCTATTTTCAATAAATGGAGCTATTCCAATTGCTTCATAATGTGTAAATTTCATCCCTCCAAACCATATAAATATAATTACAAGAGACCATCTTAATAATGAGATAAAATTAAATTCCCCTTTGTTTTTTTCAGCAATAATAAAGTTTTTTTCCTTTAAATAGTTAAACATATCAAAAATCTCCCACTATTTTAAAATAAAAATTTTATATAACACAGTCTCTATATAATGAAGTTATTAATAACATTGATACCAATTGGTCATGTAAGAAGAGTTTAGTTTCCATTATTTATTCCTTAATTTTGATTAAACTGGGTTTTGTTTAAATCAAATCTACCTATTAATAGGTAGATTGTCAATATTGTAAATTGTCTAAAATTAAATTTATAGACTTGACAATCTACCTTTTGGTAGGTAGATTGCATCTAAAGTCATATAAATTGGTAATTCTAAGTGAAAAGTTCCTACACTAAATCTTACTTTTCTTATTATTATTTTTATCTACATCTCTATTTCAACTACAAAATGAATAGAGATAAAAAATTTAAAAATAGTAATGGCTTAGCTAATTAGGATTATAAAAATGTTGAGTAATAAATATGGGTAAATTGTTAAGTAATTTCATAAATAAGCAAGCAGATATTTTAGTATTAAAATTAAGTGTAATCTTCATTTTTGTTTTATTTGGTACCTATAAATGGTTCGATTTTGAGGTTGTTGCTTTAGAACCAATACTATCAAAATCTTGGTTAAGTATTCTATATACGCTCTTTGGTCATTATGGTGCAAGTTATTTCCTAGGTGTTGTGGAAAATATTACATTTATTGCGTTAATAATTGGTTTTTTTAAACCTAAAATTGGCTTAATTGGTGACCTTTTAGTTATCTTGACTGGTATAACAACGCTTAGTATTATTCCACAATTAGGTCATATAGATAGTTTTATTATTAAAGATGTACTGTTAGTTGGTGCTGGTTTAGTCCTGTTAAAATTTGATTTAAAACTTATTTATCATAATAAATTATTATAATTAAGGAGAATGACTATTTCAACGTATAATCAAATCTTAGAATTGGCGAACAAATATATTCAAAAAGTTGGTTTTAATGCTTTTAGCTATTCTGATTTAGCTAATGAAATTGGGATCAAAAAGGCGAGTATTCATTATCATTTTCCTAGTAAGACGGATTTGGGAATTGCCTATTGTCATTTTAAATTGAATCAGCTTTTAGAACTAGAGACCCGTATAAATTCTCATGCTTCTATAGAAGCCAAGTTGTTTGAATATCGTAATTTTTTTATACAATGTGCTGAAAAAAAAGAAATGTGCGGTATTCATTCAATGCTTACAGAAACTGATAGCTTCTCTGAAACTTTACAGAGCGCAGTCTTTCAATTAGTTGAAAGTGAGTTAAGAATTATTGAACATATTTTTAAAAATGATTTGGATGAAAATATTTCAATGATAACTAAAGTAAGTAATTACGAATTAGCTCTTATGGTAAATTCGACCATTAAAGGGGCTCTTTTAATGAATCGACTTTCAAAAAAAAATATTTATGAACATTCATTAAATGCTTTAATCCAGCTGATTTTATCGAAATAAATTAGATACGGATTTGTGAGTTTGGAAGAAATATCTGTCTATTACTTATTCTTATAGATATTTATAGAATATGTTGGTGTCTATGTCGGATAACAGCCTAGTTCTCAAAAAATAGTTTTAGTAAAGCTAAAATTAACATAATACACCTTATGCGAAATCGTCTGTATTAATTGTTTTATTTCAATAAGTTGTAATCCATAAAAAAGCCTAGTTTGAACAAACTAGGCTTTTTTATGGATTCTTCACGTTCCACGCCTAGTATTTAACCTTTGTTCCACAGTTTTGATTAGCTCCAGTCAACAATACCCTCACCCATTCGGCAAGAAAAAGCGACTGAGGAAGCCTCTTTTCGGCTGCTCTGGTTCAACCTGCTCCGGCACGGGAATACGCTTATTCTCTGTCTGTTCCAGAGTAGTCAATCCCTCATGTTTAGCTTCTGCTTTGTCCTGTTCTGGAGCTGTTTTGGCCATATTGGGCTGTACCAGTTCTTGATCGGTAAACGTAGTCATATGGGGTTTTGGAGCTTCTAATAAGCGTTGTATCGCTTCGATTTGATTATCTTTTGTTGCTAGTTGTTCTCTTTGAAAAATTTCTCGTTCATGTGCAAGTTCTAGCTGTTTTTTTAGTATGTCTACCTGCTGTTTTAGCATGTCTACTTCTGTCTCTTTTTGTACCGAAGTATACTGTAACGTGGTTACATTATTATTTTTGTGTGAGGGTTCTCCAAATACACGTATTGCTTCTGAAAAATCAATTTTTCCATCACTATTTTTAGATAAATCCCCTTTATTAATACGCTTATAAATGCTTTGGCGATTCATTCCATATAGATTAGCCAACTCAATAACAGACAATGCTTTCATCATGTAACCCAAGTAAAAAAGTGTATGTCAGTAAACATTAGGTAGTCATGTAACGTTACATGACTATTTTAACGATATCCAACTTTTTTAAGATATGGATAGAGTTCTTTAAATCGTTCAGGATCTTGTAGCATTTCGGCAATACGAATAGCAAATTGCTGGAAGCTTTCTGTGCCCTGAGAATATTTACCCATACTAGGAAGCTCTGAAAGCTTATTAGCAAACATATGACGTTGAGCATCTGTCATTTTAAAACATAGATCTACTGTGTCTAAATTTATGGTGTTAATTAGTTCTTGGTTTACAGATTTTTTTTGTTGGAGTCTGAATGAGAAACCAGTGATAGAACGCCCTTTTTTATGCTGTTCTACTTCAACTGTAATATCTGTGTGCTCTTTAATTTGCTTAATTGAAGGATCTAATACGCGTTTTTTAAAATCATGCATTCGATTGTATTCAGTATCTAGTACACCAATCTGTTTTCTAAAATCAATTAATTCTATTACTGGTGTTTTCCCAGTGCTTCTCCATGCAATCAAAATTTCATATAAACGTACAGCATATCCTGTACTTAGATAGCTAATTTGTTTCATTTCATAGCTTGTAAAATGTTTTTCAAGCCTTGTAATTAAAGGAATTATGGCTGGTGAAAATATAAGCTCAACACTTGCTGTATTATCGATATAAGCAATTTGTGAAACCCATCTACTAGTGATGTTTGCTACCCCTTTGGGACGTTGTTCTTGATAGCTAAATTGACGAGCGAATAGATCCTTACAAGCATCTTTTAGGGCTTGATAAGCGGTATTTCTATGTACATTGAATTGGTTTATATAACTTTCAGCATGAACTGTCAGGGGATCATTCGCATTAATACCTTTCCCACTTTCTCTAGCTTCCATGATCGCAAGAAGAATTAAGCGTTGTTCGACTAGGTCTAAATTGTAACTAGCATTAATTAAAGCATTATCTTTTACTATTAGCTCTTTCATAGCACTTTGTTTTTATGAGATAAGACGACAATAATATATTATGTCGTCTTATGCAAGGTAAGTGTCGTCTTATTGCAAGGTAAGTGTCGTCTTACTGCAAGGTAAGTGTCGTCTTATTGCAAGGTAAGTGTCGTCTTATAAGGCTCGAAAGACTTACTACAACTGGGCTATAGCCTATTCAAAAGCATTTAAAAGCTTAAAAAATAATTAAAAGCCCGACTAAAGAAAAATTGCCCTATGTTTTCGCTCTGCTCAAACTCTATTGAACTTCGCTTTCGCTCAGTTCGAAGGGGCAATTTTTTTCTCATACCGAATTCAATTTTTATAGTGAAAAAAGCACAAGCAAAAGCAACAACAAAAATGGATTCGCTTTGCTCATAACCCCTTTTTACTCGCGATGCTCGTTCTAGCGTCAAATTAAGCCCATTTATCCATAATTTTTTGAACTCAATTTATAAAAAAGCAGTTTTTCAGGGAGTCTAGGCGCGACTTTTCAGTGTGCCACTCGTAGACACTCGTTCAATACGTCCTATTTGACGCATATTGAATCTTTTCTGCTTTACGCATAGTTTCATGTTATTCAGATTAAAAGTGGCTAAAACGAGCGCTATGTCGCTTTAAATGGATTTCTACTGTCCTGCTCAAACCCCTCTACTGTGGTTTTGAGAATTTCATTTCGTACATGCCTCTCAGCAGTTCTTATTTTTTGATCTTCAGTCATTTGATTTTTTTCGATTAGAACAGCCGTTGCTGCTGTATCGATAAAGATTTGTTCTAGGCGTTTTAAGTCATTCGATTGATTGGCATGAAAACCAGTGACATCAAACAGCTTTTTACACATTGCACCCAAGTAGTAGTTTTCTCGATCTCGTTGTTTTTTTAGACTTGGATCGGGTTTATTTACTTTCGCATCGATACGCTTTTTCTGGTTTCTGAGTTTGATTTCAGCTTTCTTCTGATCCTGTTGTTGCAGATAGTTTTTTAAGGCATCCAGTTTTAAAAAATGTGCATCAATATCGGAACGCTTGGCTAAATCTAAAATGTCTCGTTCAAATTTTGTTGGCGTAGGCTGCGATTGAATTTTGGCCAAAGCTGCTATTTGTTTGAGATAGGCATTTTTTTCATAGCGACATTTTTTTATGAGAAGCCAGTCTGCTTCAGAAAAATCAGCCATGCTTTTTTTGCCTGGAAGGATGTCTAATAAGCGCTGTTCTATTTTTCTTTTGAAGGGCAGTTGTTGAATATGTTTGATCAGTTGTTTTACATCATCCAAAGTTAAAACCAATTTTTGACGACCAGCCATAAATGCTCCTAAAGATTCAACTATTTTTACCGTTAGTACAGTGAGCTTAACTTGTTATTGAAGTGAAATTAAAAATTAATTCTGTATGGCAGAATTAATTTTTATCTCGTCTCCCTGTCTTTTTTGCAAAACTATCCCTAGCGTGATAGTTTTGCAAAAAAGACAGAAGTCTTCGTCCTGCGGAGCAAAAGCAAAAGCCCCCGAAAATCGAGAGTAGCAATCAATGTTTTACATGGACATTCGGCATAATGTAAAGAAGGCGAATAGCAGCAAAAATACCTTCCATTACCTCACCAGGACTGGACATTTCTTGGCGAAAAAACAGGATGAAGAATTAGAGTTTGTCCGTTCCGGACATCTTCCTGCTTGGGCTAAAAATCGGCCTGCAGATTTTTGGAAAAGTGCCGATCAGCATGAAATTGAACGGGGTCGGACATCGACTGTTTTAACGGTTGCTTTGCCTAAAGAGCTGAACAGATTGCAGCGGATCGAGTTGGTCGAAGCATTTATTCAGGAATTTACCGACACGTATCAGTTTCCCTATACGGCAGCGGTACACCATCATGCCAGTGCTTTAACGGGTGAGGATCAACCGCATTTACATCTGATGTACTCTGAACGTAGCCTTGCCGATGGAATAGAACGATCACCGGAACAGTTTTTTAAACAGTACCGCCCCAAAAATCCACAGCAAGGGGGTGCACAAAAAATGACGGCCAATGCTTTGGGCCAGGGAAAGAATCAGGTGGTAATTTTTAGGCAAACGACCGAACAATTACTGAATGATTGTCTGCAGCAATATGCCCCACAGAAAACCATCATGCTTAATGGTCTAGCTTTAACGGTTGAAAATAAGGTTTCTTGTTTATCGAATCGGGATTACAACACACAGTTTGGTACCGATTTAAAAGATGTTCCGCAGATTCCAAGGTGGAAACTGTACAGTGCAGATCCCATTATTCAGCTCGACGTTCAGGCACAAAAAGAAACCATTCAAAGGATCCGAGAAGAAAATAAAATGGAGCTGTATAAAACAGCATATGAGAATGAGTTGGCTAAGTCTCAATTGGAACAAACACAATTACTCGGACAACGGTATGCTGATCGGAAAAAATACACGGATTTTGAACTGAATGAATTACAACGAACGATTGTGAAGGCTTGCCAAGGGGCTTCTTATCACGAATCGTTTTTAAAGATGCATCAGCAAAACTGTACGATCATGAATCGGCTTTTAGAACGTTCAGCATTTGGCTCTGTTTGGATAGAATTACAGAAACAGGCGTTGTTAAAAGATTTTAGCTGTGAGCAATTAATTGTTTCTGGGGCGACGTTTATTCAGATCAATTTACAGGATGCGGAGCCATCGGCTTGGGACAAGCTTGATCAATATTGTTCGAACGAAGATAACCAAGAATATTTACGTTATTTTTTAAGAAATCTAAGCCAATTTATTCAAAAGCTAGCCAATTTTGATGACAGCCGGAGTCTAGCGTTCGATACGAACTTTAGTTATCAACTCTATGCATGGCAACGCAATGATATACAGCGAAATTTTGAGGGGAAACAGGTTGAAATGCGAGGGTTTATGCAGCTTTATGAGGGTTTTATCGCACCGCTAGCGAGTCGTTATTTTACTGAAGATTATGAATTAGATCAGCAGCATAATCTTAAAAAGTTTAAAGAAAGAGATGATCTCATCATTGAGGCGTTAAATACTCACCTTGAACCCCAGATTCTAGATGCGGTTGAAGTCAATCAGCTCAAGAAAAATGAGTCATCCCATGACTGGAATGGACCAGGGTTTTAGGAGATTAAAATAAATGAACTATTTTTCCATATTGAAGCTGTAATCTTTTAAAAAAGCTAAAAATTATTTCAGATCACATATTTTCGTTTTAGTGCAAAAGCATCTTGTAGAGCATTATGGGGGATTCTTGACTCTGCTGCTAAACTCGCATCGCTGTTCCAAAGCTCCATTGTCAATTTTGGAGTAATCATACAACTACCTTGTTTAATTATGAGTGAAGTTAAAAACAATGAAAAATCTTCTGGCCAGTCAGCAACTATATGTATATTTTCATAGCGATTTAGAAAATTAAATAATATGTTTTGAAACTCTTTTAAATCAATAGCTTGTTTATTTAAAATAGGGATAACATTATCAAGTACCCATGCAGTGGGATTTATACATGGTAAAACTTCGTAAAAGTATCTTTCATTTTCATCAACAAGTGCCATCGAGATAAGTTCTCCACCAAAACCATTAAATTCACAATCTAGAAATAATTTCATGTTCACAATGACCGTATTTATTGCAATGATTTTACTTAAAACCAATTGAAAAATAGTGAATTAGACAGCTAATCGCATCATTTTTATATCAATTCTATTTATTGATACGCCATAGATTTGACTTTATAGCTCCCATTTTTGACTTCGCATAAGAGATTTTATGTTAAATGTTTTCTATAAGTTCGCTTTATAACCACCCCTAATTTGCTAGCAGGTTCTATATAACTTAGTATTCGCAAGTCTATTTGTTATTACTGTATAAGTAAAATTCAAGGCTCTTTAACAGGAACACCTCACGATTCAGAAAAAACGCTCGATTTTAGTCTATTAGCAAATATTCGTCCTGAAATAGAAACTGTACCGTTAGTAGGTGTTAATGATGCTTTACAACGTTTAAGAGCAGGAGATGTTAAGTTTAGATTTGTCATTCAAATGAATGCTTAAGTCTTTAACTTTTTAAATCTAAAAAACAGGAATTTCATTTATGTCTAAACACTATGATTATATTGCGATTGGCGGAGGCAGTGGCGGTATTGCATCAGTCAATCGTGCTGCCATGTATGGTAAGAAATGTGCACTGATAGAAATGGGTGATATTGGTGGAACCTGTGTCAACGTAGGATGTGTTCCTAAAAAAGTGATGTGGTATTCAGCTCAAATTGCCGATGCGATTCATAAATATGGTCCTGACTATGGCTTTAATACAGAATTGAAATCCTTTAACTGGAAGAAATTAGTTGAAAACAGACAAGCCTATATCAGCCGAATACATACATCGTATGACACAGGACTAGCTAAAAATAATGTTGATGTCATTCGAGGTTTTGCAAAATTTTTAGATGCTCAAACAATTGAAGTAAATGGTGAAACGTACACAGCTGACCATATTTTAATTGCTACGGGGACTCAAGCATTCAAACCTGAAATTGAAGGTGCTGAATATGGTATTGATTCCAATGGTTTCTTCGGATTAGAACACTTACCGAAGCGGACTGCTATTGTTGGTTCTGGCTATATTGCTGTGGAATTGGCAGGTGTTCTTAATGCATTGGGTTCGAATGTACAATTATTTATTCGTAAACATCAGCCTTTGCGTGGATTAGATCATTTCCTTGGTAAAACACTATTAGAGAATATGCGCAGTGAAAATATTAACGTGCATACTCATAGTCAGATTAACAAAGTGACTAAAGTTCAAGATAACTCACTTGTATTACACCTAGAAGATGGTACAGAACATAGTGTAGATTGCTTGATTTGGGCAATTGGTAGAAAACCTGCAACTGAAGCGATCAATCTTAATAAGACTCAAGTTCAATTGAACGAGAATCGCTTTATTCATGTTGATGCATATCAAAATACAACACAGTCTGGCATTTATGCAGTGGGTGATATTACAGGTAAAGTCGAGTTAACACCTGTTGCTGTGGCAGCGGGTCGAAGACTGTCTGAACGTTTATTTAACAATAAGCCAAATGAACATTTAGATTATGAAAATATTCCGACTGTGGTGTTTAGTCACCCACCTATTGGAACAGTTGGATTAACCGAAGATCAAGCCATAGAAAAATTTGGTAAAGATGCCATCAAAATTTATAGTTCTTCCTTTACATCCATGTATACAGCGATAACAGAACATCGACAACTCACAAAAATGAAATTAATTTGTGTAGGAACTGATGAGAAAGTGGTCGGAATTCATGGTATTGGATACGGTATGGATGAAATTCTGCAAGGCTTTGCTGTTGCTTTAAAAATGGGAGCAACTAAAAAAGACTTCGATAACACTTTAGCAATTCATCCGACTTCTGCTGAAGAATTCGTCACAATGCGTTAATCATTGATCATCTAAAAGAGCATTTATTTATATATTTGCTCTTATTTTTATATTCTATATCCAAATTATGAACTTTCAACAACTTAGAATTATTAGAGAACTCACTCAACATAATCTCAATTTATCACAAACAGCACATGCTCTAAAAACATCTCAATCTGGTTTAAGTAAAAAAGTCTTCTTTCATTATTATATCTTTTTATTTTTCTGAAATATTTACTTTAAGATATTGAATAACAAAATAAAATAAATGACAGCTTATGTGTCACTAACTAATGTCATTGATTGTCACTAAATTCTATAACTCATTGATATTATTTAATCAGAAATGACAACTTATGTGTCATCTGACGAATGTTGATAAATTAGTGGCTATGTAAGTGCTAATTTTACACTTCTCTATTATACTTTTTATCAAATTATTTTTAATAATATGCTACTACTTAATGAAAATATTAACTTTTTTGGTGATAATGATATACGCTGAATTATCAGGAGACTTTCCCTTGGGAGATTCTAGGCAGCCAACTTATAAAAGTCTTCGGCCATTTGATTTGGTGTCTTAAAACCCAAACCCTTTTGAATTCTTCGATGATTATAAAATAACTCAATGTATTTTATAATATCTGCTTTGGCTTCTTCTCTGGTTTGATAGTTGTAATGATGCACTAACTCATTTTTCAGTATTCCCCAAAAGCTTTCAATCGGTGCATTATCGTAACAGTCTCCGCGCTTGCTCATTGAACCTTGAAAACCATATTGCTCAAGTATATTTCGATATTCATGGCTGCAATATTGACTTCCTCTGTCTGAATGCACAATCAGTTCTTTGGTTGGTTTTTGATTGTGAATAGCCATATTTAGCGCATTACAAACAAGCTGTGTTGTCATGCGCTCATTTAAGCTATAGCCAACCACTTGCTTCGTGTAAAGGTCTTTTACCGCTGCTAAATACAGCCATCCTTCAACAGTCCATATGTACGTAATATCACTTGACCATGCTTGATTTGGTCTAGTCATTGAGAATTGTTGCTCCAGCAGGTTTTCATAGATCGCTCGATTATGGTCACTATTCGTAGTCCTTTTAAAACGCTTGTGTCGCTTACAATACAGGTGGTTCAGCGCTTTTATCTGACGTACAGCGTACATACTCATTTTTATACCCTGAGCTTGTAAGTATTTGGTTAATCGAATATAACCATAGCTCTGCCTTGTCTCCTCATGGGCTATTTTCACCAATATCGTCTGTTGATTTCGTTGAATCGTTCTTTTGCTCACGCCTCTCTTGAGCCAATCATAAAAACATGAAACTGAAACATGAAGTAATCGAGCCATTAAGGTAATTGGAAAAGAATATTTTTTTTGTTTCATATAGGCGTACCTTACTGACTTTCTTTGGCAAAGTACGCTGCTGCCTTTTTTAAAAATTCACGTTCCATTTCAGCTATTTTGAGCTGTTGTTTGAGTTTTTTATTTTCTTCGAGTAGAGCGTTTAGATCAGGTGAATACTGTTTTGTACCTGCTAAAGTTCCAGCCTTTGCTTTGGTATTCCAATTTGAAAGAGTTTGCATTGAAATGCTAAGTTGTCTAGCTGTTTCCGAGACATTGCCTTGATTGGCTTCAATTAATTTGATGGCTTCAGCTTTAAATTCTGTGGTGTAAGTCTTGTGTTTCTTGCTCATGGTAAACTCCTGATGAGTGTGTTTAGTTTACCAAGTTAAAACCTCCTGTTTTTTCAGCACACATCAGATTAGGCTTGGATGTGCATCTAGAAGGTTCTGTTGCATTAAAAAATCATAGTTAAGGCAAAACCCAATCAGGACGGACTCTGTGGCATGTATATCCAGTGGGGTATCGCTCTAAGTAATCTTGGTGTTCTGGCTCAGCTTCCCAAAAATCACTTGCCGCCTTTACTTCTGTTCGCACCTTACCTGGCCAAATCCCAGAAGAATTTACATCTTGAATGGTCTTTAATGCAATTTGATGTTGTTCTTCAGTAGTGTAGTAAATTCCCGAGCGGTAACTTGTCCCAATATCATTACCTTGACGGTTTAGCGTACTTGGATCATGAATTTGGAAAAAAAATTCAAGTAATTTACGGTAACTAATTATATTTGAATGAAATATGATTTCAATTGCTTCGGCATGTGTACCATGGTTACGGTAAGTTGCATTGGCAATATCACCACTTGTATAACCTACGCGTGTATGTTCAACACCTGGTAATTTACGAATCAAATCTTGCAGCCCCCAAAAGCAACCACCAGCTAATATTGCACGTTCCATTAGGTATTTACCTCCACATATTTTATATAATCAGCATAACCCTGTCTTTCCATTTCTAGCAAAGGAATAAAACGTAAAGCCGCAGAATTAATACAATAACGAAGCCCACCATCAGATTGAGGTCCGTCTGTAAAGACATGACCTAGATGGCTATTTGCGTGTTTTGAGCGAACCTCAACACGACGCATTCCATGTGAAAAGTCAGCATGCTCAGTAACATTTTCTATAGGTTTAGAAAAAGCAGGCCAACCACAACCTGAGTTATATTTTTTTGTTGAGGAAAATAATGGCTCACCAGACACAATATCAACATAAATACCAGGTAAAAAGTGCTTATCATATTCACCTTCAAATGGACGTTCTGTGCCATTATTTTGTGTCACACGATATTGATCTACATTTAATTTATCAATACTCTCAATTGTTTTCTTATACGTCATAAAATAGCCTTTTCATTATTAATTGATTTTGAATATAATTTTATTAACTCATAAAATTAATAAGGATTTCTTCGATTTATTGATGCCTTTAAAATGCACAATGAAGCAGCTAATAAAACTAGATCTTTTAATAAGAATTGCCCTGGAGCACCAGAAAGAGCAGGAAAACCTCCAGCAGACGGTTCTATCACACCTGGTGTTGTAAGCATAAATGTTAGAGTAATTAAAAATGTTATTGCAGACATTAAACCACCTAATGCAGATAAAATTGGCTTAAATGCACCAAGTAATAAAATAAATGCAGTTAGTAACTCCATGCAACCCAAAAAGTAGCTAGCTCCTTGAATACCAAATAGATTATGCAACCAACTAACAATTGGGCTATTTTCAATAAATGGAGCTATTCCAATTGCTTCATAATGTGTAAATTTCATCCCTCCAAACCATATAAATATAATTACAAGAGACCATCTTAATAATGAGATAAAATTAAATTCCCCTTTGTTTTTTTCAGCAATAATAAAGTTTTTTTCCTTTAAATAGTTAAACATATCAAAAATCTCCCACTATTTTAAAATAAAAATTTTATATAACACAGTCTCTATATAATGAAGTTATTAATAACATTGATACCAATTGGTCATGTAAGAAGAGTTTAGTTTCCATTATTTATTCCTTAATTTTGATTAAACTGGGTTTTGTTTAAATCAAATCTACCTATTAATAGGTAGATTGTCAATATTGTAAATTGTCTAAAATTAAATTTATAGACTTGACAATCTACCTTTTGGTAGGTAGATTGCATCTAAAGTCATATAAATTGGTAATTCTAAGTGAAAAGTTCCTACACTAAATCTTACTTTTCTTATTATTATTTTTATCTACATCTCTATTTCAACTACAAAATGAATAGAGATAAAAAATTTAAAAATAGTAATGGCTTAGCTAATTAGGATTATAAAAATGTTGAGTAATAAATATGGGTAAATTGTTAAGTAATTTCATAAATAAGCAAGCAGATATTTTAGTATTAAAATTAAGTGTAATCTTCATTTTTGTTTTATTTGGTACCTATAAATGGTTCGATTTTGAGGTTGTTGCTTTAGAACCAATACTATCAAAATCTTGGTTAAGTATTCTATATACGCTCTTTGGTCATTATGGTGCAAGTTATTTCCTAGGTGTTGTGGAAAATATTACATTTATTGCGTTAATAATTGGTTTTTTTAAACCTAAAATTGGCTTAATTGGTGACCTTTTAGTTATCTTGACTGGTATAACAACGCTTAGTATTATTCCACAATTAGGTCATATAGATAGTTTTATTATTAAAGATGTACTGTTAGTTGGTGCTGGTTTAGTCCTGTTAAAATTTGATTTAAAACTTATTTATCATAATAAATTATTATAATTAAGGAGAATGACTATTTCAACGTATAATCAAATCTTAGAATTGGCGAACAAATATATTCAAAAAGTTGGTTTTAATGCTTTTAGCTATTCTGATTTAGCTAATGAAATTGGGATCAAAAAGGCGAGTATTCATTATCATTTTCCTAGTAAGACGGATTTGGGAATTGCCTATTGTCATTTTAAATTGAATCAGCTTTTAGAACTAGAGACCCGTATAAATTCTCATGCTTCTATAGAAGCCAAGTTGTTTGAATATCGTAATTTTTTTATACAATGTGCTGAAAAAAAAGAAATGTGCGGTATTCATTCAATGCTTACAGAAACTGATAGCTTCTCTGAAACTTTACAGAGCGCAGTCTTTCAATTAGTTGAAAGTGAGTTAAGAATTATTGAACATATTTTTAAAAATGATTTGGATGAAAATATTTCAATGATAACTAAAGTAAGTAATTACGAATTAGCTCTTATGGTAAATTCGACCATTAAAGGGGCTCTTTTAATGAATCGACTTTCAAAAAAAAATATTTATGAACATTCATTAAATGCTTTAATCCAGCTGATTTTATCGAAATAAATTAGATACGGATTTGTGAGTTTGGAAGAAATATCTGTCTATTACTTATTCTTATAGATATTTATAGAATATGTTGGTGTCTATGTCGGATAACAGCCTAGTTCTCAAAAAATAGTTTTAGTAAAGCTAAAATTAACATAATACACCTTATGCGAAATCGTCTGTATTAATTGTTTTATTTCAATAAGTTGTAATCCATAAAAAAGCCTAGTTTGAACAAACTAGGCTTTTTTATGGATTCTTCACGTTCCACGCCTAGTATTTAACCTTTGTTCCACAGTTTTGATTAGCTCCAGTCAACAATACCCTCACCCATTCGGCAAGAAAAAGCGACTGAGGAAGCCTCTTTTCGGCTGCTCTGGTTCAACCTGCTCCGGCACGGGAATACGCTTATTCTCTGTCTGTTCCAGAGTAGTCAATCCCTCATGTTTAGCTTCTGCTTTGTCCTGTTCTGGAGCTGTTTTGGCCATATTGGGCTGTACCAGTTCTTGATCGGTAAACGTAGTCATATGGGGTTTTGGAGCTTCTAATAAGCGTTGTATCGCTTCGATTTGATTATCTTTTGTTGCTAGTTGTTCTCTTTGAAAAATTTCTCGTTCATGTGCAAGTTCTAGCTGTTTTTTTAGTATGTCTACCTGCTGTTTTAGCATGTCTACTTCTGTCTCTTTTTGTACCGAAGTATACTGTAACGTGGTTACATTATTATTTTTGTGTGAGGGTTCTCCAAATACACGTATTGCTTCTGAAAAATCAATTTTTCCATCACTATTTTTAGATAAATCCCCTTTATTAATACGCTTATAAATGCTTTGGCGATTCATTCCATATAGATTAGCCAACTCAATAACAGACAATGCTTTCATCATGTAACCCAAGTAAAAAAGTGTATGTCAGTAAACATTAGGTAGTCATGTAACGTTACATGACTATTTTAACGATATCCAACTTTTTTAAGATATGGATAGAGTTCTTTAAATCGTTCAGGATCTTGTAGCATTTCGGCAATACGAATAGCAAATTGCTGGAAGCTTTCTGTGCCCTGAGAATATTTACCCATACTAGGAAGCTCTGAAAGCTTATTAGCAAACATATGACGTTGAGCATCTGTCATTTTAAAACATAGATCTACTGTGTCTAAATTTATGGTGTTAATTAGTTCTTGGTTTACAGATTTTTTTTGTTGGAGTCTGAATGAGAAACCAGTGATAGAACGCCCTTTTTTATGCTGTTCTACTTCAACTGTAATATCTGTGTGCTCTTTAATTTGCTTAATTGAAGGATCTAATACGCGTTTTTTAAAATCATGCATTCGATTGTATTCAGTATCTAGTACACCAATCTGTTTTCTAAAATCAATTAATTCTATTACTGGTGTTTTCCCAGTGCTTCTCCATGCAATCAAAATTTCATATAAACGTACAGCATATCCTGTACTTAGATAGCTAATTTGTTTCATTTCATAGCTTGTAAAATGTTTTTCAAGCCTTGTAATTAAAGGAATTATGGCTGGTGAAAATATAAGCTCAACACTTGCTGTATTATCGATATAAGCAATTTGTGAAACCCATCTACTAGTGATGTTTGCTACCCCTTTGGGACGTTGTTCTTGATAGCTAAATTGACGAGCGAATAGATCCTTACAAGCATCTTTTAGGGCTTGATAAGCGGTATTTCTATGTACATTGAATTGGTTTATATAACTTTCAGCATGAACTGTCAGGGGATCATTCGCATTAATACCTTTCCCACTTTCTCTAGCTTCCATGATCGCAAGAAGAATTAAGCGTTGTTCGACTAGGTCTAAATTGTAACTAGCATTAATTAAAGCATTATCTTTTACTATTAGCTCTTTCATAGCACTTTGTTTTTATGAGATAAGACGACAATAATATATTATGTCGTCTTATGCAAGGTAAGTGTCGTCTTATTGCAAGGTAAGTGTCGTCTTACTGCAAGGTAAGTGTCGTCTTATTGCAAGGTAAGTGTCGTCTTATAAGGCTCGAAAGACTTACTACAACTGGGCTATAGCCTATTCAAAAGCATTTAAAAGCTTAAAAAATAATTAAAAGCCCGACTAAAGAAAAATTGCCCTATGTTTTCGCTCTGCTCAAACTCTATTGAACTTCGCTTTCGCTCAGTTCGAAGGGGCAATTTTTTTCTCATACCGAATTCAATTTTTATAGTGAAAAAAGCACAAGCAAAAGCAACAACAAAAATGGATTCGCTTTGCTCATAACCCCTTTTTACTCGCGATGCTCGTTCTAGCGTCAAATTAAGCCCATTTATCCATAATTTTTTGAACTCAATTTATAAAAAAGCAGTTTTTCAGGGAGTCTAGGCGCGACTTTTCAGTGTGCCACTCGTAGACACTCGTTCAATACGTCCTATTTGACGCATATTGAATCTTTTCTGCTTTACGCATAGTTTCATGTTATTCAGATTAAAAGTGGCTAAAACGAGCGCTATGTCGCTTTAAATGGATTTCTACTGTCCTGCTCAAACCCCTCTACTGTGGTTTTGAGAATTTCATTTCGTACATGCCTCTCAGCAGTTCTTATTTTTTGATCTTCAGTCATTTGATTTTTTTCGATTAGAACAGCCGTTGCTGCTGTATCGATAAAGATTTGTTCTAGGCGTTTTAAGTCATTCGATTGATTGGCATGAAAACCAGTGACATCAAACAGCTTTTTACACATTGCACCCAAGTAGTAGTTTTCTCGATCTCGTTGTTTTTTTAGACTTGGATCGGGTTTATTTACTTTCGCATCGATACGCTTTTTCTGGTTTCTGAGTTTGATTTCAGCTTTCTTCTGATCCTGTTGTTGCAGATAGTTTTTTAAGGCATCCAGTTTTAAAAAATGTGCATCAATATCGGAACGCTTGGCTAAATCTAAAATGTCTCGTTCAAATTTTGTTGGCGTAGGCTGCGATTGAATTTTGGCCAAAGCTGCTATTTGTTTGAGATAGGCATTTTTTTCATAGCGACATTTTTTTATGAGAAGCCAGTCTGCTTCAGAAAAATCAGCCATGCTTTTTTTGCCTGGAAGGATGTCTAATAAGCGCTGTTCTATTTTTCTTTTGAAGGGCAGTTGTTGAATATGTTTGATCAGTTGTTTTACATCATCCAAAGTTAAAACCAATTTTTGACGACCAGCCATAAATGCTCCTAAAGATTCAACTATTTTTACCGTTAGTACAGTGAGCTTAACTTGTTATTGAAGTGAAATTAAAAATTAATTCTGTATGGCAGAATTAATTTTTATCTCGTCTCCCTGTCTTTTTTGCAAAACTATCCCTAGCGTGATAGTTTTGCAAAAAAGACAGAAGTCTTCGTCCTGCGGAGCAAAAGCAAAAGCCCCCGAAAATCGAGAGTAGCAATCAATGTTTTACATGGACATTCGGCATAATGTAAAGAAGGCGAATAGCAGCAAAAATACCTTCCATTACCTCACCAGGACTGGACATTTCTTGGCGAAAAAACAGGATGAAGAATTAGAGTTTGTCCGTTCCGGACATCTTCCTGCTTGGGCTAAAAATCGGCCTGCAGATTTTTGGAAAAGTGCCGATCAGCATGAAATTGAACGGGGTCGGACATCGACTGTTTTAACGGTTGCTTTGCCTAAAGAGCTGAACAGATTGCAGCGGATCGAGTTGGTCGAAGCATTTATTCAGGAATTTACCGACACGTATCAGTTTCCCTATACGGCAGCGGTACACCATCATGCCAGTGCTTTAACGGGTGAGGATCAACCGCATTTACATCTGATGTACTCTGAACGTAGCCTTGCCGATGGAATAGAACGATCACCGGAACAGTTTTTTAAACAGTACCGCCCCAAAAATCCACAGCAAGGGGGTGCACAAAAAATGACGGCCAATGCTTTGGGCCAGGGAAAGAATCAGGTGGTAATTTTTAGGCAAACGACCGAACAATTACTGAATGATTGTCTGCAGCAATATGCCCCACAGAAAACCATCATGCTTAATGGTCTAGCTTTAACGGTTGAAAATAAGGTTTCTTGTTTATCGAATCGGGATTACAACACACAGTTTGGTACCGATTTAAAAGATGTTCCGCAGATTCCAAGGTGGAAACTGTACAGTGCAGATCCCATTATTCAGCTCGACGTTCAGGCACAAAAAGAAACCATTCAAAGGATCCGAGAAGAAAATAAAATGGAGCTGTATAAAACAGCATATGAGAATGAGTTGG
>NZ_JBVNBD010000003.1:0-102633 GCF_055632855.1 Acinetobacter sp. SW-226 | reverse complement strand
AAGCCGATTCAAATGCCGAATATGAATATGGATGAACTTTTCAGTGGCAGAGCAGCATTAAGCACGGATCAGTGGCGCGAGAGTTTAATCCGTTCGATCGGCATGGAACCGGCTTCGCTAAAAGAGGATGTGCAATGGCACCTATTAGCGCGTATGGTTCCGTTCGTTGAAAATAACTATAACGTCTGTGAACTTGGACCACGCGGTACCGGGAAAAGCCATATTTACAAAGAGTGTTCACCGAATAGTATTTTAGTCTCCGGTGGGCAAACCACTGTCGCCAATCTGTTCTATAACATGAGTAGCCGCCGTATTGGTCTGGTGGGGTTGTGGGATGTGGTGGCCTTTGATGAAGTTGCCGGTATTTCCTTTAAGGACAAAGATGGCGTTCAGATCATGAAAGACTACATGGCATCGGGATCTTTTGCCCGTGGCCGGGAACAGATGGAAGCATCTGCTTCAATGGTTTTTGTGGGTAATATTAACCAAAGCGTCGAATCGTTGGTAAAAACCAGCCATCTCTTGGCACCTTTCCCTGAAGCCATGATCGATTCGGCATTCTTCGATCGTTTTCATGCCTATATTCCAGGTTGGGAAATTCCAAAAATGCGTCCGGAATTCTTTACCAACCGTTATGGTCTAATCGTTGATTATCTGGCTGAATTCTTCCGGGAAATGCGTAAGCGTAGTTTTGCGGATGCCATTGAGAAGTACTTCAAACTCGGAAATAACCTGAATCAGCGCGATGTGATTGCCGTTCGCAAGACGGTTTCTGGATTGATGAAGCTGCTCTACCCACACGGTCAGTTTAATAAAGAAGATGTACGCCTGTGTCTGGAATATGCACTGCAGGTCCGCCGTCGCGTCAAAGAGCAGCTGAAGAAAATTGGTGGCATGGAATTCTATGACGTTCATTTCAGCTATATCGATAATGATACCTTAGAAGAACATTTTGTCTCAGTCAAAGAGCAGGGTGGTGGCGGACTGATTCCAGATGGTCCAGCGAAACCAGGTTTTCTGTATACCATCGGACTCAGTAATAAAGGCATGCCTGGCTTGTATCGCTTAGAGCTTCAAGTCACCAAAGGCTCAGGTAAGCTTGCAACTTCAGGCCTCTGGAACTCCAGCAGTGCCAAAGAACAAGTCAAGATTGCCTTTGACTACTTCAAAGCGAACGCCTCTAGAATATCGGGTGGCAGCAAAGTCATGGAGCATGACTTCCATCTGCATGTGGTGGAATTACAGAATACCGGGCCACTTAGTCATCTGGCTTTGCCGAGTCTAGTCGCTTTTGCTTCAGGCTTGCTCGGACGGTCAGTACAGAATCAGATGGTGGTCCTGGGAGATATGAGCCTGGGTGGAAACGTCACACCGGTTGAAAGTATTGCTGAATGTCTTCAGGTTGCATTCGATGCCGGAGCCAAGAAAGTCGCTTTACCGATGAGCAGTGCGGCAGATATCCCAACCATTCCAGTTGAACTATTTACTAAGTTCCAGACCAGCTTTTATGCAGATCCGGTAGATGCTGTGTTTAAGGGGCTAGGGGTGGATTAATTTCATATCTGTCTGGAAGAGTTACAGTAGATTGTTTTAAATTCAGTTTCTCAAGTTAAACACCATGTTGTAAAAGCATAATACTGCCTCTTTTAAAGAGCTAGTATTTTAGGGGGGATTACCCTTCATTTTTTCTTGATCAGATATCTGTTGTATTTTGACAGGATTTTGTTGATCTAAATATTTTTGATACCAAACACGCAATGTTTCAGGAGTACAACCGATTTTAGGAGCAATAGCTGTGATTGCTGCCCAAGTAGAAGGATAATCTTTTTCAGATTCAATTAGTAATTGAACCGCTCTTTCTCTGATTTCAGGGGTCAATTTTACTTTGCCATTTGTAAGATAAAAGGGGGCAATTTTAGAATGCCGTTGACAATGTATCGCCTTTTGAGTTTGAAGCAATGTACAATGATAAGATTAACCCGTTAGGTCAGGTGGCCTAACTTAAATAAAAATTCTCCGACAAACCCGGTACGGTTCATAGCGAGTATCTGCTTATAAAAATTAGGTTTATTTGATTTTAACATCCGAATTGGGTATATGAGATTTTATGTTAAATGAATGATATAACCCATAGAGAAATATCATCAAATAATGAAGATACTTCGGATAAATTTTTGCTATAAATTATTGTTTTTATATCATTTTCTGAAAGCTTCCAAAATCCATCGGATGCTAGAATATATGTGGATTTTTTTTCAATATCTAAGGTCTTAAAGCTCAAGGGTTTTAACTTTTTTGTATTAAATGACTTGGTGACAATATTATCATTTGAAGAAGACCTAAGTATCATTTCGATACTTTGGGGATCTGTTTGATTATTTAAGCTCATCGCTAAATTATGAGGATAAGTAATCCAACTGATTTGTTGCTCATTATTGATTTTCCCAAGTCTGCAATCACCCAAATGTGCTGAATAAATTTGAGTCTGACTAAAAATAACCATCAAAATACTCATTGCTGCAGGTCGCAATTTTCCCCGATGTTCTATATAAAAATTCTCTGTTAGACGTTCAAAAAAATCATGTATATCTTGTGTAGTATTATTTAATTGAGCAAAGACGTCCTTCAAAGAAAGCACATAAGCCTGAAAATTTTTAACTAGTATGTCGCTGTTTTTACATCCCCCATGACCATCCACTACGTAACAATAATATAGATTTTCATTATCAGTAAGGTTCCCTACAGCATCGATTCCAAATTTTTCTGGTGCGCTAAGATTCTGACATAAGGAAAAGGAGTTTATTAATATGCTTTTTGGCCATTGTTTTATGATCGCTTGAATTACTTGTAAAGCTCTTTCTCTTGAGCCAAATCTACATTGATCTTCCATTATGATTTCAAAATCAGTTAATTCAGTGAGTTTTTTAAATTGATCAGATAAGTAATCTTTGAGTTCTTTTGGAGCATTATAGACTTCTTCAACTAAGGCGGATCGTCCCAGGCAAATTGTGATGATATCTTCTAAGTCTTTGCTATATAAGGGATCTTCTTTACGACCATGGAATGCTTCAAACTTGGTTGCTAAGAAATATTCAGGCATTAAGGTATTGATAATTAAATTATTCCCCAGCTTATACTCTACTTTTTTCTTATAAGCTTCTAGATACCAAGAGTTAGAGAAGCCTAAAATTTTTTCATCAGTGGGCATAAAGTCTACAATTAGATCTTCCTCCTAGTTGGTAACGACAAGTGAAGTCCGTATTCTTTTCAAATGGATCTGAACTTTGATAATTTTTAAACCCTAGTTTTCTGACTTTCTCATCTAACTCATACCATTGGGTTGTGGTCTTTATATCTACAATTAAATCAACATCTTGAGTGTATCTAGTTGATAAAGATAAATTTTCTGGATCTAAAAACAGGCTAGTAGTGCACCCTCCAATAAATACTAGGTCTTTGATAAGATCCTCGCTTAAAGCACTTACAACCTGCTCTAGCATCTTCATTTGTGTTAAAGCATTATTCATTGTAGATACTCACGTAATAACTTTTCAGCTATTTTCTTTTCCCTTGGGGAACCTATTCTAAACACATCAATAAGAGCAAAAACTTCATACAGGAAATTATCATCTAACGCTGCATATGGTACAGATTTATATAATGGTTCAACTGCTAATCCTGAAATTGATTGATAGCTTTGAGCGGGCCAAATATAAGGTAATGAAGAAGAATACGATAAATGATCTGAAAGTTTTTTATTATTGAAAACAGTAGGAATACCAATATCAATAGCACCAACTTCTGTATGGAAAAAGTATTGAAAACTGTAAATAATTAGGTCTAAGAGAGCTCTTCTATTGGTTTTCCATTGCATTTCTACTAGCTCTAATCGCTTAAATGGTGAATTAGAGGTTACGATCAATAGCCCTATCTTGATTAAACGCTTTAAAGATTCTGCAACCTCACTTTTACTAATAACTACTGCTTCAGCCAACCCTCTGATTGATAAAGAATCATAAAAAGCACTTAATTTTAAAAAGATATCTAACTGCTCATCTTCTAATTTATCCCACTCAAGTTGTGCTTCTGAATAGTATTCTTTGAATATCTGGTGCTGATTCTCAATAGAGATCAGTTTTACGAGAACTAGAATGTCTTGAGGTTTAATCATATTAAGTTACCTTGTCCTCAATCCGTGGACTGAATTCATATTTGATCAACTCGTTACACTATTTGCAAGTATTTTTTAAAAATAATATTAAATAAAAAAGCCCGACATCTTGTCGGGCTTTTTCATCTTTGGTGCTAGGTAGGGCTGTCTACCTAATAATCCTGGTGCTAGAACTTATCGTTATTGTTTTATGTTCCGGAACGTCCTGTTCCTGTATGACTTCATCATAAGTAAAAAACCGCAGCTGCCCTAGCCGCAAAATCCTTAAATCTCTGTGCGCCAGGGCGTACAAAAATGGATAAAAGTTGTCCCGGTTTTATCCGCAGAAATTGGGGATAGTTTTCGCCCTGGAAGGGCTGAGAACATTGGAAAAACCGAAAAATTGACTACTTTTTAAACAAAATTATTGGAAAGAACTATCAAAACCGCTCATAAAAAAGCCAATTCGAGGGTGAATTGGCTTTTTATAATTCCATATCATAATGATTTTAAAAGATAAAATAATGAATGTTATTCCCAAGTAGAAATGTCCTACCTAATAACCAAATAGAAATGTCCTATATGGACAATTCCAAGTCAAGCACAGGATTTAGATTTCGTTCTTTGATTGCTATTTTCTGTGCACGTCTGCTTGGCATCTTTTGAGAACGATTGCGTTTGTTTTGTTGTTCCAGTTCTTCATGCTGTTGTTGGATATGATTCAGAACAGCACCCAACCGTTTATTCTCAACAATCTCTCGCTGATTCAGCTGACTTAATTTATCGAAGAGGCTGTAATTGATCTTTCGGCCATCATGCATGAGGGCTACAGTACCATCCGGGTATTCCAGGAACTCAAGATACTTACCGATCAACCTTTGATTTTCTTCGGTGTTTTCCAGGAGATATACGCATTTATCATAAGTAATGGTCAGGCTGTTCGTGACTCTGCGGGGTTCACGCCAGGTAAAAATATCATCTAATTCTTCGGCTGTTTCAGTGACAGTCCGGTGTAGATCCTTGGGATTAAAGGCCATCTTGGCAAACTTCTGATTGAATTGCTCAATGAAGCGGGGTAGCCAAGCATTCGCTTGTTCAATCGAACAGATGCCTTCCAGGCGCATTTCTTTGATCAGACGGTCCTGAAGCGTTCTATTGGCTCGTTCTACACGGCCTTTGGCCTGTGGTGAATTAGCGAAGATAATATCGATATTCAGGGTGCTGAGTACGCGCCCAAATTGCGTAATCTTGGTGTCTTTCTTGCTGCTTTGATTCACCCTGAAGACTGAATGTTTATCGCTGTAAAATGCCAACGGCTTACCATGCTGCTCAACATACAAACGTGTTGAAATCATATAGTCAAAGGCTGATTCTGATTCACAGAAGCGTAAATGCTGCAATTTTCCTGTGGCATCATCGATGAATACTAGCAGACAGCATTTAGGTGCTCGACCTTCAAACCAATCATGGTGTGAGCCATCAATTTGGATCAATTCACCATAACAATCTCGGTTATAACGAGGCTGATATGGTCGTTTCAGGCGCTTGCAGCGAGGGATCCATAAATCGGCTGCAATCATCCAGGAACGTAGGGTTTCTACTGAAAGATCGAATCCATGCACGGTGGTGAGCTTTTCATGCGCTAAAGTGGGTCCGAAACCATAAAGTTGATCTGAAACAATATTGAGACACTTAAGTCTGAGTTCTTCAGGAAGTTTAGAATTGCTGATTTGGCCACGACCGGCATGGGCTAATGCAGCGGGACCTTAAGCTTTGTATTTCTGCAGTAAGCGTCTGATGTGACGTTCTGAGATATGAAGTAGCTGAGCAGCCTGGGATTGAGTTATACGTTGATCACAGATTTCTTGCAAGACCGACAATCGTTTAAGTTCTTTATCCGACATAGACACCAACATATCAAACCGTCCGCTAAGGAAATTGCAAAAGCGCATATTCTAAAAGCGGACATTTTTACTTTGGAGAAACCGGACATTTCTATTTTGGCTTACATAAAAAATGGGAGCCTTAAGCTCCCATTTTTTAAGTAATTTTTTAAATAAGACTTGGATGAGCATCTAAAATTCGAATCAATGTAGCTGCTGGTCCAGTTGGATAGCGTCGTCCCTGTTCCCAATTTTGCAGGGTACGAGGACTAATATGCAGACGTGCAGCAAACTCATTTTGGCTCAAGCCTGTTTTTTCACGTACTTCTTTAATATCTGGTAGTTCGAGTTCTGTAACTCGACTTGCTTTAACTTCTTTACGTTTGATAGCTCCAGCTTCTTTGATTGAAGCAACCAAGTCATCAAATAAGTTGTTATCCATGAAATTGCTCCTTCACGAGTTGGCGCAGAATGGCTGTTTCCTTATCTGTTAAATTATCTTTCACTGATTTTGGATAAGCCACTAAGAAAAATATCTGATCATCCTCGGTGACCCAATAATAAATCACCCGAATGCCACCACTTTTTCCTTTGTTACCTTGAGCACAACGTACTTTGCGAATACCACCGCCATTCTTGATTAGATCACCTCTATCAGGCTGTACCAAAAGATCTTCCTGAAGTTGACGATATTCCTCATCAGATACAAGGTCTTTAATTTGCTTGGTAAAGATGCTGGTTTCAATAAATAACATGGACTCTTTGTACGTCAATGGCGTACTTGTATTTTAGCAGTTTCCATAACAAAAAACGAGAGTTGTCCGCTCTCATTCCGAATAATGCCCATCATGCTAAATAAAAGGATATTCAGAAAAATATAGATGTAAAATTATGGCCAAGAAAAGTTATTTGAGTTGTTATATGAGCGTTACTGTTACTCAGCAAAAAGATATTGATAAGGTTTTGAAGAAATACCCTGATTGCTGTTCAATCTGTAAAGATCATTTTGATGATGAAGATTTGACATATACAGTTTTTGGATATGACAAAAATCAACGTATGCAAATCGTTTCAGGTTGTTGTATTGATGAGATATCAGACATAGTGCTTCTAGGCTTATGTGGTTGTTATGACCCAAATGACATACAGAATTTAATGAAAGAGCATCCTCTAGTAGGTTAATTCTTTAAGGTGAGCTTGAAGACTTTCTAAAATTAACATAATGGGCGTTATTCGGTTATTTATTGCTGATCTAAAATTTGTAAAAGAGAGTCTGGCTTAATTTAGACAGCTCTTTACTATATTTATTGAAGGTTTTTTATGAAGCACTTAGGATTTGTAGGAAAAAGTACTGAATATTTAGGGTATACCCATGTTGAAATTATCAATAGCTCATTACGCTTATCTTTCAATATTCCATCAACAAAAGATCTAGAAGAAACCTTTAAAAAGATGGTCGAAAATAACTATGATTTACTCATGGAAACATCAGCAGAAATCGAGTTCGAATTAGAAAGTGAAACGCTAGCAAAGATAGAAACCATCATAAAAGAAAAAGGGATTGAACTTGATGAGTTTGTTCAAAATGCGCTGATTAAACTTATCAACCAAAATGAATTGGCTAAGACTGATTAGATCTTAAATGCAGGCAATAAAAAAAGCCCGACAAGATGTCGGGCTTTTTCGTATGGGTTCGCTTGGTATAACTCCTGTCGTACCTTACTGTCCTTGTGCGTATCTGTATTTTTATTATTGTGCGGAACTTCCTGTTCCTGATGAATCCATCATAGGAAATTGTAGCCAGATCGTATAGGCGCAAAGGGCCGGAATTGGTGTGAGCCAAAGCGTACAAAATTGGTGAATTTTTATCCCAAGAGTTGTCCGCAGAAATTGGGGATAGTTTCGGGATGGGGCGCATTGATAAGCCAGAGAAAAATGACAATTTGATTAAATATTGATCAATTTTATTGGCAGAATATATCAAAACTGCGCATAAAAAAAGCCGACTTGTTTCCAAGCCGGTTTTTTACTATTTTTGAGGTCGGTTAAATCTCTTCAACTATATGAAAAATAACGTATTTTTATAATGCTGTAAGCCCAAAATAGAAATGTCCGGTTTCTCCAAAGTAAAAATGTCCGCTTTTAGAATATGCGCTTTTGCAATTTCCTTAGCGGACGGTTTGATATGTTGGTGTCTATGTCGGATAAAGAACTTAAACGATTGTCGGTCTTGCAAGAAATCTGTGATCAACGTATAACTCAATCCCAGGCTGCTCAGCTACTTCATATCTCAGAACGTCAGATCAGACGCTTACTTGCAGAAATACAAAGCCCAAGGTCCAGTTGCATTAGCCCATGCCGGTCGTGGCCAAATCAGCAATTCCAAACTTCCTGAAGAACTCAGACTCAAATGCCTCAATATTGTTTCTGACCAACTCCATGGTTTCGGGCCCACTTTAGCGCATGAAAAGCTCACCACCGTACATGGACTCGATCTTTCAGTAGAAACCCTGCGTTCCTGGATGATTGCAGCTGACTTATGGATTCCTCGATCCAAGCGCCTGAAACGCCCGTATCAGCCTCGTTACAACCGGGATTGCTTTGGTGAACTGATCCAAATTGATGGCTCACACCATGACTGGTTTGAAGGACGCGCTGCTAAATGCTGTCTACTGGTGTTCATTGATGATGCCACAGGCAAATTACAGCATTTACGCTTCTGTGAGTCAGAATCAACTTTTGACTATATGATTTCAACACGTTTATATGTCGAACAGCACGGTAAGCCTTTAGCGTTTTACAGCGACAAACATTCAGTCTTTAGAGTGAATCAAAGCAGCAAGAAAGACACCAAGATTACCCAGTTTGGACGTGTACTCAGCACCCTGAATATCGATATCATCTTCGCCAATTCACCGCAGGCCAAAGGCCGTGTAGAACGGGCGAATAGAACGCTTCAGGACCGTCTGATCAAAGAAATGCGCTTGGAAGGTATCTGTTCGATTGAGCAAGCGAATGCCTGGCTACCCTGCTTCATTGAGCAGTTCAATCAGAAGTTCGCCAAGATGGCTTTTAATCCTAAGAATCTACATCGGCCTATCGCTGAAACAGCCGAAGAATTAGATGATATTTTTACTTGGCGTGAACCCCGCAGAGTCACGAATAGCCTGACGATTACTTATGATAAATGCGTATATCCTCCTAGAAAACACCGAAGAAAATCAAAGGTTGATCGGTAAGTATCTTGAGTTCCTGGAATACCCGGATGGTACTGTAGCCCTCATGCATGATGGCCGAAAGATCAATTACAGCCTCTTCGATAAATTAAGTCAGCTGAATCAGCGAGAGATTGTTGAGAATAAACGGTTGGGTGCTGTTCTGAATCATATCCAACAACAGCATGAAGAACTGGCACAACAAAACAAACGCAATCGTTCTCAAAAGATGCCAAGTAGACGTGCACAGAAAACAGCGATTGAACAACGAAATCTGAATCCTGTGCTTGACTCTTGTAGTTAAAAACAGGACATTTTAAATGGTTTATCGCATAGACATTTTAATTGGTGAATAACAACACTTGTATATTAATCTAAATATCAACCACTTAATAAAGATCTCTGTACACGACAAATTTCACAGAACCCTTATCCTATCAGGATTCTGCCTTCTTAAAATTGCCAAAATTTCCTTAAACTCTTCTTTTTTCCCAAAACCAATTAAACGCTGAATCGCCATTTGAACATAGTCTAAACCATAGCGAAATAAACTCATTGAGAGTCGTCCATGCTTCTTTATTTTTGTTACAGCTGCTATGATGAATGAGATCGAAAACTGAAATCCCCCACTAGAATTGTTGACTGGAGTCAAAATGAATAAAAAGCGGCCGGTTAATCTTGATATTCGAACCATTCAGCTTCCTCTCACGGCGCTTACATCGATTCTGCACCGGATTTCAGGAATTATGCTCTTTATTTTTCTGGGACTGATACTGTATATGCTGAGCAAATCGTTGGAGTCAGAAAAGGGTTTTAATGAAGTCAAGGAGATTTTTTCTTCACCTTTCGGCAAAGTTAGTTTCTGGTTGGTATACTCTTCATTTATTTATCATCTCGTAGCCGGAATTCGACACCTAGTTATGGATGTGGGTGTTGGTCATACTTTGAAAGGCAGCAATCGCGCCTCTACTATTGTTTTAGTAGTGTCGGGTGTTTTAATGGTTGCTGGCGCCGTATGGATTTGGTAGCTGTGGAGTCGTAATGCGTATTTACAAGGACTAAAAGCGTCCTTTAAAGCTAACTTACGAAAGTATTTATAATCGACGGTTCACGCTTAAACGGTTGAATCCTTTCGGGCTTCCGAATAGCTGTTAGCTGAAAGCTATCATGAGCTAAGTTTTCTGTGCATCATCAAATGTGTTAATGGGAGCGCCATAGTACTAGGTACAAATATGGCTCTAGGACAATGTTAGATGTTTTGGATTTTGAGGCGGATCGCTCTTATCGAAGATCGTCTAATTCGCTCTGAAGCGCAGGTTTTTTGAAACTATCACCTGGTTGGCACACTGTGCGAATCAACATCAGATATGAGAAAGCCAATCAGGTGAACACTACCCTCGAGGGCTCATCTCGTCCAGTTAAAGCCTCGAGTCTTTCTGGGTGCGCAAAAGACAAGAAGGTTATATGGGAAAATTATGAGGCCTGGATACCATGCGTCATGGGCGTGCCGATGCTGTGAGTGACAGAGCGAGAAGCAAGTGAAAGTCCCTGAAGTAGGGGCGGGATGCGCCCGAGTGGCATTTTTTGTCTTAAGGTAGATCGCGTAGCTGTTCTTCAGAATAATCTTCAGAGCGTTGACGACAGCCATCGCTGTGCATTCCTCAAGAATAGAATGTGTCGGAAGGGTGGCGTCATTGGTGTTAGTCATCGCTTAGGATTTCTCAATCTGGCTTACACGGGCGCCTGTACCGATATCCCCGCGGATGGCGACGTATCGATGTTGAATTCCTCGCCAGACGAAGTGCAATGAGCTGCGGCTATAGGCTTGCGCAGCCTTAGATAGCCGGCCGTCGCAGGCGCGCCGGTTGGCCGGGATCTTCTTCTGCCCGTCAGGTGTCCGGTCGGAACTCCAGCACGAACGCTACGACCTTTTCGGCGGACATTTCGCACGGCTTCAACAATGTCCTATCTGATGTAACGCGGAAGAGGTTGAAGCTGACAATGTCAGTCCCGTCCAACTCCCTGGCGAACAGACTGTTGCGACGTCCGTCCCCAGATCGCCGGACGATCAAGCTGAAACGCCGGCCTTCATAAGTCCCTTCTCTGTATCCCTCCGCAAGCTTCGCGAAAGCGGCATCGAACTCGGAATGCTCCATGTCATCCATCCTTATTGATAGAACAGAGGCGCGGCGGGTGCGAGACCGCCAGTGCCGGGTCGCGCTAAGGTGCCGGGCAGATTCCTGCAGCCGACGAGGCCCGGGGTGGGCAGGATAATTGAGATGTCGGCGCCCGCATGGCTATCAGCGAAGTCGTCCGTCCAGTCTGCTAGGCAACGTCCACGCCTTTCCAGAAAGCGATGTAATCCCGGATATCCCTCGGCATCCGGAGTGGGGGCGGGATAGGTCCAAGCGGCGTTCACGTTGAGCGCGTCACCCGCGCGAACATGAAAGAAGCGCGCGGCGCCTTTGATCGGACAGACAGATGTGTGCGGGCTCATCTCAAGCAGGCTCAGGTCGACTCCTGACGGTGGGAAGTAGTGATTTCCCTCGACGATGACTGTTTCGTCGCTTGTGGCGATAGTAGTGTCTTTCCAGATGGCTGAGACCAACGGACTCTCCTTTTGTATTCATCAACCGGCGAAGGCTCGCGGGCTGGCTGCCCCAAGCCGCACCTCCTCAGGTGGCAGGCGGGTTGCGCCCGAGAAGTTTGTCGAGCTCGCCTCTGACATCGAGCGCGAATAGCTCATCGGAGCCACCGATAAGGGTGCCATTGATGAAGATCTGCGGCACGGAGCTTCGCCCCGACGCTTCCGCCATGGCCTGCCGGTGAGCCGGATCCGCCTCAATATCGAGCTCCTTCCATCGCACGCCCTTTTCCTTGAGGAGCGCCTTCGCTCGGCGGCAGAACGGGCACCAATTCGTGGTGTACAGCAATACATCAGTTGTCATATTGCATCTCCGGCAGTTGCACGCGGATCGCTGTCATGGCGTTGATCTCCAATTCGCGGCGTTCAAAGATGGCGACTGCACCTTGGCCGACATCGGAGCAGATGCTGACGATTGGCCGCTATCCAGGCGACATGGCCCAAAGTGCTTTCACCGCCAGGCAGAGGCCGCACGCGCCTCCTGTAGCGCCGAGCCGATGCTCTAAGGTAACCGAGCCTCGATTGGGACGGAAGCGGTCCCGCTCGAATCGCCCATCATGCTGGTCGAGCATATCAGGACGACGGATAGTGCAGGAACTTTCAAATTGAGCTTGATGTCGAGCCAGGTATCGCGAGCGAAGGCGTTCTAGAGGCCGGGGGGTACGAAGACTGTGTTCGGCAAAACGGTTCACGTTGATCGCCAAAGCTTCCCAGGGCGCACGTCTACGATCGGCGCGACGTGAGATAGCTCGCGCCGCTAGCCCCCGTAGCGCTCCGTCTTGATGATGGAGGCGTCCAAGCCCGCCAGCAGCGCGCTATCGGTTGCGATGTTGACGAATCCGTTAGACCCGCAGACGAACACTTGCGTCGGCTTTCCCTGAAGCCTGGTTAGAATTTCTTGGACCATCATGCCGTCGATCCGTCGCGCAAAGTCCGATGCGCGAACCGGTTTCTCGCGCGTAATCGCGAGCGCCAGGACGAACGCCGGATCGCTGATTTCGATGCAATGAAGTTCTTCTGAGAAGAGAACGTCCTCGGCGGTTCGTGCGGACAGGAGCAACGCTGTCGGAACGGCTTGGGCCAATGCGCGGCGCTGCCGGATCATTGCCATCAACGGCACGAGGCCGGAGCCTCCCCCGATCAACAGAACCGGATCTATGGCAGGCTCAGGCCAAAGGAAATGGCCACCGAGCGGACCGCGAACTTCGATTTCGTCACCAATCGCCGCGATGTCGTGAAAAAACGGCGAAACTTCGGCATCCGGCATGCGCTCGATAGCTATCTCGACGATCGGGGTCGAAACTGCCGATGACGCGATCGAGTAGCTGCGCATTGCACTGTAGCCGTCGGGCGCGGTCAGCCGGATATCGACGTGCTGACCTGCGGTGTGCGCGAACGGCTTGCTCAACCGAAGGAAGAAGCTCTTGATACTCGGTGTTTGCTGGATGATGTCGTCGATCACGCATGATTGCCACGAACGGACTTGCGCTTCGTTTTCAGTCATGGGTGTATCGTTGTTCGCGCCACGGATCGCCGTAGATGTGATAGCCGTGCAGCTCCCAAAAGCCGGCCTCGTCACGCGTCGTGAATTGCAGCGCATTCACCCATTTGGCGGATTTCCAGAAGTAAAGGTGCGGCACTAGAAGACGCGCCGGCCCCCCATGATCGCGGGAAAGTGGCTTGCCCGCATAACTGAGGGCGACCATCGCTTTCCCGGAAAGCAGATCCGTCAGAGGGACGTTTGTCGAATAATTATCGTAGCAGTGCGCCAAGACGAAATCGGTAGGCCGATCAAGCTCTGCATCTGCAAGGATGTCTTCAATGAGTACACCCTCCCAAACGGTATCCAGTTTGGACCAAGAGGTGACGCAGTGAATATCCTTTGTCACCTGGGTCTTTGGTAGAGTGTTGAATTCGCCCCAATTCCACGTTTTGACGGGCTTCGGACCAATTTTGACTGTGAATTTCCAGTCGGAGGGCTCTACCCTCGGCGTAGGGCCGGCCGACAGAACAGGGAAATCCTCCACCAGATGCTGACCTGGCGGAATCCGATCGGACTGGTCGCCTGAACCGCGACCGGTGAAACCTCTGGTGACCATAGTGACCCCTCTTGCTCGATACGGCAGACCGAAGCCGGCCTTCATTTCAGTACTCTGCGTAAAGCATTTGCCCGCACATCCGCCGAATAAGCCAATCGACTAAAAATCAGATACAGATGCTCTATCATCGTAAAAAATCGCGTATCGAACATAGCGTCAGGCCAGCATGATTCCCAATACCCAATGGCTATAGGGTAGATAACCCCAAGGCTGCGTACGCTGATCTGCGGTATGCGGAGCGGAAGTTGCAGGTTCGCTCTCAAACGGATGGGCAGCGTGCAAAGCTCAAGGCTCACCAGCGCATGGTTGCCCAGTTCGCGCTCGCCGGCAGCTTGAGTATATTAAGGACGAAATGTCGATCTGATCTATTCTGGCTTCAGGAAATAGGGAAAATAAGGTCGGACGTTCGCGCACCGTCGCGACGCGCGATCATCCACTAAGCTTCTGTATCGGGGTTGGAGGATCAGATGAACGAGATCGAACGACAAGCGCCTGAGCTGCGGGTGCAAAAATGGATTGGCAAAGATGGGGAAAGTATCGCGCCGTTCAAACTGTCAGATATCGGGCCCGGCCCGAAAATCTTGTTTGCCTTCCAGCATTGGTGCCAAGGTTGCCATTTGCATGGGTTTCCGACGCTACAAAAGTTGCATGCAGCGTTGAGCTCAAAAGACGTGGGGTTCGCAGTGATCCAGACCGTCTTCGAAGGAACGCATGAGAATACCTTCGAGAAGTTGCGCGTGAACCAGCTCAAGTATGAGCTTCCTATCGTTTTCGGTCACGACGAGCAACCGACCGGCTCGCCGTTTCCAACCTTCATGGAAGACTACCGCACACGAGGAACTCCGTGGTTTACGGTTATCGACGCTGGCGGTAGCATTGTTTTCTCGGACTTCCATCTCGACGCGGAGCGACTAGTGAAGCAACTTGAGCAAGGTTAATCGTTGGAAGGTGGGCAATCATCCTGATTGCCACCCATCCCCTGATGCCCACTACAGGCGTTGCGCGCTGTAACTCTGTTGATCAGCGTGCGAAAACCCGGATCCGGATAGGAGGAGCGTCAACGATTGAATCAATCCGTTGGGAGAGGGCGGCTCCGCTCCGTCAGCTCGGCAATAGATAACCCATTCTCGCCGAGCAACTCTCTGATCCGATCGACGATATGAGCCCCTAGCGTCGCTGTCTTGGTCCCCCCCACAGATTCCCAAGATGCGAGTTCACACGCCGATACCTCGTGGTCAGCGCCGAAGTGCTTCTGTCGGTATGTCACCGCCGCCCTTCAATGATAAAGGCGCGGTAACGGGAACCGGCAAAGCGTTGAGCAGCGATGGTTTGGTAGGCGGGACTGTCATACCAGTCGCGAGCGGCCTGCATCGTCGGGAAACGCAAGATTACGGCCCCTTCGATGGGCGGCCCCTCCAAATGCTGGATCGCGCCATAAGCGGCGAGAAAGGTAACGTCGTGACCATCGAACGATGGTCCGACGCCTGCAGAATAGGTTGCGAGTGCATGTGGGTCGCTGGTTTCTTCCCGCGTAAAGACGACGAACGCTTCCATCATTAGGCCTCTCAAAGGTTGGATCTGTTGGCCATTACCACCGGTGATGGCCTCACAGTCGTCAGGCTGGCAACTGGAACCCGATTTTCATGAGTGCCTCGACGCACGCATCCTGATCCTGCTGATAGTTGCCTCCGGAGATGCCTATGCCGCCGATCAACTTCCCATCCTCCAGAATCGGATAACCGCCGCCGACAGCGACCATCCGAGGGCGATAGGCTAGCGGCGCCACTTTTGGATCGTTGGTCACATAGTCGTTCCAGACATGGGTCGGGAACCCAAACGAGGCGGAACTCCAGGCCTTGTCGATGGCAACATCGACGGTAAGGAACGGCGCATCGTCGGTGCGCTCGAACGCGCGCAGGTTACCGGTGGCGTCGACGACGGCGACGGCAGCCGGGATGCCGATGGCACGGGCCGCAGCGAGCGCCGCGTCGATGAGGGCGACTGCGGTTTCGCGGTTGATCGAGGCGGTGGCAATAGATTTGGTCATGGGATTCTCATCGCTGGGGCATAACCCGTTCGGCTTTTTGAGGTTGGACAAGATGTTTGGCGATCGCGGTCGTTAGAAGCCTTCGAGGACGATCTTGCCTTTAGCCGCGCCACTTTCGATCAGTGCATGCACCGTCTTCAGATTGGCGGCATTGATCGGCGACAGTCGCCGGGTCAGCGTCGTGCGGATTTTGCCGTCGTCAACCAGCGCTGCCATCGCATCCAGAATCTCGCCCTGCTCATTCATGTCGGGCGTGCCGTAGATCGACCGCGTGAACATCAGCTCGTGGTGGATCGACACCGCCTTGCGCTTGAAAACCATGATATCGAATGCCTTGGGATCGTCGATCAGTCCGAACCGTCCTTGTGGGGCGATCAGTTCGGCGATGTCGGCGACATGTTGCTCGGTATGTGTGGTCGAAAAGACGAAAGCGGGAGCACCGATGCCGAGTTCGGCGATCTGTGGCGCGAGCGGACGAGAATGGTCGATGACGTGGTGAGCTCCAAGCCCTCTTACCCACTCTTGGGTTTCCGGTCGAGAGGCTGTGGCGATGACGGTGAGGTCCGTGCGCTGTCGCGCGATCTGGACGGCGATCGACCCAACCCCGCCCGCGCCACCGATGATGAGGATCGCCTCCGCCGCACCGGGTACGGGCTTCGCCACGTCCAGGCGGTCGAACATCGCCTCCCAGGCCGTCAACGTCGTCAGCGGCAGCGCCGCCGCTTCCGCCCAGGAGAGCGACGCAGGTTTGTGACCGACAATCCGGGCGTCGACGAGATGGAACTCCGCATTGGTACCGGGCCGTGTGATCGATCCGGCATAATAGACCTCGTCGCCTAACTCGAACTGCGTGACGTCGGGGCCGACCTCGCGCACAATCCCGGCGGCATCCCATCCCAGCACCTTCCAATCGCCATCTCGCCGGCGGCGTGCTGTTGCGGACCTTGTAGTCGACCGGGTTGACCGAGACGGCCTTCACCTCAACCAGGATATCGTATCCTGCAGCGACAGGCCGAGGCAGATTGATGTCGACCAGCGCGGCATCCGCGGCGATGGGTCCCGGAACCTTGTAACCAATGGCTTTCATAAATGTCTCCAGCTTGCTTGATCGGATGACGCGAATGCTCGTTAGTCAACTTCTTCTACATTGAGGTCCCGACTCTTGAACTGGGTCGCGGTAGCAGATTTCATCGAACACGTCGATCAACAGGCCTTTATGCTCTGTCGCCGGATCGGTGATCGCGTAGATGTTGGAGGCATCTTCGCCGTCGTCCCCGCTCTCGAGGCGCAACGCCGCATCGACGCGAATGCTGCATGCATCGAGGGTTGACCCTAGTTCGAGATCGACGAGATTGCCGTCCTTGACGCGGTATTCGCGGTCATAGCCGTTGGCGATGAATGACTGGACTGCTTCTAGAACGTCGGTCACCTGGGAGGTCATGGAAGCACCTTCATCTTGAACTGGATTGGACACGCTCGCGCACAAAGCGCGCTGTGACTCGGCGGACGGAGAAGCTCGCGAAGTGCGTTACTCATAGCCACTTGGCCTTCTTGAAGCGCATGAACAGGAGAAGGCAGAACACCGCTATCACTCCGAGCACGACGAAGTAGCCATATGGCGTGTCCAGTTCCGGCATGTGCTTGAAGTTCATGCCATATATTCCGGCGATCGCCGTCGGGACCGTCAAGATCGCCGCCCAGGCCGCGAGCTGGCGAGTGACCACACCGATCCTTTGCGCTTCCAGAAGGCTGCTGGCCTCGAAGACCGTGGACAGGACAAGCAGGAGGCCGTCGACCATGGACTGCACGCGGTGGACATGGTCCGCGACGTCGTGGAAATATGGTGTCATTTCGGCGCTGATGCAGGGAAAGTGGCCGCGAACGAGCTTTCGCACCAGCTCGGCCATAGCCCCGAGCGTGCGCTGGAACCGCGTGAGTTCGGACCTTAGTTCGAAGATTCGCGCCACCTCTTCTGGCCCGAGGAAATCGTGCAGCGACCGTCGCTCCATCGCCAGGACGTCGTCCTCGATCATTTCGAAGATGGGCAGATACTGGTCGACCACTCGGTGCAAGATCGCGTGCAGCACATAGTCGACACCCTTGCCGAACTGCGTCGGCGATGCCTCGAGTTGCTCCCGAAGTTTGCCCAGCGCTCCGGCATTGCCGTGCCGCACGGTGATAAGGTGATTGTGACCGGTGAAGATCGCCATCTTGCCGTAGCTGATCCGGTCGCCGACCAGCTCGGCGGTCTGGGCGACGACGTACAACTCATCGTTGTAGACCTCGAGCTTGGGCGGGCACAGCGGGTGCATGGCGTTGTCGATCGCCAAAGGATGGAGGTTATACGTCGTCTGGATCGCGCTGAGTTCGTCTGCGGTGGGCTCGCTAAGCGCGATCCAGCAGAAGCCCGAGCGATTCTCGTTTAGTTCGACGTGCTCATCGAGCCTGATTTCACGGACTCGCTTACCTTCGTTGTAATAATATGCGGCGATAATGGTCATGCAGGCCTCGCAGGAATTCGCAGGCCACGCTGTACAGCCGGTCGCGCCAGCCCGCGTTCGAGCCATGCCTGCACGTTCGAATAGCTGCTTAGGCCGAGGATGTCGCCCGCTGCGTAGAATTCGACCAGCGCATTCACCCAGCCAAACGTCGCAATGTCCGCGATCGAGTAATCATCGACAATCCATTCGCGGCCCTCCAGCCGGTGATCCAGGACCCCGAGAAGACGCCTGGATTCATCAACAAAGCGCTGCCGAGGTCGCTTGTCCTCATAGTCCTTGCCGGCAAATCGCAGGAAAAAGCCTAGCTGTCCGAACATCGGCCCGATGGCCGACATCTGAAAGAACACCCACGCTAGGGTCTCGTAACGCTGGCCTGGTTCGGTGGAGATGAACTGACCCGTCTTGTCGGCCAGATAGAGGAGGATCGCACCGGATTCCCATAAGGCGATGGGTCTACCGTCAGGGCCAGCCGGATCGATGATCGCCGGTATGCGTCCGTTCGGGTTCAGCGACACGAACGCCGGATCCTTCGACTCGTTGTTCGAGATGTCGATCAGGTGGGGCTCGTACGCCAGGCCAGTCTCCTCAAGCATGATCGAGACCTTGACGCCATTGGGCGTAGGGGCTGCGTAGAGTTGCAGGCGATCGGGATGAGATGCCGGCCAGCGCTGCGTGATCGGAAAGGACGAGAGGTCTGGCATAAATCTGCGATCCTGGTGTTGCGATGGCGACTGACTGGAACGAGCCGTCACTCTGAAGTAGGGTTCGATGACCGCGTCGCTGAACGACGCGGTCACGAAGATTGCGGACCGGACCGGCGCAGTGGCAACGGCAGTGAAGCCTATTCCGCCGCGGTCCCGGCCGCTGGCTGTACGTCGTCAACCTTTTGGCGCTTCGGAAGCACCCAGCCGGGACGGACGAAGTGGCAGGTGTAGCCGCCCGGGCGCTTCTCCAGATAATCCTGGTGATCGGGCTCGGCCTCCCAGAACTCGCCGACCGGCTGGACCTCGGTCACCACTTTGCCATCCCACAGCCCCGAGGCATCCACATCGGCGATCGTATCCTCGGCGACGCGCTTCTGCTCCTCGTCGACATAATAGATGCCCGACCGGTAGGAGAGCCCACGATCATTGCCCTGGCGGTTCAGCGTCGTCGGATCGTGGATCTGGAAGAAGAATTCCAGGATGTTCCGGTAGCTCGTCACTGTCGGGTCGAAGACAATCTCGATCCCCTCGGCATGCGTGCCGTGATTACGATACGTGGCGTTCGGAATATCGCCGCCCGTGTAACCCACACGGGTCGAGATGATGCCGGGCCGCTTGCGGATCAGATCCTGCATGCCCCAGAAACATCCTCCTGCGAGAACAGCGCGCTGATGCATGTTAAGCCTCCTCTACTTGATCGAGATATTCACCGTATCCCTCGGACTCCATCTCGTCGCGCGGGATGAAGCGAAGGGACGCTGAGTTGATGCAGTACCGCAGACCGCCGCGGTCGGAAGGACCATCGGGGAACACATGGCCGAGATGACTGTCTGCGTGTACTGACCTGACCTCCGTCCGGACCATGCCGTGTGCGCTGTCCCGCACCTCGTTCACGTTTGCCGAAACGATCGGCTTGGTGAAGCTGGGCCAGCCAGTACCCGAATCGAACTTGTCCGTCGAAGCGAACAGTGGCTCTCCCGACACTATGTCGACGTAGATGCCAGGCTCCTTGTTGTCGTTGTACTCGCCCGTGAAGGGCCTTTCGGTGCCCGCCTCCTGGGTAATTCGGTGTTGCTCGGGAGTCAGGTGGTCGATTGCTGTCTGTGACTTTTCAAACTTCATTACAGTCTCCAATACTTATCTAGAGGGCCAGGCACGCTACCGCTAATTTTTTATGTCTCCTGATTTGCTCCTACAATGGTAGTGGGATGGCAAACGAGGTTTTACTAAGTGTTGGAAAATTAGAGATTTAAATTTCGCGTCTATTAATTCTAGCGCAACTGAGTGGTTAAGCAAGTACGTAATCAGTAAATATTAAAAAAATAACACAAAAGCACGATTATATAATACAGTGTCAGTGTTTTATGATAATCAACAACGCCTGTTTAGATGCTGGTAGATGCGAATTTTTTGGCGTACAGTCAAAATTTTCTGATGGTTGCTTAGTGTGTTGGCGCTGATGGAAAATTGACCCACCCTGCCGATTGAAATTTGACCCAGGGCGGATTGCTGATTTTGTTACCAGCAACTGTGGATAAGTCTACCAGCGCAGCTGCTGTTGCCCCCACTCCTTCGCTAGCCCAGTTCAGTTGTTTAAGACCTGCCACACGCAGCCATGTAGCAGGCCGTCGTCGCCATGAAATCTAGAACGGCTCATCGTCCTCCGGTTCCTGGCCGCCCTTACGCTTTCGCTCCCGTGATTTGATCTTGGCCTGGGCCGCCAAGCTACTGTGTTGCAGGCGATAGGACTCGTTACCGGTTTCGACGATGTGGCAGTGGTGGGTCAGCCGATCCAGCAGGGCGGTGGTCATCTTGGCGTCGCCGAACACGCTCGACCATTCGGCGAAGCTCAGGTTGGTGGTGATCACCACGCTGGTGTGTTCGTACAGCTTGGATAGCAGGTGAAACAGCAACGCACCGCCGGCCTGGCTGAAGGGCAGATAACCCAGTTCGTCGAGGATGACCAGATCCATGCGCAGCAGAGCTTGGGCGATCCGCCCGGCTTTGCCGTCGTGCTTTTCGCGCTCCAGCAGATTGACCAGATCGACCGTGGAGTAGAAGCGCACGCGCTTGCCGTGCCGGGTGATGCCGGACACGGCCAGCGCAGTGGCCAGGTGGGTTTTACCGGTGCCAGGCCCACCGATCAGCACCACGTTCTGCGCGGTGTCGGTAAAGGCCAGACTGGCCAGTTCGCTGATCAAACGAGCGTCTGCGCTGGAGGCGCTGAAGTCGAAGCCGGCCAGGTCGCGGTGCATCGGCAGCTTGGCCATGTTCATCTGGTGGCTCACCGAGCGCATGGCGCGATCTGTGTGCTCTTGTTCCAGCAGGTGTTCGAGCAGCCACTTGGACGAGGCTGTGTTCGACTCACCCTGCGCAGTCAACTCCGCCCAGGCCGTGGCCATGCCGTGCAGGCGCAGCTCCTTGAGTTCCGCCATCAAATCACGCATGACCGATCTCCTCGGTCTGGCCACGCAGGCGGTCGTAGCGCGCCGTGTTAGCGACGGGGGCTTCCTTGAGCGACAAGTGGGTTTCGACGCTGGGTGGTGGTTCGGTCGCGGCCAGGCGCGCCACGACATTGAGGATGTGTTCGGCGCTCAGGCTGCCGCTTTCCAGTACCAGCTCAACAGCCACCAGCACCGCATCGAGCCCGGCGACCGGTACGGCAGCCAGAACTTGCGCCATGATCCGGTCACCGCCGGCATGACGCCCCAGACCGTGCTTAAGCTGACGCAGCGGCGCCGGCAGATCAGCAAAGGGCGCGCCGTTGCGCAGCGCACCGGGCTTGCGTTCGATCAGCGGGAGGTAGTGCTGCCAGTCATAGCTGACCTGGTCGCGATCCAGCAAGCGGACATGGCTGGCGATCAGCGCGTCGTCAGCCACCACCTCGATTCGCGTCGGATACAAACGGCTGCTGACCCACTTACCCGCATACTCACACGGCACCGAGTAGCGGTTGCGCCCGACGCTGACCAGGCAGGTGCTGGAGACCCGCGCAGGCCGCTCGACGTAACCGTCGAATGGCGCTGGCACAGGCATCAGTTCAGCGCGCTCCAACTCCAGCACTTCGGCCACACTCAGCCCGCTGTATTGAGGGTGCGTCAGCTCGTTCCAAAGCGCGCGGCAGCGCTGGCCCAGCCAGGCATTGAGTTCCTCGAAGGAGTGAAACTGGCAGTCCTGGGCGTCTAGCCAGATACGCCTGCGGCTGTCTTGCACGTTCTTTTCAACGATGCCCTTTTCCCAACCAGCGGCGACGTTGCAGAAGTCCGGATCGAACAGGTAATGCGCGCACATCACCGCAAAGCGCGCATTCACCGCCCGGCCTTTGCCCTTATTGACCTTGTCGACGGCGGTCTTCATGTTGTCGTAGATGCCCCGGCGCGGCACGCCGCCCAAGGAGCCGAACGAGCGTGTATGGGCGTCAAATAACATCTCATGGCCCTGGCTCGGATACGCCACAAGCCAGAACGCACGGCTGGCACACAGCTTCAGATGTGCCACCTGCATACGCCGGTAAATGCCGCCGACCAGCAAGCCTTCCTCGCTCCAGTCAAACTGAAACGCCTCGCCAAGAGCAAAGGTCAGCGGCACAAAGGCCTGCGACGCCTTGCCCTGTCCCCCTCGCCAGGCACGGATAAACGCGGTGAGCTGGCTGTAGCCACCGTCATAACCTTCGGCTTTGATTTGCGCCAACAGCGCCTTGGCACTGCGCCGCTGTTGCTTGGGCCGCAGCGAATCGGCTTTTAGCGCCTGCTCCAGCGTGGCGTGAAAAGGGCTGAGTTTGTTGAAGATCGCGCGGCGTTGGTAGACCGGCGGCTTGGCCTCAGGTGCTCTGACCCACTTGCGAATCGTGTTGCGCGCCAACCCGGTGCGCTTGGCTATCTCATGCAGCGACAGCTTGTCGCGGAAATACATCCGGCGAATTTTGCCCATCATTTCCATACTGATCACCCTGTGTTCTCCTGCTCAAAAATTGAGCAGAAGCAGTTGAACACCTGGGTCAGTTTTCAGTCGGCAGAACAGCCTCTACTGGGTCAGTTTTCGGTCAGCGGCAACATCCTTGCAACACGGTATTGGGACATAGCCATAAAAAAACCCCGCCTCGGCGGGGTTTTTAGTGGGGGCTCAACTCACAAGGACGCAAATAGGACTATTGCAGCAGCCGCGAAGGCCAGGCAAGCGGCCGCGATATTGAGTCGAGCGATTCGCGTGGCATCTTCAACAGGGGCGGTCACACGGCGGAGGGCTGCATCTACCTCGGCTTTGACGGCATCAGCCGTTGCCTTCGCGCTGTCCTGCATTACCTTGGCCATCGTTTCCCGACTTGCCGTCAGTGCAGCGTTTAGGATGCGCTCGGCTTTTTCCTTTGCATCAGCACCCCACCGGAAGGCAATGCTTTCTAGTTCTTCCTTGAAGGTGTCCAGCATGTCCTGTTGGGCCTTCGCAGAGTCTCGCATTAAGCGCTCGTTGATCGTGTGGAGCACCATGATCGGATCGTCACGGGAGACGGCGATGTTGTGCTTAACCGCGATTTCTTTAATCAGCTCATCTACCGGATCACTCACAGCGCCACCTCTTACAGAACGGGCACATTTTCAAGCTGTGCGTAGATTTGGCCCTTGATGATCTTGAGGCGCTGGCGCGTCATGATCGTCAGCGATTCCAGGGCCAGTGCGTCATCGAAGGTCAGGCGATCCTGGAGCATGTCGCTCAGGTCTTGGCCGTAAGTTTCCTTTTTCAAATCGGGGATTTGAATGATGGCGGCAACCCGAGCCTTGTTCGCCGTGTATGCCTTCAATTGCTCGAATGTCTTGCCCTCATGCTCAATCGGCCCCCAATACGGGTTGAGCCAGACCACGAAACGGGCCTCGGCCGGGAACTGGCTGGCGAGCTGGGCGAACCCGCTCAGGGTATCGACCAGCGCCTGGCCCCCCGTGATGACGGTGTGAACAACCAGCTCATGCCCCATTTCGTGCAGCAATGCCGGCACCTGGTTCGTTACCAGGTAGTGGGAGAGGGGCACGAAGGAGCTGGCCCCGTTGTCGATCACAACGTCATCTTTTGACGGTGCGATCAGTTCGACCAGGCTATCGAAGTTGCGCGAGTTGATTTCATCGCCATCCATTATCTGGAGGCGGCGAACATTCAGAGACGTGTAGCCGTGGAATGTCGAGTTGACCGGATCAGTGTCGAGGCACAAGGGAGCCTGGCCCTTGCTTGCTTTGTATTGAGCGATCAGAGCAGCGATCACGGACTTGCCGACGCCGCCCTTGCCCTGGAGAACCATGTGGATCTTTGCCATTAGAGTAAATCCTCTTTCCTTGGAGTTGAGTCAAACGAGAAGCTGGCCGGTGTGCTCGGCTTGGTTACGACCGGCGCAGGAGTGGTCGGCGCTGGTGTTGGCTTCGGTTTGGCCGCTGGTGTTTTGGCCGGTGTTGCTGGCCTGGCTGGAGCTTCCTGCACTACTGGTACGGGTAGGGTGACAGTTGCCGGCTGACGAATCAGCTTCTTGACGTACCCAATGAAAGCGTCATATCGGAAGGCAATAGCACCTTCTTCATAGAGCGTTTCCCAAACGTCTTTTACAGGCCATCCGTCATCGAGGGCCTGCCGTACTTCATCCCGAACAGCCAGAAATGCCGCCCGATTTTTACCCGCTCGGCCTGGCTGTTTCTTCTTCTGCGCACGTTCTGCTATGCGCTCAGAAAGGCTTTTGCCGCTCTTAGCCATGTCGATTCCATACCCATCATTACCCCGATTTAAAGCCGATTCTAAACCGATTGAAGCCTTGCACGCCCCATTCTAGCCCGATTCTGCGCGATTTCACTATATCCGTTGTTAATCTGCGTTTTATCGTTGCCTAGAGGTGGATCAATCGGCTTTGTATGCGATACTCACCTGGCGTTAAACGGCTCGAAGAGCCGGGCAAGATAAGTGAAGTTAGCTAACCGGCAAGCCGGTTAACTATCTTCACTTGCCCTTATTCGCGCTTCGCACTCAACGGGGCATCTTGCTCTGCGAGGCTGGACGGCTACCGCCGTCAGAAGCAGAGGCAAAGCCGCAAAGGAAAGCGGGATGGACGATAAGAAAATCACCAGGAAGGACACCCATTTACGGGTGCCTGTCCTGCCAGAAGAAAAAGCAAAAATTGAGGACAGCGCCCGCGCTGCTGGTAAGTCCGTTGCGGCTTACATGCGGGCGGTCGGCCTTGGCTATGAGCTGCAAAGCGTGATCGACAGTCGCCTTGTCCTGGAGTTGGCCAAGGTCAATGCCGATCAAGGCCGCTTAGGCGGGCTTCTGAAAATGTGGCTTGTGAGCGACAAGCGACTTGCAGGGATTGAGGAAGAGCAGTTGCACAGAACCATCCGGGTTGTCCTGGACAGGATCGGTGAAACGCAGGCAGCTCTTTTAGAGCTGGCAAAGAAAGCATGAGTCTTTTTTTAGCCGCTAAAAAAGGCGCGGGCAGATGATCGCCAAGCGCATTCCAATGAACTCGGCGAAGAAGAGCAGCTTCGCCGGGCTGGTGAAATACATCACCAGCAGCCAGGGAATCAATGAGCGGGTCGGTCAGGTTCGTGTCACCAATTGCCAGACCGAAGAACTTTCATGGGCGGTGCATGAGGTTCTGCACACTCAGAAGATCAACACCCGTGCCGAAGGCGATAAGACCTATCACTTGCTGATAAGTCTCGCGCCGGGAGAGCAACCTTCAAGCGAAGTGCTGCGCGACATTGAAGATCGCGTGTGCAGCGCAATCGGCTATCAAAATCATCAGCGTGTCAGTGCTGTGCATAACGACACTGACTGTTTGCACATCCACATTGCGATCAACAAGATTCACCCTGAGCGCCACACGCTCCATGAGCCATATCGAGACTTCAAGACGCTGGGCGATATATGCGCCCGCTTGGAGCTTGAGCACGGATTGCAGCAGGTAAACCACGCCCGTAAAAAAGGCGTGAGCGAATGCCGGGCCAACGACATGGAGCAGCACGCCGGCATCGAGAGCCTGCTTAGCTGGGTGCGCCGCGAATGCTTGGAGCAAGTCCAGGGCGCGAAGAGTTGGAATGAGTTGCACCAGGTGCTGCACGAAAATGGTTTGGAGCTACGCGAGCGCGGCAATGGGTTGGTAATAACCGACCAGGCCGGCACGATGGTCAAGGCCAGCACCGTCGCCCGTGACCTGTCCAAAAGCAAGCTAGAGGAACGCCTTGGGGCGTTCGAGAATCAACGTCAGCAAACCCGGGCCTCACTCAAACAAGGCAAGCCACACCCGCGTAAGCCGGGAGTCGGGCGGGTAGGGCGTAGCCCGCCACCCGCCAGTAAAAACCGGCTACGCGGCTTGTCCACCCTGCAATCTATCCAGATCGACAGTGGCAAGCGCTATGAGAAAAATCCTGTAGGGCACAAGTCAGATACCACAGAGCTTTATGCGCGCTTCCGTGACGAGCAGAACGCAGTACGGCATACGAAGGCCAAGGAGCTGGCAGCGGCCCGTGATCGCCGCGACAGGGCGATTGAGCATGCCAAGAATGTGGCCAAGCTAAAGCGCTCTTCAATCAAGCTGATGGCCACCCCTGGCCTGACGAAGAAGCTGCTTTATGCAAGCACAAGCAAATCGCTCCAGGAGCAAGTAACTAGCCTGCGCGCCGAGCACATCAAAGCCATTGAAAATATCAACACGTCACGCAAGGCGCGGCAGTGGGCTGACTGGCTTCAAGCAAAGGCCCTGGATGGAGACCAGGACGCCCTGAAAGCGCTTCGCGCACGTCCAGGAGTGAAGGGGTTGCAGGGGGATGCGGTTGCAGCTGAAGGGCAAAAGCAGCCAGCCAAGGCCGCTCCGATTGAGCAAGACCACATCACGAAAGAAGGCACCGTTATCTACCGTGCGGGAGCATCCGCAATCCGGGATGACGGCAGCAAACTTCAACTATCCAGAGGGGCCAACTTTGACGGCATTGAGACTGCCTTGCGGATGGCCGCTGCGCGCTATGGGGAAAAAATCACAATCACCGGCTCCGATCAGTTTAAGGAGCTGGTTGCACAAACGGCGGCAATTAGAAGCCTGCCAATCAAGTTCGACGATCCAGCCCTAGAGCAGCGTCGTCAATCACTGCAACAAGCAATAGAGAAGGAGAGAAGCAATGTCGGAAGAACTGACAGAGGACGAGCTGCTGGCGCAGGCGCTGGCGTCGATGGACTCAACGCCGCCAGGGGCGGACGAACCACCGGAGCCGGGCGAGGTGCTGGAGTTCGGGGACGAACCATTGGAACCGGGCTTTCTGGACGAGCTGGAACAGCAACCAGTGGACGAGTCACCGTTCGCTCCCCTGGAGGAACCGCAAAGCCTGGTGTTGCAAGAGTTGGACGCAAGCCGCCGCCCGAAAGCCAGAACCGTTTGCGAGCGCTGTCCAAACTCGGTGTGGTTCAGCTCACCCACGGAAGTGAAGTGCTATTGCCGCGTGATGTTCCTGGTGTCGTGGAGCACCAAGGAGCCAAACCAGATAACGGGTTGCGACGGGATGTTTCTAGGTCAGGATGATGTGTGCTGAAAAAACAGGAGGTTTTAACTTGGTAAACTAAACACACTCATCAGGAGTTTACCATGAGCAAGAAACACAAGACTTACACCACAGAATTTAAAGCTGAAGCCATCAAATTAATTGAAGCCAATCAAGGCAATGTCTCGGAAACGGCTTTGTTGCACAAATCTATCTGTAAAGGGTTTTTCAGCGATATAATTTTCAAATGAAGAAGCCTACACACAAAATCTACCGCACAACCAATTGGCCCGCATATAACCGAGCACTCATGAGTCGCGGAAATATTGCCATTTGGTTTGATCCTGCTACGCAATGGTATGCGCCATCAAAAGGCAAACAAGGGCGAAATCAAACCTACTCCGACGCAGCCATCCAATGCTGCTTAATGATTAAATCCTTATTCCGTCTGTCTTTACGTATGGTCACTGGCTTTGTGCAAAGTCTGATTAAACTTTGCGGATTAAATTGGATAGCTCCAGATTACACCACGCTTTGTAGAAGACAAAAGCATATTGATATTGTAATCAGCTACCAAAAAAGTAGCGATGGGCTGCATCTACTCATGGACTCTACAGGCATGAAGTTTCTAGGTGAGGGCGAATGGAAACGCAAGAAACATGGACCTGAATATCGTCGCCAATGGCGTAAACTTCATATTGGTATAGATGCTAAAACCCTGCAAATACGAGCAGTTCAGCTTACAACCAATAATGTCAGTGATTCACAGGTGCTTGGTGATTTACTTAATCAGATTCCACAAGATGAGCGGATTAACTCTGTTTATACCGATGGAGCTTATGACACCAAGCAATGCCGTCAGGTCATTGCAGATCGGCAAGCGCATGCGGTGATTCCACCTAGAAAAAATGCGAAACCATGGAAAGATACAAAGAGTAGCTCGCTAGAGCGAAATGAATTACTTCGAACAATTAAACGTTTAGGCAGGACACTATGGAAAAAATGGTCAGGCTATCATCGGCGAAGTTTGGTTGAAACTAAGATGCATTGCATCAAATTATTAGGAGATAAACTCAGTGCAAGGAGTTTTGATAGCCAAGTGAATGAGATCCATGCACGTGTAGCAGTCCTTAACAGATTTACGGAATTAGGTCGACCACTTACCCAAGTTACGCCTTAAATTTGGCTCAATTAGGGGCGCTTTGCATTTCAAATCTTTGTGCAACAAAGCCGAGCATGTGCTGTTTGTGATAAATTGAGATTATGTTGAGTGAGTTCTCTAATAATTCTAAGTTGTTGAAAGTTCATAATTTGGATATAGAATATAAAAATAAGAGCAAATATATAAATAAATGCTCTTTTAGATGATCAATGATTAACGCATTGTGACGAATTCTTCAGCAGAAGTCGGATGAATTGCTAAAGTGTTATCGAAGTCTTTTTTAGTTGCTCCCATTTTTAAAGCAACAGCAAAGCCTTGCAGAATTTCATCCATACCGTATCCAATACCATGAATTCCGACCACTTTCTCATCAGTTCCTACACAAATTAATTTCATTTTTGTGAGTTGTCGATGTTCTGTTATCGCTGTATACATGGATGTAAAGGAAGAACTATAAATTTTGATGGCATCTTTACCAAATTTTTCTATGGCTTGATCTTCGGTTAATCCAACTGTTCCAATAGGTGGGTGACTAAACACCACAGTCGGAATATTTTCATAATCTAAATGTTCATTTGGCTTATTGTTAAATAAACGTTCAGACAGTCTTCGACCCGCTGCCACAGCAACAGGTGTTAACTCGACTTTACCTGTAATATCACCCACTGCATAAATGCCAGACTGTGTTGTATTTTGATATGCATCAACATGAATAAAGCGATTCTCGTTCAATTGAACTTGAGTCTTATTAAGATTGATCGCTTCAGTTGCAGGTTTTCTACCAATTGCCCAAATCAAGCAATCTACACTATGTTCTGTACCATCTTCTAGGTGTAATACAAGTGAGTTATCTTGAACTTTAGTCACTTTGTTAATCTGACTATGAGTATGCACGTTAATATTTTCACTGCGCATATTCTCTAATAGTGTTTTACCAAGGAAATGATCTAATCCACGCAAAGGCTGATGTTTACGAATAAATAATTGTACATTCGAACCCAATGCATTAAGAACACCTGCCAATTCCACAGCAATATAGCCAGAACCAACAATAGCAGTCCGCTTCGGTAAGTGTTCTAATCCGAAGAAACCATTGGAATCAATACCATATTCAGCACCTTCAATTTCAGGTTTGAATGCTTGAGTCCCCGTAGCAATTAAAATATGGTCAGCTGTGTACGTTTCACCATTTACTTCAATTGTTTGAGCATCTAAAAATTTTGCAAAACCTCGAATGACATCAACATTATTTTTAGCTAGTCCTGTGTCATACGATGTATGTATTCGGCTGATATAGGCTTGTCTGTTTTCAACTAATTTCTTCCAGTTAAAGGATTTCAATTCTGTATTAAAGCCATAGTCAGGACCATATTTATGAATCGCATCGGCAATTTGAGCTGAATACCACATCACTTTTTTAGGAACACATCCTACGTTGACACAGGTTCCACCAATATCACCCATTTCTATCAGTGCACATTTCTTACCATACATGGCAGCACGATTGACTGATGCAATACCGCCACTGCCTCCGCCAATCGCAATATAATCATAGTGTTTAGACATAAATGAAATTCCTGTTTTTTAGATTTAAAAAGTTAATGATATACGCTGAATTATCAGGAGACTTTCCCTTGGGAGATTCTAGGCAGCCAACTTATAAAAGTCTTCGGCCATTTGATTTGGTGTCTTAAAACCCAAACCCTTTTGAATTCTTCGATGATTATAAAATAATTCAATGTATTTTATAATATCTGCTTTGGCTTCTTCTCTGGTTTGATAGTTGTAATGATGCACTAACTCATTTTTCAGTATTCCCCAAAAGCTTTCAATCGGTGCATTATCGTAACAGTCTCCGCGCTTGCTCATTGAACCTTGAAAACCATATTGCTCAAGTATATTTCGATATTCATGGCTGCAATATTGACTTCCTCTGTCTGAATGCACAATCAGTTCTTTGGTTGGTTTTTGATTGTGAATAGCCATATTTAGCGCATTACAAACAAGCTGTGCTGTCATGCGCTCATTTAAGCTATAGCCAACCACTTGCTTCGTGTAAAGGTCTTTTACCGCTGCTAAGTACAGCCATCCTTCAACAGTCCATATGTACGTAATATCACTTGACCATGCTTGATTTGGTCTAGTCATTGAGAATTGTTGCTCCAGCAGGTTTTCATAGATCGCTCGATTATGGTCACTATTCGTAGTCCTTTTAAAACGCTTGTGTCGCTTACAATACAGGTGGTTCAGCGCTTTTATCTGACGTACAGCGTACATACTCATTTTTATGCCCTGAGCTTGTAAGTATTTGCTCTGTACACGACAAAAATAGATAACTCATTGAAATAATGTCACAATAATTGTTTTCTAACGACGAATACTATGACACATCTCAATGAGTTATATCTTATCTTAAACAAATATCTAAAATGGAACAAGTCACATTTAAAGTGCTTTGCGCTCATCATGCTTGTGATTATTTTAAAGCAAACATGTAATCTTTCTTCTGCATCTAAAGCCTTGCCCATCAAGTGCTTACCACAATCATTTTATCGACGTATGCAGCGCTTCTTTGCAGGTCAGTATTTCGATTATCGTCAAATTTCTCGGTTGATTTTCAATATATTTTCATTCGACAAAGTGCAACTGACTTTAGATAGAACCAATTGGAAATGGGGAAAACGAAATATTAATATCCTGATGCTCGCGATCGTTTATCGTGGAATAGCGATACCTATCCTTTGGACATTGCTTAATAAACGTGGAAATTCAGATACGAAAGAGCGCATTGCTTTGATTCAACGCTTTATCTCCATTTTTGGTAAAGACCGTATTGTGAATGTGTTCGCAGACAGAGAGTTTATCGGTGAGCAGTGGTTTACATGGTTAATTGAACAAGACATCAACTTCTGCATTCGTGTTAAAAAAACTTCATTGTCACCAATCATTTAGGAAAGAATCATAAAATTAGTGATTTATTTCGCCATCTTAAAGTTGGTCAAATTGAATGTCGTAAACGACGGATTTTGGTTGGTCGGGTGAAACTATATATAAGTGCACTACAGTTAGAAAATGGAGAGCTTTTACTCGTCGTTTCTCCTCAGTTTAATGCCAATGCTATTCAGGATTATGCATTACGCTGGGAAATTGAAACCTTATTCAGTTGTCTCAAAGGACGCGGGTTTAATCTTGAAAATACGCGCTTGACAGACCCTAGACGAGTGAAAAAATTGATTGCGGTGTTAGCTATAAGCTTCTGTTGGTGTTACTTAACGGGTGAATGGCAACATGATCAAAAAAAAGCGATAAAAATAAAGAAGCATGGACGACTCTCAATGAGTTTATTTCGCTATGGTTTAGACTATGTTCAAATGGCGATTCAGCGTTTAATTGGTTTTGGGAAAAAAGAAGAGTTTAAGGAAATTTTGGCAATTTTAAGAAGGCAGAAGCCTGATAGGATAAGGGTTCTGTGAAATTTGTCGTGTACAGAGCTCTTTCGTTTGATTCATGGTTTAATCTCTCTCAAAATGGCACGTGTACCCGTGGGGATTCTTCTTCAAATAGTTTTGGTGATACTCCTCAGCGTCATAAAACTCTTTTTCCAAGGCTACCGTCGTGACCACGGGATTCTCGAAGCGACCGATCTCATTGACCTCATCAATCACGTTTTCGATAATCGCTTTCTGTGCATCGTCACGATAGAACGCTGCCGAGCGATACGAAGTGCCAACATCATTTCCTTGGCGATTCTTCGTAGTCGGATCATGGATTTTGAAAAAGTAATGTAGAATCTCTTCGAGAGATATTTCGTCTTGGTCGTATTCCACGCGAACCGCTTCGGCGTGCCCCGTTTTCCCTGTTATAATATCGGCGTAGGTAGGATCATCAAAATCTCCGCCAGAGTAGCCCACCTTCGTTGACGTCACACCGTCCAGACTCCTAAGGAGGTCTTCGAGACCCCAAAAACACCCTCCGGCAACGATCACATAATCTAGTTTCATAAAGCCTCCTTAGTTTTCATCCACTTACTGATTAGACTGACTTTACAGCATGTAAAATAGATATAATATGTTCAATAGTTCGTATAACATGACCTATTGGACAGTTTACGTAGGAGCTATATATGGATGTTCTCAGTGAAATTTTAGATAAGGTAGAGCTTACTAGCTGCTACTGGTATAGAACCTCATTTGCGGGAGACTGGGGCATCAGCCTCCCGCAGGAAGAGAATCTAGCGAGATTTCACATCGTGACTCATGGCGAGTTTTGGTATGAGGTGCCAAAACTTAAACTTAAAGCATTGGCGGAGCAGGGCGATATTTTGATCTTTTTCAAAGGGATGGAGCACACCATGGCCAGTGCACCAAAAATCAAGGCCGAGCCTGCGGTCGAATTTAGAGCTAAAGCCAACCTCACCGAAGCTCAAGTTTTGGAATACGGTGATCAGAGCAAGCTCAAAGCCAACGTCGTTTGCGGACATTTTTGTTTTAATGGCGGACCCGATCATCCATTCTTAAATTCGCTGCCAAATGTCGTGCATATCAAGAGTGCTGATAACTCCCACTCGCCTTGGCTTGCCATGCTTTTAAGTATTATAGAGCAGGAAGCAAAATCAGGGCTTCCTGGAAGCAACACGTTAGTCAGAAAGCTGACCGAAATTATCTTCGTGCAAGCGTTAAGAATCCACATGTACAAATCCAATAAAAATGCTGGATTCTTCAAACTGATCGAAAATCCGCAACTCAGCAAAACCTTGGAAGCTATTCATCATAGTCTCGATAAAAAATGGGGTCTTGACGATCTCGCCGGGATTGCGGGGATGTCGCGTACGAACTACAGCGTCAAATTTAAGGAGCTGTCAGGCATGACACCTCTTGATTATTTAACCTATTGTCGGCTTGAAAAAGCAAAGCAGCTGCTTAAAGAATCCGGTAAGTCTGTTCCCGAAGTGAGTGAAGCCATTGGGTATCCGGCACATGAACACTTTCAAAAGTTGTTTAAGAAAAAAATTGGCAAAACTCCTAGCGCGTACAGAAAAGAAAATTCTGAAAAGGTGTAAAAATGAATATCTATAACTCTCCTGTTACCAAAATAGCTTTCTGGGTCATCGTCGTCGGCAGTGTATTCTGTCTTCTTCTCCCTTTATTCTTACCTCTTCTTCCTCTTCACTACTTGAAGGATTATGGCGAAATAGGAGATGCTTTTGGAGGTATTTCGAACCCATTCGTACAGATACTAGGTTCAGTAGTTCTGTTTTTAGCGCTGAAAGCCCAGATTGATGCGAATAGAATCCTTCATCAGCAAATCGAAAAAGAAAACACGAAGGAGCAACTAAGGCACGAGTTAGATCAACTTCACGAACTTTATATGTTCGTCGAAAGAAACATCAAAAGTTTTAGTTACGATCAAGAAAAGACCGTTGATGGCAAGACGCAAATGATCCTTCTGTATTCTCGACGTGCGATTAAATGTTTCATTGAGGATCTAGAGAGCTTAGATGTTGATATTCACAAAGATGACGACATTTTAAGGTTCGACGGGGTTAAAGAAATTATGAGCATTTTGAACAGCGTTGACCTATATTTCGACAAAATCAAAGACAGCGAGATTGCACCTTATCATAAGAGTTTTTATAAAACGCTTATGCAGCACGAACTTCTCTTCAGCGTTTTTCCTTATCAAGATCTCGACAATCAAGCGTACCTAAAACAAGAGCATTGCCCAGAGTGTGGTGAATATCATGCAAATTATCCGCCACTGATTTATGACCGGTTACAGAAAATTAAAAAAAGTTTCTCCTGATGTATTATGGATATTTATTCGGTATCGGTCCTACCAAAAAGCTATTTGTAGTATCTCGAGTACGTGCTGTGGTGTAGTAATTCCAATCTTAGAAAACTCAAAGCTTATTCTGAAACTATCGGAATTGTCGGTTGGGTGAGACTTAGTCGCCCCGTAAAGCCTTATCGGGGCGGCAAAGATAACTTTTTATATCACTGCTATTGATGACGTCCTTTGTTTACTAAAGTTGTAAGCCCTTATTCTTTGTTTTAGACCTTCAACCACTCCGGGCTTGTCACTAGGAGAGTCCCCTTGGCTAACCTTAGCCGTCAGATCGTATTCAGCGATTTCTAGCCGGTCCCCCTGAATCATTTTACGCCAACCGTTCCACAACTTAGGGTCAAGCTCTTCGGTACGCCAACCATCGGTCGGTTCGCTCCGACTCGCTAAAGCCAGATCCCTGATTTGGTTCTGGAGCGTTAGATCGTCAATCATTGTTCGGCGTCAACTATCTTGGCCGGTTCGCGTCAATTATGATGGCCGGTTAGGTTTTCTCATTTTTCCTACTTCCAGCTTGTTTTAACTGATGTTGTTTTCGATAGCTTTCTCCTTCTAATTCTATAATTGTCGCGTGGTGGATCAGCCGATCTATGGCCGCTACCGTCATCATGCTGTCTGGGAAGATCTGATCCCATGCACTAAACGGGTGATTGGCTGTGATGATCAGGCTACCGCTTTCATATCGATGCGCGATAAATTCAAACAGTACCTGGGTTTCTGCATCGGTTTTTTTCACATAACCAATGTCATTTATCTGACCACCCGATATTTCAAAATAAACGGGAAGCCCACCGCTATCTACAGCGAGATGAATTTTTGTAGAACTCCCACCCCGACTTTTTCCTATCGCTTCATCTGAACTGCTTGCGGCTCCGCTACTGTCTTGATGCGCTTTGACAATACTTCCATCAATAAACAACCATTCTGGATCATTATCGGACGATATGCTTTGAAACCATTTTTGTAACACACCTTTCTTTGACCAAAGGTTAAAGCGCTTAAATACAGAGTTCCAACGACCGAATCTTTCAGGCAAATCTCGCCACTGAATGCCTGTGCGCATACGATAAAGTATGCCTTCCAGTGTATTTCGGTGTTCATATTTATTGTAAACACGCCCTGTCTCTTTAAGTATTTGCTTTAGGGCTTCCTAGGCGTTATCTGTTAGCATTGTCCTTGGCATAGCAACGTCCGTTCTCGGTGGTATTTTTGATTTTTGGCGAAACCATTATACCTTGTTGCTATGCCGTTCATTTTTCACTCAAAGATCAACAGCCTCTAGTAAGGCACGTACTTGAAGCACTTAAAAGATAAAAATAAAGGCTCTCTAATGTGTTTAGGAGCCATCTAACTTATAGTTGTTTCGGGTGAGGCTTATTTGTTTTTGTGCTCCAGTGCTGTAAGTGATGTACCTACGATAAATATAGACACGACAAACAAGCCTAAATCTTTTAGCAAAAACTGGCCAGGAACCACAGAGATCGCAGGAAACCCAAGAGATGCCTCAAAAACACCGGGTGTAGTCAGCATGAACGACAATGTCGTAAAAAAGAGTCCGGTTGAAAGTACACCGCCCAAGATTGCGAGCTTAGGGGAGAAAACTCGTGCAGCGATTAACAGGCCAACTGAAATTTCAAGCACACCCAGAAAATTTGAGAATCCTTGAATGCTGAGGAAGCTATACATCCACGAAAGCAGAGGGCTATTACTAACAAAACCATGTATACCGTTTGCTTCGTAGCTAGTGAATTTCATGCCACCAAACCACAAATATATTATCGTCATGGCAACGTAGATGCCACCTATACCAAACTTAGTGATTTTTGCACCGAGATTATTACTAAGGGTATTGGTAGTCTGGACACCATTTTCAATTTCGGGAATAGTCATCTTATATCTCCAATTATTTTTAGCCATGTGGACTCACTCTATGTAGCCCACTAAAATGATATGACTCTTGAGAAAAACTATATGTTTACTCGAGTCGAACCTAACTTAGGTAATTGCTGTAGTTGAGCACCAATGGATTAGACATCAATGCCTAGTGGTTGAACGGCCGGGAAGTCGACCTCGGTCTGTGTCACTTCGTTAACGTAGTTAGTGAAAGTGTTCAGGGCAACAGCCAACAGAATATCCACTACATGTGCATCACTGTAGCCAGCGTTCAGCACCGCTTGGACCTGGTCATTGCTGACTTGCCCGCGCTGGCGGACTACGGCGGCAGCAAAACGCACGGCTGCGTCGGCCTTAGGGTCATTTGATGCACCGCTGCGGTTGGCAGTGAGTTCAGCATCATCAAGCTTGGCCACCTTACGGCCTAGGAAGGAATGGGCAGCAAGGCAATAATCGCAGCCGTTGATCTCAGCGACGGCTAGGGCAATACGCTCAAGAGTCGCTGTACCCAAGCCGCCCTGTGCTGATGCTGCGCTCAATTGCAGGTAGCCAGTCAGCGCAGCAGGGCTGTTGGCAACGACGCGGAACATGTTAGGAACGCGGCCCAGTTGTTTTTCCACAGCCTTGAGTGAGGTATGGGTAGCAGTAGGCGCGGCGTCGATTGTGGTAGGGGTGTTCAAACGTGACATAAATTTCTCCTAGTGATTTGAAAGACAGCACGCTGTATTGGCGTGGAATAAATTGTATTTAAGAAGGTTCTGCTTGATAATCCGTTGCTATCAGACAGCTCATCTTCACGTCTTGCGCAGTCGCCATTTCAGTGCCACTACACACCTTCGTTGACGTCACGCCGTCCTGATTTCTAAGGAGGTCTTCGAGACTCCAAAAACACCCTCCGGCAACGATCACATTATTTATTTTTCATAAAGCCTCCTTGGTTTTTATCTATTTACTAATGGAACTGAATTTACAGCATGTAAAATAGATATAACATGCTCAATAGTTCGTATAATGTGACTTATTAGACAGTTTACGTAGGGGCTATGTATGGATGCAGACTTTGGATATCAGATTAAAAGAGTTGTGAAATTAAGGGTTCACGAAAAACTGCAAATATAGGGCAAATCAGATTGTCTATACCCATAATTTAGAGCGCCCGAGCATCAGGAACTCACTGAAAGCAGACGTTTCTGAAAATAAACAAGGCACAGCGCTTGAAAATTTCGAGACATCAACGTTTTGCCAAAAGGCTAAAAATGCGTGCACTACTCATTTCGCATTTAAAGAGAGCATCGGTTATTAGGCAATAACGATGTGGCCAAAATTTGTCGACCACTACACTATCTCGTAAACGAGTTTGATAGACGTCAACTAGTACGTATTTTTAGTGTAAGGTCATATTAATGCACGATGCTAAACTCTGCTGTGAGCTAGGTAGGATGTATAAATACCATAAATATTTCAATGCTTTACTTTTTAAAGCTCAAGTGAGTTACTCAGTTCCAACTGTTGGTGGCAGATTTGGAATCTCGCGATTTGTCTTAAATGTCAGCCAAGCAAGTCTCTCGCTAATAAAGTGTTGACTATCCCTGACAAAGTAACAATTTCTTGCCATAATCAGACTTAAGCACTTTACTTAGAGTGTATGTGCGCCGCTTAATGCATCAATGCTGCTAATTCCCTGATTGACATCAATCACTTTGTTTCCTGTTTGATACTCTGAGATAAACAAGATCGAATGATGCAAAAGGGGACTATTTAAATACTGAGGGAACAAATGGCAGTAGATTTGAGCATAGAAACCGCTCTGCTCCTAGAGCGCTGGCAAGGCATTGTAAACTCGATGGCTCAAGTCGCGGAAGTGCCTTGTGTGCTGATTAATCGATTAGATAAAAACGAAATTTGTCAGGCTGTTGGCAGTGTGTCAGTACCAACTTTTTATTGCGGTGAACCTGTTCCATTGGCACTTAACACTTATTGTTCCCAAGTCATTTCCAGTAACCAGCCATTACTAGTTGAAAATGCAATCGGTACCCGATATGAAAACAATAACCCAACATTTGCAGCAGGCTTTAGTTATTACTATGGCCTGCCATTGCTTTGGCCTAGCGGAAAAACTTTCGGTACTTTGTGTATGTTGGACTTTTCAAGCCCAGATCGGGCATCACAACACTGTTCCTTACTCACACTTTTTAAGCAGGCCATTGAATACGATTTACAGATGCTTCAACAACAGCAAGATCTGCTAAAGCGTGAGCAACAAGCAGACAAAAAATTTATACAACTATTCAATGAGATGTCAAATAGGATAAGACCGGTAACTAATAATAAGTTGCTTCAATCTGAGTTGTTTGTACTTTTGACAAGCCAATACCAATACTGGCATCAGGAACTGGATAAGCAGCTTAATCAAACCGTCCTGACTGATGAAAACTCCATTCATATAGCGGCACTGGTTCGAATTTGGTCAAATTTGTTGGCGATTGCCCATGAAACAGAATGGTTGAGAGCTACGGCAGTTCTAGAACCTTATAGTTGTGATGCTGTTGCGTCACTGGTCAATGCAACTCCATTATTAGAACAAGCAGTGTATAAAACAGCGCTGACCCTTGGTGCTGATCTCGTTTTGAGGAGTCATTTGCCTAATCCACTGTTACTAAGTGGGAAACCAGAGTTATGGTCTCTGATAGGACTAGCTATCACGAGCTTTTTAGTTGTTGGCGCCAGCGGTACAAGTATAACTATTTTTGTCAGTAACCGATTAAAAGGTAAGTACAGAGTTTTGGAATGGTCCCTTCTTGTAAAAGGCCAGACGATGCCGCTGCGTTTTACCCGCGATAATCAAGCGCTTTATGGTTTTGCAACAGTATGTGCCGAGTTAGCGGGTGCTGTTCTTGAATCTGGTGAGTGGCAATTAACTGAGAGTCTTCAGCAACAGAGTCGTTATCTCAACTCAAATCGTGATCACGTTGACGACATTGAAAGCAGGAATGCTTCAAGAACTGCTAATGGCATAACCAGGCTTATCTGCTTATCGATACCGGTGATGGGAGACGATTTATAAACACTCAGCGATGATCAGCGAAGTTGTGTTTTAGTTTTCTTGTTGGCACTACATCCGGTATGGCGGCCTTTAATCTGAGAGTGACACTTGGGATAACTGAAAAACTGGCTGTGATTCTGCTGAACGGAGCTTGGTGCTAAGCATGTTGGCGTCATTCAAAGCAAGGTCAACACTGCTATTAACGTTTACGATTATCTGACGGACGTGCTGCTGCGCGTCAACCAACATCCAGTAAGCAAGGTACATGAACTAATGCCGAAGTTACGGAAAGCTCAGTTCGAAAGCGCATTACAGCGTTCAGCTCTATTTAGCAATCCCGATGCTTCGGTAAAATAAGCCACGGAAAATGCTCCGGAGGCCGCATGCACACTAAATAGATGACGTTAGACGAAGAGTTGGATTTAAACGAGCAAATTATAGAGCCTGCGACCGGAAAAGCCAAAAGTTTATAAATACAGCTAAAACTCAAATCAAGCAGGCGAATATTGTACAAAACAATACCATTGCTACAGAGATAACTTCAAGTCTGACAGATCTATGCTAGAGTTAAATCAACGATTTAATTCATTTTTCTATGCAGGATCTTTGAAAAATGCAGTAGAAAAACGGAGAAGTACATGACCTTTAGTTTAGCTCAAACAGCTAGTGCAGAAACCACACTAAAAGCACCTGCTGAAGCAGATCAGAACCTGCGGGATATCACTGAACTGGCGTGTTATATCTGTGATGCACCAGTGGCTATGGTGACGCGAACCGATGACACAAAGCTGAATCTAATTGCAAAAGTTGGTATTTCGCGTACCTCTGTATTAATTAAAGAGTCCTTTTGCGTGTATGCAATGGAAACACCTGATGCGGTAATGGTGGTCCCTGACGCTACTTTAGATCACAGATTCAGTACCAATGCTATGGTGATTTCAGGACCTGGCTACCGATTTTATGCTGGCTCGCCGCTGATTGATCCCGAAGGTGCAGTGATTGGTACTATTTGTGTCTATGATCATGTTCCTAAGCAGCTGAACCAGCGGCAGATAAGCTCTTTGCAGGCTCTGTCCAGACAAGTGATCGCCATACTGGAGCTGAAAAAAGTCGGCGAACAATTACATAATACCAGCATGACGGATGCGCTGACAGGGGTGAACAACAGAAGAGCTTTTGACCTCAAGTTTGAAGCTGAATTTGCTCGCTGGCAAAGAACAGGACAATCTTTTGTACTGGCATTGATTGATATTGATCACTTTAAGAGTTTTAACGACAGCTATGGTCATGCCGCAGGAGATGAGGCACTGAGTCAAGTCGCGGCTCTGTTTCAGCGCCATAGCAGGAACTATGACTTTTTCGCCCGTTATGGTGGTGAAGAGTTTGTGCTGATCCTGCCAGGCACAGACACAGCGTCCGCAAATAAAACACTGGAAAAGTTAAGGCTGGTAGTGGCTAACCATGAGTGGTTATTACGACAATTAACGGTCAGCATAGGTTTGGCCAGCGCTGATTTATTTGACGACAAAAAGCAGTTGCTCGAAGTCGCCGATCAGATGTTATACAAAGCTAAAACCCAAGGCCGCAATCAAACCAGTGTGTTCGCCACACTGTAAGAGATCTGTTCATGCTGCGCTGATCTCAAGACCTCATAAAAACTGAGGTCTTGCTTCGGTCGATAAGCTGGTCTGATATTGGCATTATTTATTCCTTTCAAATACATGGGTAATGCGACTTACACAGATTTTTTATGCTCTCTTGGACTCCATGTGAAGGAGATCGTCACATTCTTTACATATAGAAAATAGAGTTCTTTAGCCAGCTGCAATTTCAGATTAACCGATTCGGTAAGCTTTCTGCATTTCCGGAGACAACTTTTTTAGCCAGCTTGAGAGACTGAAGCCTTTTCTATCGGTACTATTTAATTTAGTAAAATACAGATGTTCATCCCAGCGAGGACCGAAATCTACTTCTGCAAGACTTACAAGCTGTTTGTTTCTGCGAAGACGATGCTTTTGATGGTAATCTTCGGCGGGCCAAAAATAACCATTTTGTTCTCCGGCCTCAATCACCTCGGGAGATTTCTCCTTTCCAATCGCTTGAATCAGTTCTTCAGCTACTTGTTTTTGCTCCAGATCAAAAACAAAAAGTATCTGGCGATACTGGCCCTGCTTTCTACCATGAACAGACCATGATTCAAAACTTCCAAGAAGTTCCCTGTAGCTGATTTGGTCTTTATCGTAGATCACTCTGACGACTTCGGCGTGTCCGTTGATGTTGCGGTAACTCGGATCCAGAGTTGATGCTCCAGCGTAGCCAACACGTGTTTGCACTACTCCCTGCGTCCCTCCAAAATTAGAATCCGGTCCCCAAAAGCAACCCATGCCGAAAACCGTTTGACTAAGCTTCCCGATTTTCAATGCTTCTTCGATTGCTTCAGGGGTTGCAAATTCATAGCTTTCAACACCGTCTTCTTTATTCATTTTTAGATCCGACATATTTTTCTCCTAACTTTCAAGAATTGTAGCCACTCCCATTCCTCCCGCCGTGCAAACGACGATAAGGCCACGTTTTCCAGGACCAGCTGAGTGCAGTATCTTTGCTAAAACTCCGACGATCTTAGCGCCAGTAGCCGCAAACGGATGCCCAAGGGCAATGCTACTTCCACGGACATTTAGCTTCGAGCGGTCAATTTTTCCGAGAGGCTCTGATCGTCCCAAACGTGTTTTGCAGTATTCAGCAGACTCCCACGCCTTCATCGTGCAGAGCACTTGTCCAGCGAACGCCTCGTGAATTTCGTAAAAATCAAAATCCTGAAGCTTTAAGCCGTTTCGCTTCAATAATTCACTGACCGCCACAGTTGGAGCCATGAGCAAACCTTCGCCAGCGACGTAATCCACGGCAGAAGTATGAGAATCCACAATCTTGGCCAACAGCGGCCAATTATTCTTTTTAGCCTCTTCTTCGGAAGCCAAAAGAACGGTGGATGAGCCATCTGTGAGCGAGCTTGAATTTCCCGCCGTCAAAGTCCCTTTTTCTGATTTATCAAAAACAGGTTTTAACTTCGACAATTTTTCCAAAGTTGTATCAGCACGCAAAATTCCATCGGTCTTATTTCCTTGGAATGGAAAGACGAGATCATCATAAAACCCATCTTTATATGCTTGAGCTGCATTTCTGTGACTTGCCAGCGCTAACTCATCTTGCTCTTGGCGAGAAATATTCCACTCTTTAACCATGAGTTCGCAATGCTCACCCATTGATTTTCCGGTGCGTGGCTCAACCACTGCGGGCAACACTGGCTTTAGATCGCTAGGTTTAATTCCTAAAATGATTTTTACTTTCTCACCAAGCGTTCTGGCAGAATTCAACGCAATCAATTTTCTTGCGAAAGTTCGACTAACCATAATGGGCAAATCGCTGTTGCTATCAACACCGCCCGCAATGCCACTTTCAATTTGGTGGCTAGAAATTTTGTGAGCAATCTGAATCGTATTTTCCAAGCTCGTTCCGCAAGCACGTTGCACGTTATATGCCGGAGTGTTTGGATGCAAACCGGAGGATTGAACGACTTCACGAGCCAAATTCCAGTTAGCCGAGCTGTGCATGACAGCTCCTAAGGCTACATCGCCCACAGTTTTTCCTTCCAAGTTATATCTATCAACTAAACTCTTTAGGCTCGCCGTCATTAGTTCTTCACTTGAGACGTCTCGATATGCGGTCATAGATTTCATAAATGGAATCCGAGCTCCACCTACGATATAAACGTTTCTCGTTTTCATAATTTCACCTCCGGCTTTGTGTGCCGTTCAAAAACTTCTCCGACCTTCACGTCGTACGATTCAAAAATGTAGTCTTTGCCAAGCATCTTGGCTTTTTTGTGTTCGGGATGCTTATCCCAAGCATCGAAAGCTTCTCTGGTAAGGAACTCGACAATTAGAACATCTTCACCGTTAGGAGAAGAAAACCGCTCATGGCTTCCGTAACCAGGAATGGCTTCGACAAGCGCGGACATCTCGGCGTATCTTCTTTCAAACTCCCCACCGTGCTCCTTGGCAACACGACTGCGGAAAACTGCTATAATCATTGATCTGACTCCTTACTAAGCTAATTACAATCCTCAAAAAAAAGATCTCGTTATTTCATCGAAGCTTCCAACCACTTGTCGAGATCCTTGAACTTGGGGTTTCTCAGCTTCTTTGTCCCAACCAGTATTGTCGGGAAATTTAACTTTCCAGTAGTATAAAGGGATCGCAGTTCATCAGCTGCCGCGTCGTCTTCGTGAACATCTAAAAAATCAAACTCGATTCCTTTTTCTTTCAAGTACGACTGGTAAATCTTGGTTTTGTGGCAGTCCTTATGACCGAACAGCTTAATCCCCACGACCCCCTCCATTTTCTAAAATTACTCTACAAACTTCAACGACTCCGAGTTGATGCAGAATCGAGCCCCAGAGGGCTCAGGACCATCTGGAAAAACGTGCCCTAAGTGGGCTTCGCACACATTGCATAGCACTTCGATTCTTCGTCCGTAAGTCGTGTCCAGTTCATATTGAATTACGTTGTCGGCGACGGGCTCAGAAAAACTCGGCCAACCTGTTCCCGAATCAAACTTAACGTTCGAATCAAACAGTTCAGTGTCGCAGCCCGCGCAGGCATACCGTCCTGCCTCATAAAATGAACAGAGTTCCCCAGTGTGAGGGCGCTCGGTGCCTTTCTTCCGCATGACATTAAATTGAGCGGGCGTCAGAATTTTTTTCCACTCTTCCTCGCTCTTTTCTACTTTTCTAGGAGGAGCGGGAGTGCCGTTATCGAGATAGTTGTTAATGCTTTCCCAGTTGAACATAAATTTGCTCCTTTATTTTTGGGTTTGTTCTTTAGCTATCAATCCACGCGAAGAAGTCAGTCGCGCTACCAATGAATTTTCCATCCACAAAAACTTGCGGAACAGTTTGAAGGTTGGTTTTTTTCTTCAACTCATCATAAGTCTTGGGATCGTCATCCACGCGAATTTGTTTAAAATCAACTTTTTCAGAAGTTAAGTACTCCTTCACGCGTTTACTAAACGGACAATGGTCTTTTGTGTAGATGACAACGTTCTTAAGTTCTTTCATTTTTTCCTCTTTCGTCTCTGTACACGACAAAAATAGATAACTCATTGAAATAATGGCATAATACTTGTTTTCTGACGACGAATATGATGACACATTTCAATGAGTTACATCTCATCTTAAACAAATATCTAAAGTGGAACAAGTCACATGTAAAATGTTTTACACTGATTATGATTGCATTAATTGTAAAACAGACCTGTAATCTTTCTTCTGCATCTAAAGCCTTACCCATCAAGTGCTTACCACAATCATTTTATCGACGTATACAACGCTTCTTTGCAGGTCAGTATTTTGATTATCGTCAAATTTCTCAGTTGATTTTCAATATGTTTTCATTCGACAAAGTGCAACTGACTTTAGATAGAACCAATTGGAAATGGGGAAAACGAGATATCAATATCTTGATGTTAGCCATCGTCTATCGTGGAATAGCGATACCTATTGTTTGGACATTGCTCAATAAACGTGGAAATTCAGATACAAAAGAGCGTATTGCTTTGATTCAACGCTTTATCTCTATTTTTGGTAAAGACCGTATTGTGAATGTGTTCGCAGACAGAGAATTTATCGGTGAGAAATGGTTTACATGGTTAATTGAAAATGACATCAACTTCTGTATACGTGTTAAAAAAACTTTATTGTGACCAATCACTTAGCCAGGAATCATAAAATTAGTGATTTATTTCGTCATCTTCAAGTTGGTCAAACTGAATGTCGTAAACGACGTATTTGGGTTGGTCGAGTGAAACTGTATATTAGTGCGCTACGATTAGAAGATGGGGAACTTTTACTTGTTGTTTCTCCTATGTTTAATGCTTCTGCTATTCGTGATTATGCATTACGCTGGGAAATCGAAACCTTATTTAGTTGTCTCAAAGGACGTGGATTCAATCTTGAAAATACTCGTTTAACAGACCCTGGACGAGTCAAGAAATTGATAGCAGTGCTAGCTATCGGTTTCTGTTGGTGCTATTTAACAGGTGAATGGCAACATGATCAAAAAAAAGCGATAAAAATAAAGAAGCATGGACGACTCTCAATGAGTTTATTTCGCTATGGTTTAGACTATGTTCAAATGGCGATTCAGCGTTTAATTGGTTTTGGGAAAAAAGAAGAGTTTAAGGAAATTTTGGCAATTTTAAGAAGGCAGAATCCTGATAGGATAAGGGTTCTGTGAAATTTGTCGTGTACAGAGAATAAAGATATAAAAATCCAAAAATGACTAAAAAGCCGATTTTGAAACAAGTCGGCTTTTTTATGAGCGGTTTTGATACTTCTTGCCAATAAATTTGACTAAAAAATAGTCAGTTTTGGGGTTTTTCAAATTTTATCAATGCCTCAATGTCCAAAATTATCCACATTTTTTGTGGATAAAATTTAGGCTATTTTGTAAGCCCTGGCTCATACCAATCTCGGCCCTTTGCTGCTATCCGCAATACTGGAAATTTCCTATCATGAAGACATAGAGAGCAGGATGCTCCAGATAAAAAGAATAAGATGAACAACAAGGAACGTGAGATCAGACAGGAGTCAGATCTAAGCGCCAAATATGGAAAAGCCCGACAGGATGTCGGGCTTTTTTATTGCCTATCCTTTCTCATTTGCAAAACAAACATAATGCCCCCTAAAATATAGACTATAATCTATATTTTGGTTGTGGTATGTGGACAGTCATTACGACAGATCTATTTAATCAGTGGCTTGAATAGCAAGATGAACCTACACAAGAGAAGGTCCTAGCTGCCCTGGTTATTCTACAGCAGCAGGGACCGAGTTTAGGCCGTCCTTTAGTAGATACTGTGTATGAGTCTAAATTTACCAATATGAAAGAACTGCGTGTTCAACATCGCGGTAGACCCTTAAGAGCTTTCTTCGCATTTGATCCCTTACGACAGGCTATTGTTCTATGTATTGCTGATAAAGGCGGTAAAAAGCGTTTTTATAAAGACATGCTGGATATTGCAGATGAACAATACCAACTTCATCTCACTACCCTAGGAGATAAATCTAATGGCTAAGACTCTGCAAGAATTGTTAGCTAGCCGCTCTCCAGAGAGCCAAGCCCGTATTCAAAAAATGGCTGATGAATTACTGCTAGAAAATCAGCTTCATCTTATTCGTGAAGAACTCGAAATTTCTCAAAAAGAGCTTGCTGAAACTTTGGGAATAAAACAGCCATCGCTTTCAGCAATAGAAAATCGTGGCAATGATCTTAAGATTTCAACCATGAAAAAGTATGTTGAGGCAATGGGTGGGAAGCTCCGTATTGATGTAGAGCTTCCAACAGGAAAACATATAGGATTCAACGTTTAACAATAAAAATGGGAGCTATAGGCCACTGCTGTCCCATAGTTTGCTTTAAATAAAAAAACCTGAGTCCTAACAGTTAAAATATGAGTGTAAACAAACACTTTAACGACCAGGATTCAGGTTTTGTCACATCAGAATACCGTATTTTATGAGCTAATTAAACCTGTTGTGCGACAGGATTTTGAACAACTTGCTAAAGTACACCATGTTGGACAGAAATTTAGAGCGACTTCCCGTTGGGATCAGTTTATTGCCATATTGATGTCTCAATTCTCTTGTAGGCAAAGTCTGAGAGATATTCAATCCAATTTGGAGTGCCAACAGGAAAAGCTAAGTCATCTCGGAGCAAAATCTATTCCCCGAAGCACGCTGGCACGAATCAATGAGCAGCAGCCTGCTGCCTTGTATCAACAGCTATTTTACAAGTTGCTTAAATACTATGAACACTCAAAAGTAGCTCATAAATTTCGCTTTAAAAATCCCTTGTATTCCTTGGATGCCAGTCATATTGACCTGTCGCTTTCCTTATGTGAATGGGCCAAAGTTCATGACTCAAAAGCCAGCATGAAACTCAGCATAGGATTGAATCACAGCAATGATATTCCTGAGTTTGTTGCAGTTGAAAATGGCAAAGAAAATGACATGGTACAAGGTCGCAAATTCCAGTTTCCTGCTGGCAGCATTGTAGTTTTTGATAAAGGCTATGTCGATTACCAATGGTATGCAAATCTGACTGCTCAAAACATTGGATTTGTCACACGTTTTAGGCCTAAATCTGTGTATCAGGTGATCCAGCAACATCCAGTGCTTGAATCCAAAGGTATTCTAAAAGATGAAACCATTCAGCTGAATAGCGCACATGCCCTAAAAAGAAAAGCCCCAGTGTTAAGAAGAATTGAATATAGAGATCAGCAAAGTGGCAAGCACTTTAGCTTTCTCAGCAATAACTTTCATTTAGCCGCCTCCACCATTGCGGCGATTTATAAAGATCGTTGGAAAGTTGAGCTGTTCTTTAAGGCGATTAAGCAGAATCTCAAATTAAAAGCGTTTCTAGGCCGCAGCAGGAACGCAATTCAGACACAAATCTGGATTGCGATGATCGCCTATTTATTGGTGAGTTTCGCTCAACATTTAGGGAAAACAGGTTGGACAGTTCAACGTTTACTCAGAATAATTCAAGTGAATTTGTTTGAAAGAAGAACTTTAAAAGCTTTATTTTCACCCGATAAAATACCCATAAAACAAGAGGAAGCTCAAATGAGCTTCCTCTTGTGAAAAATTGTGGGACAGCAATGGCTATAGGCTCCCATTTTTATTGTTAAACGTTGAACCCAACGGTAAATAGTCGTGTGATCAACATTCACACCCCGTTCGGCCAGCATTTCCTGCAGTTCACGATAGCTAATGCCATATTTACAATACCAGCGCACAGCCCAAAGAATGATTTCGCCCTGAAAATGCCGACCATGGAAAGGATTCATATGCTGCACCTTTAGCTAAAACAGTCTTCAGCTTACCATTCGTGGTTATTTGCAACAGTGCCATTTGGAATACGCCATGATTGATGGAACGATTGTTAAAGTTCATCGACATGGGCAAGGTGCAAAAGGGGGACTTTCAAACAGTCTATAGGTAAATCTCGAGGTGGAATGACCTGTAAAATTCTTGCCTTAGTGGATAGTCTAGGCAACCTTATTAAGTTTCGATTAATGCCTGGTCAATATCACGATTTAGTAGAAACCAAACCTTTAATTGAAGATGTTGATTTTCAAGCATTACTAGCGGATAAAGCATTTGATGCAGATTGGCTCATCCAAGAACTCAATGAACGTAAAGTGAAAGTGGTGATCCCACCCAAATCTAATCGAAAAGTAATGAGAGCATTTGATACGACTATGTATAAATGGCGTCATCTCATTGAAAACTATTTCTGTAAGTTAAAAGAATTTAAACGTATAGCGATGCGTAGTTGTAAAACAGATACGAGTTTTGAAGCCATGATTCAATTGTGCGCGAGTGTAATTAACTCTCGGTAATTCTCAACAGACCCTAAACAAACCCAATAATTTTTCATTCTTTCCTAACTTCATCTGGGAGAGTTGAGTTTGATCATAGACCACTCGATAGCCTGCTTGTTGCATTTCTGCGATCAAATTCCGTTGGTCTATCCGTTCTCCCCCTTGATCTTTCGGCAGAAATTGACGCTTACCCCCGCCTAGAATCACATCAACCCCATCTTTTAATTTGACGTTATAACGCTGATAGGTATCACCTTGCGAACTTGGTACTAATTGGGATGCTATGTCATTTTCAGCATCACGATGACAAATATGGGCATAAGTCGATGCTGGTGTAGCATGCGTAATGCGAGTTGTCGTGACTACACCTGTACCCCAACCTTGTGCCTTGGCCAATTCGAGTAAAGTTTGGGTGTCTTGCTTATTCTGGTTCTGAGGATTGGTTCCACATTGATGGTTTCCAGCCTGATCTGGTTCTACTGCAATTGTTCCAGTCTGCATGGATATCACTTCATTTTTCATTTTTACACCTGTCATATAAGCACCCATCGATGGTGCGCTATCTGTAACCTGTGCATCTTCTGAGAAAGTACGAACAAATGCTGACTCTGGAAGTTGATCTATCGGCAGTTGCCCGTCTTCACCAACAGCATAGATTCGTGCAGCTGTTAGTGTCGTGATACCCATTCCATCTCCCAAGAAAAAAACCACACGTTGAGGCTGTTTTGATGGTTGTACTGAAGTAGAAGTTGATTGAACTAAAGCAGGACTTTGACAGCCCATCAAAATAACTGTGCCCAAACTACAGCATGCCAAACTCATTAATTTTTTATTAAATTTTTTCTTATGCCAAAGCATTGCATCGACTCATCTTAGGATGGTCGAAAAATACGCTTTAAATATTCAATTTAAATGACAAATTTATGAAAATATTATTATGACTACTTATATAAATTTTCCTAATTGCAAAAAATAGTGTAGCAAGTTGCTACACTATTTTTTTACTTTATTTTTCTAACATTCTTTTTAGGAAAGCTTCTAATTCTTTTAAATTTTGATCATCAAATTGTCCGATTTTTAAAGATACCTTTAATGTATTATGGTCAAATTTGATATTACCAGCAACTTTCCCATCATATTCAATTTTATGTACAATTGAAGTTTGAATTACTTCTTTCGTTTCTCTTGACTTAAAGATTTTTTCAGCTAGTGATGCCAGTTTTGTCTGTTCAACTTCTTTTTTAAGCAATTTTGACCATGCTTCAAATAATGCTTCTTTAGCATTTTCATGGTTTTCTTCATGATCTGATAGAAATTTTTTCACTGCTGTAGCAGCGGTCCGTGCTAATAATGACGGCTGTTTTTCCAAATCTTCAATCAACTCTCCAGGTAATTTTTCAAAAGATAAAATATTTATACATATCTTCACGATTCATACCTAATGACTTTGCTAACTTCTGCTTATTTTTTTTAATTTTTCATCCAAAGAAGTTAATCCAACATATATTTCATAATCTGTCAGATCTTCTCGCTTTAAATTTTCAGCTAATGTTAATAAAGCAACTTCTTCATCCGATGCATCAATAATGATTACTTCAATGGTGTTCTTATTGAGAAATTGGTGGGCTTTCAATCGTCTTTCACCAGCAATCAACTCATATTTATCATTTATTCTACGAACTGCAATTGGTTGTAATAGCCCAATTTCCTCAATTGATGCTGCTAAATCTTTAATATCTTGTTGATTAAAGAGTTTTCGAGGCTGGTTAGGGCTAGCCTGAATATCTGTAATTTGTACATTACGTCTTAGCTCTTTGACATCATTAATATGCTCCTTTTGGGCATGTTGATGCTTTTGAGTATTTTGCTGAAGACGTTTAGCCAATAGCTCTTTATTACTTACCATAGTATTTCCAGAATTATATTATCCGACACGCTGAACAATTTCTTGTGCTAAAGTTTCAAAAGCTTTTCGAACTTTTGAGTTTTTATCAACAGATAATAAAGGTTGTTGCAAAATTGCAGCTTGATTAACTTTAGTGCTCATTGGAATTGTGGTATGCAATAATTCTCCAACTTGATTAAATGCTTCATCTTTTATTAATTTACATACATTCTGACGCTCATCATGTTTAATTAATAAAGCACCTAAGAGTTCTAACTCAGGGTTAACTCTTCTAATTTTACTTAAATGATTAATTAAATCAGTAACACCATAGAGACCGTATTGTGAACCAGATTCAATTGGAACAATAACATGTGTCGAAGCGGCTAAAGCATTGCTAGTTAATAATTTTAAGCTCGGAGGGCAATCAATAAGAATGTAGTCATATAATCCTTCTAGAATTTCCAATTTATTTGAAAGTTCCTCGGTTGGTCTTGGTGCATCATCTTTCAATTGATCTTCAGTTTTACCAAGAGTTAATGAGCCATATATTAAGGAAACATTTTTAAATTTTGTTTCTTCTTCTAATGCTTCTGATAATAAACTTATATCACCAATGAGTAATTCCGCTGATGTAGTTTCAACTTCGCTAGGGTGTCTTAATCCTATATGTAAACTTGCATTTGCTTGTGGATCCAGATCAATTACTAAGACCTTATTTCCTAATTCAGCAAGTTCTGAAGCAAGATGTACTACAGTAGTTGTTTTCCCGCAACCACCTTTATGATTAGCTACAGCAATGATTTTAGTTGACATATTTGTCTTAAGGAATTTACTTTGATTTCATTTAATATAAAGATATTTGTAGCAACTTGCTACAGTTCCTTTGTCATATTTTTATCTTTTGAATTCAAAAGATGTGGAGAAAACATTTCTTAACTTTTTTTAAAAATATAGCTAGCTAATTTTAATTATTATTAATTAGTATTAATTAGTTAATTATAATTAGACAAATTTTATTTTTTTAAAAACAAATAGATAGAATTTTTAAAGTGGAAGGCGTGTCACTAATAAGTGGAAGACCTGTCATTGATAAGTGGAAGCCCTGTCACCTTTAAGTGGAAGGTTTGTCACTAATAAGTGGAAGGTCTGTCACCGATAAGTGGAAGGTTTGTCACTATGGTGGAAGACTTGTCATTGTGATTTATTTTAATGTGGATTTTTTAATTTAAAACAATATAATTCAACTGCTTGTGATGTTGATAAGTTTGTTTTTATTGAAATAAAGGTGGAAGACTTGTCATTAGATGTTTTTTATTCTGTGGATAAACTATTTGTATAAAATTTAATTGATAACATGATGTTTAATAGTCAAGAATATCGGAATGGTGGAAGGCTTGTCACTTTAACAGTGGAATATGTGTTGATTAATTCCACTTTAGTGGTGCTGTAGGCTATTCCTATTTTCAAATTGATTGCTTTAGCGATACGGATGAATTATCAAAGGTGGAAGAATTGTCACTTAAAAGTGTTTAATTTTATATTAATTCCACCATAAGACTAGATAGTATCAAAATTGCACTTTAATAGTGACACTTCTTCCACTCTTAAGGTGTTTGATGGGCATAAACTGAGTTAATTTAATGTAAGGAAGAGAAAATAGTGAGCGGTTTGCATCTTCTTCCACTTTTGTGTATAACATGTAGAAAATATTTTAATCTTTCCACTTATGAGCAATCACAACGAACCAGAAGAATTAGAACATCTACCTTATTGTATTGGTAATATTCGACATAATGGAGTAGTTAGCACTAGTAACCGTCTGATTAGACCAATTGAATTATCATCTAATGAGTATAAAGCTCTACTTTATGCGATGGCTGTTGCGAATTATGGTGAAAAGAATAATCAAGATCGTGAAATTACAGAGCAAACTTATATATATTTGCATAAAGATGATTTAGGCGAACTATTAGGATTAGATAAAAAGAATTCCATTAATGTTGCTATTGATCGTATTTATAAAGAATTATCATCACGAGTAGCCCATTTTGTAATTGAAGAGTCCGTGGATGATAATAAGCGTAAAGTTAAAAAAGTACACTCAGTAGTACCAATTATTCGTGAACTCCGTTGGGAAGATGATGCTAAAAATGCTTTGCAGATACGTTTCACCAGTGAAGTACTTCCATATTTTACTCGTTTAGCAAATGGAAATTTTACAACCTATCAATTGAAAGATTTATTTGCTTTGGACTCTGTCACCAGTATGAGTTTGTATTCATACTTTATCAAAAATGAATTTAAGTATGCTAATCAAGATTCTTATGAGGTTGAACTTTCACTTGAGAATATCAAAGCATTAATTGATATTGGGGAGAAAAAATACGATCGTTGGGTTGATTTTAGACGATACGTTTTAGACAAAATTATTGAAGAAATTAATGAAAGGACTAGTCTTCAATTAGAATACGATACCATCAAGAAAGGTCGACCTATTGTCGGAGTTCGATTTAAAATTCTTAATAGGCATGCCACTGAAGTTGTTGTATCTAATACTAATGATAAGACTCAAATCTATTTAGATGTCAATTTTGATGATAATGCGCTTGTTAAAGAATTAGGTGCGAAGTTCGATATGACCGTAAGGTCTTGGTACATCTATGCGAACGACCCAAATTATAAACAGTTAAGTAAGTGGTTTAAGACAGAAGGGTGCTTAACTGAATCTCAAGCAAATGTGATAGTTAATGATATTATGTTCCAAATGGATTTTGCTGTAGCTGGCAGTTCAATGAGTGAATTTAAGAAAGAAATGAAATATAAATTAAAAAATAATCCAAATTTTGTAAAAGAAAATAGAAAACGATTGAATGAAATATTTGGAAAAGAAGTTATATGACAGTGTAGCAACTTGCTACACTGTTTACGATAATGTGTAAAATAAGCTTGATATCAGTTTAGGTTATATTTTGATAGCTAATTAATAGACCTATGAACTCATAATCCGTTGGTCGACAGTTCAAGTCTGTCTGGGCCCACCATATAAAACAACCACTTACGTGTACTAATCGTAAGTGGTTTTTTGATTTTAAAAAATTAGTAAGCGTATGGTAAGCAAAATAAATCAACTATAAATCATTGGTTATTTTTATCGATTAACAATAGGCTTACTCTAAATAGTGCAGCTCTATAAATTTTTTCTTAAATTCATCCATTGATTGTTGCATTCGGACGAAACGTTTCATTTTTCTTACTTTAATAATCGTTTCTTTTATTTCACTATGAGATATTAACTCTATCCAATTTGTAATAGTTGATTGATTCGGTTGTCGTATATGCAAGAATAGTAAATCCAACAGATAGACAGAACACCATCGAAGGTTATCCAAAATAAACTGAATATTCTGTGTTAAAAACTTGTGTACATTGTTGGCTTGCTCAAATTTTAATTCGTATATACATTTGTAATAGCTATATACGATATATCCAACAAAATCCAAAAAATTTACAAGCATGAAGAATTGAGGCTTTCCCTCCCACTGTCTCCAAATATCACCTGCATTAGATTGAGTTAAATCCATAGGAAGTTTTTTAAGTAAAAAATCTAAATTTTTTTTAGGTAGGGTTGCATAGAATATTTTTAGATCTTCATGTGTTGGAAATCTTTCAAGTAATTTCCAAATAGGATGTTGAAAGTAGACAGATGATTCAGGAATTTTTACCTCGCAAATCTCAAGCGTACTTTTATTTGGTGCAGTTGTGCCTAAACTATATTTATACCAAATGGCTGACTCTTGTTGGTCAAAAAATTCTGAGACTCTATTCGCATTCGCTATAAAAAGTAAATTTTCTGTTTCGGTTGGATCAGGCCCTAATCGAAAGTCCTTATTAATTTCAACAGCGATTCGACGTTTTATACTCACGTTACTACTTATATTTTCATACCAAATAATGGTTCTTAGGTAGTTAATGGCATTTTTTCGTATACGAGACGTTTTGATTTCATTCATGATCATGATTTATGGTCAATTGTCAACTTAAGCAAATAAACTTGAAGATAAACAATACAGCATAAATCAACTAAAAAATACGTAATGTTATTTAAAGGAGCTTCGATATGAAGCCAGAATCATTACTTTGTACTACGGCAGAAGCAGCAAAACTTCTAGGACTTCAGCCTCAGACCTTAAGAAAATGGGCTATCTACGAGACCGGTCCAATTCTTCCAAAGCGTCATGGTCGCTTGTTACGTTGGAATCGGAATGAAATTTTGAAATTTGCAGGTGAAATCAAATAGTTATTTGATTTTATAAAATTAAATCTCTCTCCCTTCCAAAAACTTTAATTCAAGTTTGCTGCTGATAAATTTTAAGCAGTAAGGGAGATTTTTCTTAAAAAAGTTGATGATCTTATAATGTTTGATAATGAAAAAATACTCATAACTACATCTGAAAATTGGGGAGACAGTCTTCCTTCTTGCAAGTCTGATGAAAATAACAACAATTGGATTATCCGATCCAGCACTTTCCAGTAGTTATGAGGGAGGCTATTAAATGTATTTCAGAATATGTTCAATGCCCTATTTCAATGGCTGCACAATGTGTTATCGGCGCAATTTCACATATTGCACAACGGAATGTAAATGCACCTCATCCTTATGTTAAAGATGGCGAACCTTGTTCCCTATTTTTACTTAGTGAAGGACAAAGTGGAAGCCGAAAAAGTAGTGCTAAAACAATTGCTGATCATTCAATCAAGGAGTATGAACGCCTACAATATGATAGATATCGCCGTAATGATCGGCAATGGCAGAAAAAATTTCTTGGTAATGAAAAAAAGAGCATAAATCATGTTTAGCTGAAACTAAAGAACCGAAAGATCCATCAAGTGTATTTAGTGATATCACGATTGAATCTTTACTAGGTTTATATATTGATGGTTTTGTTACAAATGTTTCAATTTCAAGTGATGAAGCTGCTCAATTTTTTGCAGGACATACAATGAAATCCGAAACACGTAACCAAGCCTTGGCAACTTTTACAAAGCTATTCGACGATGGATACGTTGAACGAACAAGATCAAAATCAAATTTAAATGGCAGTGGTAGAGCTTATGATGTGCGACTAACTTTTAATTTACAAGGCCAGAGAGAGGTATTGATTAAAGCTCTTCAGGATCCAGTTCTCAGAGGTCAAGGTTTTTTAGCAAGATTTATTCTTACTGTTCCTGAAAATTTAGCTGGTCAGCGTTTTCAGGATAAAGAACATCAATCTAAAGACATTAACACAGACTCGAGAATGATAATTTATTGGGAACGCTGTAGTGATTTGTTAAATGATTCAAGTGACCACCAACGTTATGTTATTCCGCTCGATGAAGAAGCAAAAAAAGTTGATCTTGCATTCTATAATGAAATTGAAAGTTTGCAAGCGAAAGGAAAGTGTTATGAGTATTTACAAGCTTTTGCTAGTCGTGCAAGTCAGCTCGCACGGCGTTTAGCTACAGTTTTTACTTATTTTCAGGGTGAAGCATTTATCAATAAACAAATATTATTAGCTGCTTGTGATGTAATTCGATTTTCGTTGAATGAGTGGCTTCGATATACAGAAATTGAATTAGATAAAGAAAGTGATGCTGAAAAATTAATTAAAAATTTAATTCGTAAATGTAAACAGAAAAATACTAATCTAATACTCAAAAATTTAGGACTAAAAGGTGCACCATTACATTTGAGGAAAATAAAAGATTTCGATGTGTGTTTAAATGAATTAATTGAATTAAAATATATTCGTTTGAAAATTATTAATAATACGACATATTTAGAGTTAAATCCTGCTTTGTTGAAGTAGTTGCGATATTGCGACTTTTATTTGAAAATTAGACAGTATGAAGCTTTGAAGATCGCAAATGAGTTGCGATTTGTTTACCGATTGCGATTTAGTACAGTTCATACTAAATCGCAGCAGTATTTTTAAATCTTTGCGATATGAATAAATTGGAATAGCAAGGATTTTGGGAAATAATCGCAGAATCACAAATATTTCAGAGAATTTAGTGCATTATTAATTTGTATAAGCTCCGTGCAGCACACGTTTCGCACGCTCAATCATACTTTGGCGTGGATGTGTACGAAATGCCCAGAGCGACGATAAATTGTTATTTTGATTGAGCTTTGCGACTTCAAGAATTTGTTCATCATTCATTTCATGCATGCATTGACGAATGATTCGATGGGCTTGTTCAAGCTCGTTGAGTAAGGAGTTTGCAGTGTCAACAGCAATATAAAGATTGGCGAGTGTTTGACGCTGAGGATTTGAAATTGATTTGCCAAGTTCAACAATCAGTTGCGAGGCTTGTTTTTTAGGTGTGCAAGTGTTTGCACCATGAAGAATTGCGTTCATAGTCTTTCCTTTCGATAAGTTTTAACACTTACCCCCAACACTTTCCTACGGTGATGGTGGTAGCTTTAACAGGGGTAGGAAATACCGCTCGAAAGGTCACGGCCAGCCAAAGGCTGCCCTGCAAAGCTACCATAAAGGCTGCTTAAACAGTAGGCAAAAAAATAGTCGCTAGTGCGACATTTATTTGCACCTTTCGATAATATCAGGTTCCTACGCCTGAACACAGATTTTGCTGTGTACAATTAGCTTAACTGGGTATCACTTGAGCTGTCAACGCAGTGATTGGATCTTTTTACATATCTTAACATTAAATAATTTATTGATTCTGCTGGAGATATTTTAAATTTCTGACGGCTGGGAATATTGTTTTGAACAGTACTTGTGGACGGCTCTATAGACTAAATATTTAATTTTTAGCTCTCAATAATTCTGTAAAAAATAAGAAATCATCAAATCTAAAGTGATTCTCTAAAAGAATAAAATGAATAAATTATCGATTGTTTAGGGCTTCAACAACCATTAAGACTTTCTCTAAGCCTTCTCTGGTTTGAATTTGCTGAATCGGGACACCATCGGTTGCGGTATTGAATGCATTCATAAAATAATCAATCCATTCAGAATCACCGCCCGTTAACGTAGATAAGCTTTGATAAAGGCGAATCAGTAATAATCCATATTCACCTTGTGGGGATGCGGGTTCTAATACAGCTGAGAATTCGATTTGGTTCATCGACATGAGATCGAGACCCATCACAGTAGCCAGTTGAGTATTGCTAAGACCAAGTAAATTCGCGGTTTTCAAGACGGCTTCAAATGAGCGCATGACAACACAGCTTGTTTGTAATGCGCTAAATATGGCTATTCACAATCAAAAACCAACCAAAGAAATGATTGTGCATTCAGACAGAGGAAGTCAATATTGCAGCCATGAATATCGAAATATACTTGAGCAATATGGTTTTCAAGGTTCAATGAGCAAGCGCGGAGACTGTTACGATAATGCACCGATTGAAAGCTTTTGGGGAATATTGAAAAATGAGTTAGTGCATCATTACAACTATCAAACTAGAGAAGAAGCCAAAGCAGATATTATAAAATACATTGAGTTATTTTATAATCATCGAAGAATTCAAAAGGGTTTGGGTTTTAAGACACCAAATCAAATGGCCGAAGATAACACTAAATATAAAAAAAATGGAAGAATAATTTACTAAGTTATTGTTTTTAAGTTGATCCTTGTTTTATATGGGGGTGATAATAACTTCTGATTACTAGTTTTTACCTTAAATATACCGATTGAAAGATTCATTTAAAGGCTATGAATACATGAGTTTTACAGTTTGGCTAGGTCAGCATGAGTACTTTTCACAAGATTTAAGATCGACCATGAACGTGATTAAGTTATAGGGGATTGATGAAATAGTTTTTATGAATTTCTGGCTTTCTGGGCTGATTTTATCAAATTCATGTCTATGCAAAATTGCGACATATTTCTCGTGCTGGTAGTTATCCAGAGTTTGGTCTGCATCTATCCATAGTGCAGACCTTTTTTTGGTGACAGTTTTTTCTTAGTGATTTTCGATCTGGATGTAGTGATTTCACGTTTGCAGAATATATCTTGGCGGTGATCCATCTAATATTCGTGATTATAAAGAGAGCTAATTCACAGGTTCTACAGATTATGTAGCGACTAACTATATCAAAGTCTATTTGCAGTTGATGGTTGGCGCTTAGTTTATATTTACGCTTAGGTTTCAGTTAAAAAATCAATATTCTGTTGAATCCGTGATTGAATCATCTGTAGGGTAGATTCTCGAATTTGATGGGGATACAGGCGCTGCGCAATTTGACTAAATTGAAGTGCAATTTCACGCATGGTCAAGATGATCTCATCGACTTCTAGAGTAGTCAGATTAGCTTCTGAAGTACCGAGTTTATGTATGTCATTTCGGGAAATATTGAGCGCTTCTCCCATAATGTCCATTTGATGATAACCACCTGGACCCTCGCAGAAGGTCACATCATAGGCTGGAGCCAATTTCCATTGACCATTTTTCTCCATGAGAAATGAAAAGTTCTTAGTATGGTCATCCCGATTATTGAAAAGCACATTAAACACAGCACGTTTAAAAGCATGCAATCTTTCTCGTACATCTTGCGTACACATCAAGGTTGCCCGGAGAAAATTGCGATAGTCTAGGCTACCTGGAACTTTATAGTCTGCTCCTGTATATGCAGCCAAACTCTGCATTGGAATCCGCATACCATTTTGACGATCGAATCGTTTAGAAGCAAAAGCCGTTAAACCATTGGGCAAATTAAAGAAATGGGTATCTGGAGTCTCAATTGCACAAAGTCGCAAACATTCTGCATAGACGGCTTCAATGGCGCAGACTTCAGGATGCTCTTGCTGAGCAGGAAACTTAATCAGCCAGGCTTCATGTTGATCAGAATCTTGAGTCGAAAACTCTAAATTGACAGGATCTCGGTAAACCAACGCTTTTGGTCTGGCACCTTGAGGGGAGCCACCCATGACCAATAAATGCTGTAGAAATTCACCACCTTCACCTTTGAGTACTTCTTGAACTTCCTGGGCTAGTTGTTGTAAAGGGATATTTTCTGAGGTTTGCATGTCAGCAACACAAGGTTCAAAGGAGAGGGCACCCATTGCGTGACTACTAATATAGGTCAGACGCTCCAAAGGTCCAATTCGTGCTGAATTTAAGCCAATTTTTTTGAAATATCGATCCATCAACATCATGCCCCAACCATCTGGTAAAGCGTCATAGACTGGACCTGGGAGTCCCATTTGATGAGTAGGAAAACCTTGTCTGAATGGTAGACCTTTTAAAGGCAGCAAGTAAGAAGAGAGCTCAACACCTTGCTGTATTGCTTCTGGACTATATTCAAAAGCAATGGTGGGTCTACCTGTCGTGGCTGTTGAACTAATCAGCGTTCCCCATAACCATGATTCGCCCCAACCGTTGTAATAAACATTAAGTCTATTGAGCATTATCCCTTCCTCTTAATACGGTGGCGCTTACTTTGACTCTCATAGTGAAGAATGTCATTCACACTGTTAAGCTGAGGTTTAAATAGTTCCTGAAGTTCGTTTAATCGACCCAAGACCATTGCAATACGGACTAAATTTTCAACAGATACATTTCGTCCCGCTTCAAGATTCGAAACTGTATTCACGCCGACACCAGCGCGTGCTGCTACCTCAGCTTGAGACATCTCCAGAAAGAGTCGTTGCTTACGTAAACGCTCACCTAAAAGAGTCACAACTTCTTCTGGTTTAGTGAAATATAAATCCATTAAATTGGGTCTTAAGAATGAATAATTTAATTAAATCACAAAATAATGGAATTAATCTATAGCTATAGTGTGGCTAAGGAGGGCTTTGTTGCACAGCACATCAGAAGGGTAGGTATAGTCCTTGGGTATCGGTTACAGAAAATCATCAGGATGTACTTTGACTGATTGTTGATACGGAGATTTCAGTATTTTCATTTTTCCTAATAGGTCACATTACTTAGAAAGGGTTCTTCGAAAATTAGTTCATACTTTAAAAATCCTATAAATATTGAGGATATTTTCTTAATGCTTTCAATATAGCATGCGGCTATATGTAACTCGAACGGGCTTAATCTGCCTTTCAGTATAAATTTTTTGGGCGTGAGAGGGGAGAGGTGTGAGGGCAAGCAATTTATATCGTGGATACTTCTAAATTACTTATGTAATAGAAGGTGGTAAACATGGATTTAGAGGTAATAACACTAAATATAAAAAAATTGGAAGAATAATTTATTAAATTATTGTTTTTATGTGGTTATTGGTGATGTTATGAATAATAATAACTTTTTCTTGATGAATTTTACCTAAAAAAATTGATCAGATAATTTTCTTTAAATGTCATGCATACATAAATTTGACAGTTTGAAGGGATCGGTATGTGCATTTTTCATAAGGTTAAAGATCGACCATAAATGTGATAAACGGCAGAGGATCATTGAAAAATGAATGGATTTAAACACTACATGTATGCACGAAAAAAAGTATCGCTGCGGTTCTGCTGACAGGCTGTATTGAGCATTGAATGCAAATGATGTAGTAATTGTCTACAGGCTATAGGACCAGCATGAAGAAGAATGAAATGTAGTTGCCAATTTATAACCTTGGTTGAAAAGCATAGCATTGTTATTCGGAGAAGTGAGGTAAGCCATCCTTCTCTTATTCATTTAAAATGATTCTTACTCAACTGATCTCGACTCATGGGCTGGTTCCAATTAGACGGATAATAACTTCCATCCCCTATCTTTTTCTTACCACATTTCTTGCATTTAATCCCTTCTTTGGAGATTTGATTCAGCATCACTGTTGTCGGTTGAATCAAATCAATGACATAGTTCGTTGGTTCAGGAAAAGCAGAAGAGGCTGCTTTATTGCAAAAGAGAACATTCGGATCAAATGGATTGGATTGCACAAAAGCCATGATACAGCCACAGAGTAATTCACCTGCATGTAATCTGTAACATCCATTCAGGTCATCAGACGAAGATTAATCTGAAATTTAAGCACTAAACGCCATAAATCTATGTATGGGCAGACTTTTTTGAGACATATGTTGATAAACATGCGGCAAGTTACATTGCTTAAAAGTCTATCTAAGTTAACGATCTATTCAATTCTGGATAAGTAATCTGAATATTACGATCCTAAATTACCCGAAGAGTATTAAGATTTCTAAGAATCGTGATTGTTGGTTTATTTGGGAAATTAATCAGTGGATTGAAGCAAAGATGATGGCTCATTAAGGATTGTGGGCTTCGACTACTTAAATTTTAGGTATTTTGAATAAAGCATATTTCAAAAATCTTAATTAATGGATTTAAATTACCATAAAAACCTTCAATATTGGCTTGAATCCATTGTTGTTGAGAGTCAATGCGAGACCAATCTAACAGAAAACTAAAAAAAAGTGGAAGAATTTTTAAAATTTAGACCACCCATGATAAGTAAACCATATGTATTTGTTGATAATTGTAATTTTGAGAAAATTTAGTTGATAAATTAAATGAATTTTAATATACAAAGATATGCTCATTTTTTATATCGATAAAAATGTTAAAATTTGACTATTTAGTAAAAAATATAGAGATATTTATGGGGCAATTTATCATGCCCTTTTGCTTTGAGCGACAAAATGTTCAATTTAAGATAGTAAAAATTAACTCAGAACTACTGAAAATCAAAAAGATTAAACAGAGCCAGAAAGTAGTAGTACAAGCAAAGTTCAAAATAATCTATGTGAAAATTTGGCAAAAAATATTGCTATTAATGCAAACGGAGCCATGCTTACGTGTACATTCTAATTATGTTGCAATCTTACAGTTGATACATAATCTTGATGATTTTATCGAAAAATCACAGCAACACTTGTGCTTTGAGAGAAAAGCTCAGAAAGAGCTGGATGCTAAATTTTTTGCTCGATTTTTTAAGCTGACAAAAAATTCAATAAAAGATCAACTCATACCAAATTGTGCGGATTTAAATGAATTTTACACATACAACTCGATAAAAATTTAATTGAAAATGAATATGCAAATGACTGAACGAGAAAAGCGATTTTTAGAGTTAGCAGAAGAATTTCAACAAGATTATTGTCTGCTACGTGATGAAGTTGTGAATACACAATTTCTCGATCTATCGAGATGATTTGTATGAAAAAGTTCATGCGCTATATGAGAAGGCGCAACAGATATACGGCTATATATCTAGTACGAGGCAAATTGGTAATTATTATTTGCTAGCTTGTTTAAGTTATTTTGCATCTCCTGATACTAGTAATACGCAAAATTTAACGTCTCAACGTTATCTGATTCTGCAAGCAAGTTTTTTAACTTATCGACATTACCAAGATTTTTCAAAAATTCCTAAAGGTGAGAATAAGAAAAAACAGGTCTGTGATCTCTTGCGTTATGTATCACGATATGTGCTGCATTCTAGTAATGCTGAATTATTTGAAGAATGCAGTAAGCTATTAAATCGTTATGTCATGTACGAACGTAGCTTGAAAAACGAGGATCGTAATCAACTTTTTAATATTAATGATTTTCAAGAAATAAAAGTAATTGAATATTTATCGGCACTATTGATCATATTTATACGACTAGATGATCGTAGTGTTGTTCTTCGTCAACGTAAGTCAAAAGAACGGAAAGCTTTACAATGGCCAACTAAAAACGAAGTCAGAATATTTCGTGAAATAAAATCAGGTAAGCAAGAAGATGTCGGATATAACGCAAAAATCAGTTTTCATGATGCCGCTCTTCACAAAGATGAAGATGGTGAAATTGAGCTTGCAGACGCTGAAGTAGAGTTATATTCAGAAGATGAAAAGACTAAACAATTTAATCATATAATTAGTGATTATGTTGCGCATTACACGCGTCATCGCCAACGCCGTCATGCTCCTTTTGTTACAAATCCACATTATTTGGCGCCAGATATACTGAAGCAAATTGTTTATGTGTTGAGAACCGAGTTATCCGGGCACTGGAGGGATGCTGCAATCGCTGCAGCATGTTTATTGTCACTTTTGACGGGATTATCACCCGTCGCACTGATGGATTTTAACGAGCTTATTCAAGATGGAATTTTGATCCAGAATGGTTCAAGTAGACGTCGCGAATATTTACTCAAATTAAATCTTAAAATTACAGAGCAGAAGATTAAGAGCTTAAATCATGTGCGGTGGAATGAAGTGATGACACATCAACTACATTTACCTTCTGCTTGGTTTGACTATATAGAACAAGCATCGAATCCACTAATTTCATCAACACACATTAATACGAAACTTAAGAATTGGCTTGATAATCGGTTTGTAGGTTCGATCACTGTAGAAAAACTGCAGGCTCAATTATATTTTCATATATATTATGAAACATATAATGAATATCTTGCTCATGTAATTGCTGGGCGGGATAGTCAGCATCACATGCCTGGTATCTATTATGGCGGGCTACCGAAAACTCAACTCAGTAGCACATATCTAGCCTTTTTAGAAAAAGCACTTACACCACATTCCACACATTTTACTGAAGACACGGCTGAACTAAAAATATTGCAACAACAATTCAAAGTGCAATCTGCATTATCTATAGGAAGGATAGGGAGCCAACTGGCACTTGAACCCAATTTTGTGAAAGAGCAATTCCATATTTTACATAGACATTGTCACGAAAACATCCAAGAAGATAAGCACATTATTAATCAACTTAATGCATATGCGTGTTGGATGTGGCATATCAGTTTGTTGAGTTTGGCAAGTCGGCCTAAAAAAAACCTGTTGGGGAATTTGGATGATTATTGTGTTGAGCTCAAGCTTTTATATGTGAATGATAAAAAAAATAGTAAAGCAAGAAAAGATGGTCGTTTTATCCCTTTATCTGATTTTTTCATAAAAACACTGCAAAATTACACTGCCTTTTTAGAACAAATTATTGAAGCGTACGGTTCATTTTTTAGACAAGTCTTTGCAAAGAAGAAGATAACTGTAAATGATCTTTTTGGTAAGGTCATTTTTAGTAAAGATATCTTGCCGATAACTGTCAAAGAATGGCAGAGCAGGAAAATTAAGTTAATCCCTTTATCGAGAAAATGGGTGAATTCATATATGCAAGGAGTCTTTCCAAAGAATATGTATTCGAATTGGTTACGTCATTTTGACATGAACTTTTTGATGCATGAGCAGCAAGAGGGTAAACCAGCATTAGCTTTTCACTTAATTCAGGCCCTGTATGGTCATGACCAACGTGACCGAGAGGCTTTTCATCCGCATTCTTCACTTATCCCGAATGTCTATGTACAGCAAGCCCGCCAGCAATTGCAAGATAATGTCAAATCTTTATCGATTAAACACTTAGAGCGAAAATAGTTGTATGCAAAAAATCAAAGAACTAATAAAACCACAACTAGATGATCTATTTGTTGATATTCATAAAATGGTGAAAAAGTCGCTAGATAGACAGCCTTCTCCACCTGAAGTATTGACGAAAGAAATGCAGCAAAAACTTGATCAGCAGATCGCTGAAAAATGGCATGACATTAAAGATAGTGTTGATTGTTTGAGTCAAAAGTTGAGCCGAGACGAACAATCAAAACTGATGCAATTTACTGAAGATGAATTTAATAAAAGAAGGAAGCAATTCAACCAGAATGTAGATAAAAAAATCATACAGAATTAAGCTAAATCCACATACTAAACGGATCGTACTGCCTAGAAAAATTGAGAGTACAGAGTCACGGTTAGAACAGGGGCATCTACATATCCATGTACTTAAGGAATTAAGGCAGTATTGGCAAGATTCATTTGAATATTGGAATGAACCAAAGTACTTATGGGGAAATTTATGCTTAAGTTTTATATATATTTCAGGCTGTGCAGATGAACAGCATTTGATTGCTATTCAGAAGCAATTGCAGGAGGCCATTGAGCTTGGTACAGATCTGAATTGTTTTCGGTTATACCATTCGGACTACAAAAAAATCACTAATCCATTGTTACTACATTATCGTGTTGAAAACTCTCAATATGGCAACGATGTAGAACAGGGAAAGTTGTACCAATGGAAACATGTTTTTTTTAACCCATATGCGCAGTTCATTTTGCAATATTTAAAAAAGTTGAAAGCTACTCAGAAAGAATTTTGTCTGCAACATTCAGTTGAAGATTGTATTTTAGAAAGCTTGAGTAAGATAGGCAGGAAAAAAAGTCTTGGGGATCTGCAATATCAAATTAAACGCCGTGGATTTCGTGCATTTAATGATGTGCAAATGGTACTCGAATTTAATCCAAACCTCAGCATAGATATATTTTTGAGTAATGTGCTTCAGCAAGAGATTAATACTGTTGCTTTAAGGCCATCCGAATTTAGATTGCTGTGGAATAATGATTACAATCAAGTCACAGAACCAGATAATCGCCCTATTCATTTTGAACAAGAGCAGTTACTTCCTGAAGTTCCGACTGTTCAAAGCAAATTACAAACGATTCCGTATGAGTTGATGTTGTTTGGTCAAAAGAAACGTAAAGGTCAAAAAGTTGAGCGTTTAGATAAAAAGAGGAATAAAGAAGAACGCACGCTACGTTTTTGGCAAGAAACTAGAAGGGTGTTAGAGGAGAAGATAGTTGATGCTAATACGGAGGAAAAGTCTTTAATTGATGCTCAACTACGCTTAATTCACTGGTTAATGCATTTAAAAAAACGAGGGCTTCAATTATCAACTATTGAAAGCTACTTAGGATCGTTTGGCAAAGAATTTATATTTGAGATTTGGCTCAATAAATTAGATTTAAAGCAACAATCCATAGATGACTATGAGGATTTATATCGGCAGCTATTGAAATACAGCAGTGAACGTGATGAAAAAGCAGTTCAACGAGATTCGGTGAAAGGAAAAACCTCTCGTAAGATGCACCAAAGCGCAGAATACCGTTTTGGTCGCCTAAAAGATTTTCATCAATTCTGTATAGAGAATTATGATGCTCCAGGGGTATTGGTGTTACAGAATTCAAGTTTTAAGCATTTACAAATTTGCAATGCACGGCTAGTGAGTCCTTTGCTATTTGGCAAATTATTGGAAAAACTAGAAAATTTAAGTCAAGAGCCAACGGCATCAGAGTGGGTCGATCATCTGAGTTGTTTAAAGCTGATGTATTTACTAAGTTATAGAACTGGACTTCGATTAAATGAAGTTCGTTGTCTTAAAATACAAGATATTATTTGCCCAGAGCTACTTTATAAAGAAAAAGAAAATACAGTTTTTAATAATATCACGCTTCATATCCAAGACAATTCATATCGCCGTCTGAAAACGCGAAGTGCGAATCGTCAAATACCATTGAAAATTGCATTGTCAGAACATGAGTTTTTAGTAGTACAACGTTACATACAACATCGTTATGAGCAATATTTGGTTAATCAGCAGGATGATCTACTTTTTAGTGTGAATCATCGTGTATTAACTGATCAATGTATCAGCAAAATTACAGTAGATTTGTTTAGTCAAATATTAGGTATGCATCATGGCTTTAGTTTTCATACATTACGCCACAGTGCTGCTAACTATCTAGCAATAACTTTGCTCGGTTCAAAAGAAATGATCAAGACCTACACAGATTGTCCTTGGGTAAAAGCAAAAAAGATGAGGGATTTATTGTTTGGTATGAAAGCACGTGCTCAAGAAGAGATTATTCAACATAAATGGCAGGTGCTCGCCTCTTGGATGGGGCATAGCAGTATTGAGCAAACGGCTTCAAATTACCTTCATGTTTTGGATTTATTAGCAGTCGATCGAATTTATAATTCGCCGTGTATCATTTCAAAAAAAGTATTAGAACAGTGTTTTAGTCCAGTGAAGTCAAGTACAGACTACATAAACCTAAATCGTTATACTCAGCAGCAGAAATGGTTTAATTCTTATCAGCAAACACAGCCAGTTACGATGGCTGGCCGACAAGAAAAGAAGTTTAGTATAGAGAAGAGTACTCTGACACCTTTTCAACGTTTGATAAGTTTTAGAGAAGGTCGTTTAAGCGAAGATACCCAAGCTCAAGAATGGATGCAACGATGTCAATGGATGAGCACTAAATGGATGGATCGCCAAAAATTTAATTTAAAAACGAATTATGTTTATAGTAAGAATTTAGAAGAGAGTTGGTTTGATGAACTTTACGAAAAGGCTAAAAAACTGACTCGTCCAGATGAAATAATTCCTCTCCTTGATTTTCATTATAAAGATGATAGGCAGCAAGATGCACTGAAAGAAAAGAACATGGTTAAGGCGCTTAAAATATTATTATTATTTGGAAAACTGCGTAAGAATTTTCTACATTTTCAATGCCGAATGAAAGGTGATGAGCAACAAATTGTTAATTTTATTACTGGTATAGAGCCAATGTTAGGAGATCATCTGTATTTAGAAAAACAAAACTACCCAGTTAATTTGGATGCTCCTGAGCGAACCGTTAAATTTAGTTTTCAAAGAGTTGTCGGCTCTAACAAAAAAAATGTTACTCCGCTGGTTATATTTAATTTAATGTTAAAAATGATGCAAAAAGATGAACTCTGGATCAAATAGCCTAAGCAAACTGAAAAGGGGGAATTGTTTAAAAATCTCTCTGGTTATAAGTAAACTGTCTTTATGAAAAGCATCATACTAACTTTGATTCATAATAAAGGGAATTTAAAAGCTTTAGCATCACAATTTGGTCACTGGATTTTAGACAATAGTGTAAAGATTAGCACTTTGGTAAATCGATGAGCTAAAGTGTTGTAGTCCAAACTCGATCTGACAATTACCCATTTTTTAGTGTGCCCGTCAGGTTAAATTTGAACTGAATTTTTCTCAGCCCAAATTCATTTCCAATCAAGTTATGTTTCAAGTGGCGTGCGAACACTGCACAATTTAATTCACGGTGCCTAAGACAGGTATCAACTTCGGACCAGCCATTCTAGCTTTGCTAATGATTTCCACCAGCTCATCATAAGTCAGTTCAAACTTATCCTCACTATCAAATACATAGACCATATTCTTGCCTTCATGTTCAGGTGGAGTAGGTGGTACAAATCGTTTCGGGATAAGAATTTGTGCGAGTTGTTCGTCAGTTAATTTAAATAAGTGCATGTTTTTATCCTACTCTTGGTAAGTCAGACCATTTGGTTAAATACGAAGGTGATCTAAGGTTTTGATTCATGTGCCATGTGGCTTCTTTATTGTTGGCAATGCCTAGCGTGACGAGATTCTTCCCAAACCGTTCACTGATGGCTTCGATGGCATCTGAAAGCCTTTCTCGCTCTTGCTTATGTGAATAGTCCGTGAATAGATCGGGCACAAACTTGGATTGATCTGTAATTTCGAGCAGCACGATTCCCGCCTTTTTATACTTAAAGCCTTTCTTAAATATCTGATCGATGCCTTTCATCGCGGCCTTGGTGATGAGCAGTAGATCATCCGTATGCTCATGCATTTGAACGACGATGTAAGGCGAGTAGCGCTCTGTCTTATCAAAGCGACTGGTTTGGATATACACGCCGATCATCTTGCAGATTGAGCCATCTTCCCGCATTCGTTTCACGGCTCTGGCCACATAAAGCCGAACCGAAGCTTTAATGTCATCCATTTCATACACTGGGTTGCCATATGAACGGCTGCTGATGATTTGCTTCTTCGCTACAGTATCATCACTAAGGTCAATACAAGAAAGGCCCTGTAGCTCAAGCACCGTCTTTTCCATCACGATACTAAACTGCTTTTTGATTTCTTTAGGATTGGCATTGATCAGATCCAGCACAGATTGAACACCCATAGTATTGAGCTTCTTACAGTTCTGTCTGCCTACGCCCCAAACCTCAGACACATCAACCTGCGCGAGTAGCGTTTCTGTAGAGCATGGGTCCATATGGGCCAGATTACAGACCCCATTGAAGAACTTGTTTTTCTTGGCGAGATGATTGGCAATCTTTGCTTCGGTTTTAGAGCGACCAATTCCAATACAGCAGGGTAGGCCTAACCAACGCCAAGCCTTAGCCCTCATGTCTTGAGCATATACAGTCAGGTCAAATAGATGCTCGTAAGCTGTGAGCTTCAGAAAGCATTCATCAATGGAATAGACCTCTTGATCTCCTGGTGCAACATAGTCCCCAAGCAGCTCCATAAAGCGCTTGGACATTTCGCCATATAAGGAGAAATTACTGGATAGCACCTGAATGTTATGTTGTTTGATCAGCTCTTTAATTTGGAATACAGGAACACCCATCTTGATGCCTAAGTCTTTCGCTTCCTGGCTTCTGGCCACGGCACAGCCGTCATTGTTGCTGAGCACAATGGTTGGGCGATCATTCAAGGCAGGATTAAACACACGCTCACACGAGACGTAGCAATTATTCATGTCGACTAACGCGAATATTTCATTTTCACTTTGCATGGTTATTCTTCTTTTTATGAGCGGTGATAAATACGCTTTAAATTAAAAGTCACCACACCCCAGATTGATATGGTCTGACTATCATCAGGAATGATGTGATTGTAATTCGAATTTTCAGCCTTCAACCAAAGTTCTGGAAGCGGATAATCTTCATCTCCAAATATTTCTTTGATTTCAGACTTGGACATCTTATTGGTGATCATCAGCCGCTTAATGGTCGAGGCATTGTCATCAATCAGGGCAACCACGATATCGTAATGCTTGGCTTCAATACTGCGATCAATAATGATTGGATCATTAATCTCTAGGCCAGCATCGAGCATGGATTCACTGTCTACATAGGCAATAAAAGTAGAAATAGGGTTGTGAATCAGGAACTCATTCAGATCGAGTGCTTTGTCTTGCTCATCCTTGGTGCTGAAGGCCGGACCTGCAGGAATACGCTCTAAAGAGACGGGAATAGATACTTTGGATTTGGGTAGGACAGCAGTAAGCCCTAATTTTTCAACAAGCTCATTTTGAACAGCGATTTGTTCAAGCACGGTGTTGATGGTAGGACTTGGTTTACCCTCTGGACCCATGAGCTCTTGTAAAGATGACCATGCGTCGTCAGAGAAGTAAATAGGCAACTTCTTAGACATGAGATACTCCTACGCTACGAGGCGTGTTTGGAAGTAGAATTTGTTTAAATACGATATTACTAACAGCGTTTAAAATTCAAATTAAAAAGTTGTGGATAAACAAGGATGCGTCAGAATAAGACGTTTTGTTTCTGCTCATCGCGTGGAAATGTGACGAATTCATCGGGCATTTGAAAGAAATATTCATGCGCATGTTCATGATCGGCTGTTAGCCAGTCTTTTCTGTACTGTTCTGGAATAACGATGATGGATCGCTTCTCATCCTTCGGTGCATGGAATTGTTTCATAAAAGGGTGATGGTCCGAATTGATGGTCAACATTGAAAAGGAACGTACCTTATTGCCATTAATCACTGCATCATCATAGATCCCTGCAACAGTAAAAGGCTGATCATCTTTACGCTTGATGGTGTACCAGTGTGGCTTGCCATTGATGTATTTCGGCTCATAAAATTCTTGTACTGGGACTAGGCAGAACTTGCTGTACTTCCAAGCATGTCGAAAGCTAGGCTTATCTGCTACAGACTCAGTTCTGGCGTTATAAGTATGACTGCTGAACTTCAATTCTTTCGCCCAGCTCGGTAGTAATCCAAACTTTGCAATATCAAGCTCTAAGTGATCTGAGCCGTTCAGAATGATTGGAGCATGATAGGAAGGGAATACATGATCCTTAAGCTCAAGATCAAACTGGCTTGTATCGACACCTAAGAGTGTCAAATTTCTTTTATTTGGAAATAGGTAATTTGAGCACATAGCCTGATCACATAACTAAAGAATTTATCTGAAATTGTATACGATGCTTTATGGAACACATGGGATTTATGGTGTCAGTTCAAGTAGGCTATATGAAAAAAGTCATGATGGGGCAAGTTACATTTTCAGTTAAAGTATGACTTATGGGATGCAAAACTACGTTGGGCGTGAAGTCATAAAAAAATTAATCAGGATTTTGCATAAATAGTGCGCCGTAAGGCGCATTATTTTTAAGGAAGGTTTGTATTACTCGACAATATATAACTTATGTTTTTTCTTCGGGGGCTCAACTTTAGCTAAAGCATCAAATGTTAATTGATTAAAATCTTCTTCAGAGATTCCAATTTCATCAAGCATTTTATTTTTATCAAAAGATGGTTGTGAGGCTAAAACAGAGATAATTTTGGGCAACATCAAACTCTCATCTCGATGAGTTTCTTCAGGTTCATTAATGTTGTAGCCCAACGAATTGATCTTTATAGAGTTACTACGATTAACCCAATCACTAACTAATCCCAGCTTGTGAGCTTTATAGTTAATAGCCTTCAGGGATGTTCGCCAAATCTTTTTATACTCAATCATATTTTCTAGTGAAAAATAGCGTGGAGCAGTAGAAAGAAATGCATCTGTTGGCATTAAAAATTCAGATGAAAATTGATCCGCTTCAGTTTCGAGAACACGATTATCTTTCTCGACACGAATTTTTTTGTTATGCGTATGCATAACGATATGACCAAGTTCGTGTGCACAATCGAAGCGGGCTCTTTCGGCAGACTTAAATGTATTTAGAAATATGAAAGGGCTACCACTTTCATCATCAAAAAAAGATAGTGCATCAATTTCTCGAATTTCAGTCGGTAATCTAAAGACACGGATTCCCTTTAGCTCACACAACGAAACAATGTTATTAATAGGTTGATTACCTAAAGCCCATAAACCTCTCAACTCTGACGCTAGGTGATCGGCATACTTAGATTCACCCAAAAACTCAGTAATATCTAAATCAGGACGGTGAAAAGTAGGTAACTTTACTTTCTGATTTAAGTACTTGTTAATATTTATTGCTAAAAGAGTATATGCCTCATTAGCTTTTCTATGCTGTGCTTTAATACGAGCAACCGATCTATAGAAGATTTGGTCTGTTTCATGTGGTTGTGTGTCATTACCTGCAAAGAATGACTTGGGTAAATTTAATACACGGCATATATCATCTTGATCATTTTCATTGATTTCTTTATCCACGTCTAAAAGTTGCTTTACCTTAGAGATAGAGCAACTCAATTTTTCTGCGAAATCGGTATTGCTAAGTCCTCGTAATTCTTTAGCAATACGTAAACGATCTTTATTAAACACATTAACCTCAGATTAAACTACAAGCTGAATATCAAAATCATCTGGTTTAATTTCATTAGATGGTTCCAATACTGGCTTAGGATCAGTTTTTACAGGAACTGTATTATCTATTTCAAATGCAATTCTGCAAGTATGGTCACTTGGTAAAATTGAAATTTTTTTCGCTTTTAAGTCCTGTACGAAGCTAGTTGGGTATGCAAATTCAAAAGGAATATTTGGGATATCAATGTCTTTATAGGCTGGATGTGATGCTGAAGGAAAGTATAAAATCCATGTTCTCAATTTTGTCTCATCATCATAAGCAGACTGATTCTCCTTAATATTATTTAATGTCATTAATCCTTTTTCACAGTGTGCTGATACAACTTGATCAGCTAACCCCAATGCAATATTCCCGCTCATAAAGATAATTTGTATTTTCTTTACTGTATTCTCAATTCTTGGCTGGCTGTCATTGTGGAATATCCAAGCAGGATCAGATTGTCGAAGCAGTAAAGCAATCTGTTCTCCAATTTTTCCCCATCGTGCAATAAAGCGTGCACGGTTATAGTGAGTATTTGTTCTATAGTCAGCATCACCGATCATAATTGCGTTTCTGACTAACTCGAGATCAGGTAATCCTAACTGTTTAGCTTTTTTGATAGCATTTTCACCTTTGAAAAAATCACATGGCGTGGGTTCAGAAGGTTGGATTGATTCTTCATCAAGGAGATTTAAATTCATCTTAAAAGTTATCCTAAAGTAGCGAATGTCTTTTTTATAACATCTTTTGATGTTTTAAAAAAGACATTTTTATAAATGTGTGCTATCTTCACTTACAACTTGATAATAAGAATTTTGGAGAAGAGACGTTGAGTAACTTATTAATTAATCATAAAAATTGTCCTGAATGCGGTGGCCGTATCAAAGGCTATTATTACTACTGTGGGCAGTGTGGTAGTCAAAATGTTGTAAACTGGAAGCACACGGGGATATTTTTGTTGATTGCTGGAAAGATTTTTCTGGTTGCTATGCTTTTTTTGCTAAAAAATTTTGTTCAAATCCATTTTTTTCACAAGTTTCATTGTGCTAATTTTTTAAATAATTCATAGAGGTTGATAGTAAAATGAAAGTTAAAGATTTAATTAAATAATTAGAAGAGTTTGATCTGGAATTAGATGTTTTAATTGCTAATGAAGAGAACAAAATCATTGGCATAAAAACCCTAGCCCGATTCTTTGAAATAAGCTATGTTTCTTTTGTTCATCCAGAGACACAAAGAAATGATATGGAAAGAAATGTTGAATTTACCTTTTTAGGAATGTCGACTAAAGACTCTAGAGTTATTGTTTTTATTGACGTTGTTCCATAATTTTCAAGTAGTCAAAATGAGTATACAATATTCATGTGATGCAAGAAGATACAACTGGATAGGATGGGCCCATAAGTATTTGAAGCTGCCTCGTGTATGATCATGGGGACTGTCCAAACAAACGGCTTTTGAGAGTGCTGCCTGATACGAAAAATAATATCCAAGAGATGCTAGCGGTAAATTTAGTGTAAAATTTAATGCTAGCCATCATTAAAACTTATTTAAAAATATGAAGTTATATCGCACAGATTGGAATATGTTTCCTAAAACGGTTATTGACCGTGGTCTTGGAGATGCAACCTCTCATTACATGTATGAAGCTGCTAAAGCAGGGGATGTTGAAAGTGCGTATATTTTAGCTAAAGATTTAGTTTCGGATGAGGCGATTGCTGAACTAGAAAGAATTATCGATGGTCGGGAAACTATTATAGTACCTGTACATGCTGAGGAAGCAGTCGGTCGTAATATGATTCCTTTAGCTACTTCAGCAGTTATAGCAAAGAAACTTGGGCTTGAAGTTGATACGAATATAGTTCAAGCTATAAAAGTATCAAGAACTGGCGGTGATGGGTGGCATAGATTAGCCAACCCACCAGCATTTGATGGGACAATAAACAATGATAAATGTGTTATTATTGTTGATGATACCCAGACCCAAGGTGGTACTTTTGCAGCATTAAAAGGTCATATTGAAACAACTGGGACGAATAAAGTTATTGGAGCATATGCACTGACGGGTAAACAATACTCATCACAATTAGCTCTAAGTAAAGAAACTCTTCAGCAATTGAGGGATGTATATGGTAATCTTGAAGCATGGTGGAAATCGATTTACGGGTACGATTTCGAAAGGCTCACAGAGTGGGAAGCAAAGTATATCCTCAACTCTCGTAAAACAGCTGACGAAGTCCGAGATAGAATCATTGCGTCAAAACAAACGTGATGCTTATGCACTTATGATGAAAATGAATTAATTATTATTTAATTAAGTTAAAAGACTGCTATATAGCGGTCTTTTTTGTTTTTGAGCTCTACAAATTTTAATGAGATACATATAGTTACTTTTATAAAAATGATAATAAAGGGTAGAGGAGGTCATCTAAGAACTTAAAGCACAAGACTTATTTAACATTGATTACAGAAAAAGTGAGTTGTTGGGAACTAAAAGTAGAAGTGGTACTTAAACTGGTTACTAGTTACAGATTTATATTAATAATAAAGATATAAAACAATATTTTACAAATCTATATGATGCGTATCATACGCATCATATATAAAGCTTTCTATTTTGATATAATTGATCCAATCAACCCCTTATTAGGTTTCATTTAAATTCCATGAGTCTTACTGAAATTAAAGTTCGCCAAGCTCATTGCAAGGAAAAAACTTGTTTTTATCTGATGAAGATGGACTTAGCCTGAAGATTGAGCCGAATGGAAGAAAATCTTGGTGCTATCGCTATACAGATCCACAAATAAAAAAACGTCGCCGCATTCAGTTAGGACTTTATCCTGATTTATCACTGAAAAAGGCACGACAAGTCAGAGATGATTTTAAAGACAATAATTTTAGTTTTGAAAAAGATACTATTTCTAATGTAATTACTTTTCGTAAAGTAGGGGAGGAATGGCTACAGTTCAAACTTAAGAATGCATTTAATGATTTACCCCGCTGCGGTGTACTACAGTTAGCAGAAAGATGTTTACAGCAAGATATTTATCCAGACCTTCAGGATTTACCTTTTCAAAACATCAAGCGTTATGACCTGGTTTCAGTAATCAAAAAAATAGAGGGACGCCAAGTAAAAGAACCTGTCAAGAAAGCTTGTAGTTATTTGAACCAAATTTATGACTACGCTGTAGCGATGGGTTATTGTGAATTCAACATCGCGCATGGTTTAAATAAAATCGCCATTAACAGTAAAATCAAGAAGAATTATCCGTATTTGAAAGCGGAGGATATATCAGATTTTAAGAAAAATTTATTAAAATTGGATGCCCATCCGATTATTAAAAAAGCACTGCTGTTCAAATTACATACTGGCGTGCGAGGGGCTGAATTGTTATTGGCTGAGCCTCATCATTTTGATTTAAATGAAAAAATCTGGAAAATACCTGCCTTGCATATTAAACAGTTTCGACGAAAAGTCATATTAGGCCATGAGATTCCCGACTTCTTAGTTCCACTTTCAGATCAGGCTTTAGATATTTTAAAAGACGTCATGCAATGGTCATACGGTGAAAAGTACATTTTTGCTAGCCCACGGAAACATAATCAACCGATTCATTTTAATACATTAAATATGGCTATACGTAAGATGGGCTATGGAAAACATCAATTATCCTCTCATGGACTACGTTCCACTTTTAGTACCATTTTGAATGACTCAGGTTTGTTCCAGGATAACTGGATTGAGGCACAACTTTCACATATTGATAAGAACCGTACCCGTGCCAGCTATAATCACGCTGACTATTTAGCCCAGCGGACTGAAATGATGCAGTGGTGGGGTGATTATTTAAGTAATGGCTAGGTGATTATCATACTTTTATATAGAAAAACTCTCCAACATGGGCATCAAATACTTTGGTTACCACCTCTGTCCTAACCTTAATCCTATTGAAAAAAATGTGGGCATGGGTGAAAGCAAAAAGGAAAAAATGGTTGGTTAACTCAATAGATAAGCTTTTTAGTCGTTTCTTTAACGAGTGTATGAGTAATTAAGCGGTTTGACTATAATTGAGAGTTAATAACAACTGATTCTATATATCTAAAGTATGAGGACGGCCTGATTTCTTTTTGAGTGATTCTGCTTTTTCTAAAACATCTACCATTTCAGTAAAAACTTGTCGAGGTACACCAACCAAGCGTTTGAATTCAGAATCTGAACAAACGATTTAATTTCTGATATCTCATGAAATTTATATTGAGCTGGTTTTTACTTTCGCAAGAGGTCTAATTTTTAAAAACAACTTAGGCTAATTGATAAACACTATCTGGAAAGATTAAAAGAAAATATTTTTTAATTTCTGCTAATTCGTTTAAGGTAGGTTTCCTTTCAAGAAGTTGAAATGTCCAAATAAGTACAGCCTGATGATTATCATAGCAAGTATTTACTCCAAGAAAATTAGCCATTCCGTAACTTCTATTGATGTTCATTTCTTTAATTAATTGGTTTCCTAAGTCACGAGCTTGCTGGCTGATCAATAACTCATTCGGTAGCACGGCGGTCATCTCCACAAAATAATCTAATGCAGGTTCAATCCTTATATTTAAAAAGTTATAATTTATTTGAAATGGATAAAATATACTTTCTATAAGTTGTAATAACCTGCTGTAGGTTAATTTTAGCAAAGTATTACTCATGCAACAACTTAAAATAACCCACAGCAAGTTATTTTTTTGTAAGTTAATTTAAATATGATTACTTGTAAGTTATCTAGGCTCATGGGCGATAGAAAAATTTTAAAATTAAGTGAGGTGGTGCACGCAACAGGTATCAATCGTAATACGCTCACAAGTATGTATTATGACCGTGCTGTACGTATTGAATTACCAGTCGCTGATAAGTTATGTAAATACTTTAACTGTACGATGAGTGACTTGTTTGAGTATGTAGATGCTCTTGAAGAGCAGAATTAATGAATACTTCGTTTGATAAGTTTACTCGACTGGTCTCATGCTGAGTTTATAAAATATAACTTTGTACACGACAAAAAAAGATAACTCATTAAAATAATGGCATAATACTTGTTTTCTGACGAGGAATATGATGACACATTTCAATGAGTTACATCTCATCTTAAACAAATCTCTAAAGTGGAACAAGTCACATGTATAGCTAAATACCAAATAAATCATTACAGTAATCTTTAAATAATTTATCAATATCTTTAACTCTAAACTTATTTCGAATCGCCTTGACTCGCGACTACATATTTTCTATTGGATTTAAATCTGGACTATATCTAGGAAGCCACACAATGTAATGGCCTGCACAACGTACCAACTCCTGAAGTCTTTTCCCTTTGTGAAAGGTCGCATTGTCCATAATCAAAACACTGCTTTCTTTCAACTTAGGTAATAAAATGTTTTACACTGAGTTGGCATTAATTGTAAAACAGACATGTAATCTTTCTTCTGCATCTAAAGCCTTACCCATCAGGTGCTTACCACAATCATTTTATCGACGTATACAACGCTTCTTTGCAGATCAGTATTTCGATTATCGTCAAATTTCTCAGTTAATTTTCAATATATTTTCATTCGATAAAGTCCAATTAACTTTGGATAGAACAGAGGTGGTCCCACTTGTTTGAACAACTAAAAGCGTATTTATAAGTGATATTCCGCTTTAGTTAAGCCACCTTGTTTTGTTGGGGTAGCTGATCATAGTAAAACTCATTTAGCCTTGCGAAGCAGTGCTTCTTGTATCTTGATTGATATAGTGATTAGCTACCACTATACGCAAATTGTAGAGTTTGAAGTGCTGCTAAAATCTTAAATTTGAACCTGAGATAAAACCTACAATTTGCCCTTATCCCTCATACAACTCTGAACGGTAACTAAGCACTTTGATGCTGTATTCACAAGGTAAGATGATGGTTAATGGGATAAAAAACATAGCTTAAACTCAAGGAATATCACCATGATTATGCTAGGTATTGATGTCAGTAAAACCAAAATAGATTTTTGCATTTTCCCTCAAGGTTTGACTGGAAAAAGAAAAAATAAAATATTTACTAATACAGAAAGTGGCTTTGGCAGTCTGCTCAAATGGCTAATCACTCTTAAAATTGAACCTGATCAAGTGACAGCAATCATGGAAGCGACTTCGGTTTATCATGAGAATTTGGGATATTATCTATATGATGCAGGTGTAAAGGTTTGTGTGGCTAATCCTTCACGAGTAAGAGCCTTTGCCAAAGGCATGTCCATGCTAAATAAAACGGATAAAGCTGATAGTGAAGCTCTTTCACGTTATGGTTACACCGCAAAGTTAATCATATGGCAGCCTGAACCTGAAAATGTCAGATTAATGTCAGATTAATGTCAGATTATTAAAAGCTTTACTAGGGTCTGTTGAGAATTACCGAGAGTTAATTAAACTCGCGCACAATTGAATCATGGCTTCAAAACTCGTATCTGTTTTACAACTACGCATCGCTATACGTTTAAATTCTTTTAACTTACAGAAATAGTTTTCAATGAGATGACGCCATTTATACATAATCGTATCAAATGCTCTCATTACTTTTCGATTAGATTTAGGTGGGATCACCACTTTCACTTTACGTTCATTGAGTTCTTGGATGAGCCAATCTGCATCAAATGCTTTATCCGCTAGTAATGCCTGAAAATCAACATCTTCGATTAAAGGTTTGGTTTCTACTAAATCGTGATATTGACCAGGCATTAATCGAAACTTAATGAGGTTGCCTAGACTATCCACTAAGGCAAGAATTTTACAGGTCATTCCACCTCGAGATTTACCTATAGACTGTTTGAAAGTCCCCCTTTTGCACCTTGCCCATGTCGATGAACTTTAACAATCGTTCCATCAATCATGGCGTATTCCAAATCAACATCTTCATTTACAGATGCAAAAATAGTTTCAAATACACCAGCTTTCACCCAATCACGGTATCTTTTAAAGACGGTATTCCATTTACCAAAATGAGGAGGTAGATCACGCCATGGACTGCCTGTACGGGCAATCCAGAGGACTGCTTCTAAAAATAATCGATTATCTTTTCCACTACGACCTCGATCGGTCACTTTACCTAGGCAAAAAGGTTCCATTTTTGCCCATTGGGCATCAGTAAGTATCTATCCATAGTACTATTATAAATTAATCACTACCCTTTGTTAATTCTCAACAAGCCCTAGGCAGACGAGATGTCTATCTAGGTAGTCTATTGCAGGAAAAGAATCGACTTGAAAAGGCGCAGTCCACTCATACCTCCGTTGTTGTGATTAAATTACTTGAAGAGAATATTGAGTATTTAAATCAGCAACTTGAACATATTGATAAGTTAATAAATAATCACATAGATCAAGATCCAACATTGAAACAGGATTTGAAATTACTGCAAACTATTCCTTCAATTGGTGAACGATCAGGCTTATTACTGTTGGGGTTATTTCATTCACACAAGTTTGAAAAAGCAAGTCAAGCTGCTGCATATGTAGGTTTGGTTCCAGTACATCAGTTGTCTGGCAGTTCAGTCAACAAGCAAAGTCACTTATCAAAAGCAGGTGACAGTAAAATACGCTCAGTATTGTATATGTCAGCATTAACAGCGATTAAATATAATCCACACATTGAAGCTTTATATCAACGATTATTAAGCCAGGGTAAAAATAAAATGTGTGCTTTAGGTGCTGCAATGCGCAAGCTTATACATCTGTGTTATGGCGTTTTAAAACATCAGACTGCCTATCAAAGAGATTATTTATTGGTCGAATAATCTCAAAGCCTGATTGACTACCAAGACGGTATCTCATATCTAGACTCGAATGAGGTCGTTTCAAATTATAAAACTCAAAATATGCACTCAATTGCTTTTTCGCATCTGTGACACTGCTATAAGCTTTGAGATACACCTCTTCATATTTAACGCTCCGCCATAATCGTTCAACCATCACATTATCTACCTATGAGCAGTATACTGCGCAAGTTTACCATCCATACTGATTTGAATGCCATTTGATTTCAATACATCAATAAATGCATCACTGGTGAACTGACTGCCTTGGTCTGTATTCAATATTTCAGGTGATCCATATTTTTCAATCGCTTCATTTAATGCCGAAATACAAAAATCCACCTCCATACTAATCGATACCCTATGCGCAAGTACCTTGCGGCTATGCCAATCAATCACAGCACATAAATAAACAAAGCCTTTTGCCATAGGGATATACGTTATATCAGTAGACCACACTTGATTAGTGCGCTGAATAGCCAATCCTTTGAGCAGATATGGATATTTACGGTGAGCTTGATTAGCCTGGCTTAAATTTGGTTTGCAATATAACGCCTGAATACCCATTTTCTTCATTAAAGTACGTGTATGACGTCGTCCTATATGATGTCCTTGACGATTCAACAAATCACGCATCATCCGGCTACCTGCAAAAGGGTATTGCATATGTAACTCATCCATACACCGCATTAGCTTCAGATCTGATGCACTCACAGGTTTTGGGCGATAGTAATAACAACCACGGGAGACTTTCAGCAGCTGAGCTTGCTTAGATACTGAAATCTGAAGTGAGTCATCGATTAACTTTTGTGGTTGAAGCGGCCCAGTTTCTTCAACACACCTTCTAAAAAATCAATTTCTAATGCCTGCTCACCGATTTTTGCATGTAGTTTTTTTAGATCGATGGGTGGTTCTGTTGGAGCTTTTGATTGATCGAAAGCTTGCGAGGAAGCTGAAATCAGTTGATTTTTCCAGTCGATAATTTGGTTTTGATGAACATCAAATTCAGCACTCAATTCAGCAAGTGTTTTTTCTGCTTTAATCGCAGCAAGTGCTACCTTAGCTTTAAAATCATTTGAATGATTTCTTCTTGGTCTACGTGCCATAAAATACTCCATATATTGATGTTTATAACATCATTTGGGGAGCAAAATATCACTTATAAGTGTTGTTCAAATTTCCTGATCCACCTCTAAAATGCATCGTTTAGGGTTCTAATTAAAATTGATAATAAAAGAATATCAGACGAGAAGCGATTTATATGATTCAAGGTCATAGTGAAAGTCAGCCATCATGATGGAGCATTTTTAAATATTGCAGCGCAATTTGTTGAGAAAAATCTGTGCTATCTTGTAGTTGATTGGCAATTGCTTCATCTGCAACCCCATGTACACCTGAATAAATCAACAAAGCGGTTAATCTTGGCTGTTCTAAATGCCAAATATCCGCCTGCTGCCCTCCATTTAAGATTTGCAGCAGTTGTTCCAATATCATATTTTTTTCATTATTTTTTCGTTCATGGTGATGTGCACCAAAAACAATATCATGTATAGCATAGCTTTCGAGATAGGTTTGTATATTGGCAGAGATCCAAACCTTAAATTGACTGACCCAATCTTCAGCATCACATGTTGCAACAGCTGTGTCTAAGGCCGCGATAAAAAAATCGATATAACGTTTTTTTAAGGCTTCAACAATATGCTGTTTCGATTCAAAGTAATGATAAAAGGTCCCTTTAGCAACGCCCACACTGGCAATAATTTCACTAATCGTGGTGGCTTCAACGCCTTTTGCTAAAAAAAGCGTTTGTGCAGCATTCATCAGCTCATCAATTCGGACTTCTGCTGGCTTGGTTTGCCTTTTTGTCACCTGAGTAGAAGCGACTTGAGATTGTGATGACATACTTCTCTATTTTCTACACGCAAGAATTTAATTATAGATGAGCCTTATCTAATTCACAATTCAAGCTAATACGAGTTCCCGAATACATCAATGTGGATATAATCCTAGTTCAGTCATACCAAATAATATTTTAGCTGATAAAGAGACTTGTTCTTTTAAATTCTCTAATGAAAATAGACCTACTTAAAATGTCTAAATATTTTTTAATACTGATATAAAAAATGGGAGAACTGAGTCTATAAGTTCTCCCATTTTATTCTGTGCTATTGATCTAAGCCTACACATTTAAGTTTCGTTATTTCCCCCCTAACCATTTGGTCGAGTCACAATCGGGAAAATTGAATCTGGACGTTTAAACATTGCAAAGAATTTTCCAATTTTCAGTGGATTACCTTTGACTTTACTGTCTTTAGAAAGCAGGACTTTTACCCCTTCTATTTGACCTGTAATCATTTTTAGATATAAGGGCTTGGTTAAGGTTAATGTAGGGCAATCCAATGCCAAATCTTTACTTTCATCATAACGCTTAAACTGCATGACTGAGTTTTCAACCCATAATGAAAAATGCTCTTTGGTATCCGACAAAACCAGATTGATACACTGGTTTTCATTTTTTAAATTTTCCACATCTAAATTTGTCGCCATAGCTTCAAGAAATCTTTCAGTTGGTGTATGAATCAATAAATCACTCGGATCAGAAGTATTTTGTAGGGGTACATTATTTTGTAGCTCTTGAGCGCCCACCAAAAAGAAATTACGCCAAGTTGAAGCCTCAGCAGCATAGCCCAATTGACGATAAGTATTCGCCAATAAGTCTTTTGCTTGTTGGTTTTGAGGGTTATTCAACACAATATGTTTTAAAATCTCGGCAGCCCATCTATAGTCAGCTTGAGCGTAGGCATCCCGCGCATTTTTCAATGCATTGTTCTCCCCACCTGCTAACTCAATATATTTTTTTGCAACAGCTTTAGGGGGTAATGGATCTAAATTGGAAGGATGGGCATCGAACCATCCCATATAATATTGGTATACTGCTTTTACATTATGTTTTAGGGTTCCATAATAGCCATGAGCATATAGTTTTTGATCAAGTGCCGCTGGAAGCTTAATTTTTTCGGCAATTTCAGCGCCATTAAAACCAGAGTTCATATATCTCACCGTCTGATCATGCGTGAACTTATAAACATCTCGCTGGGTTTTAATAAAATCTTGAATATTGTCATTGCCCCAGACAGGCCAATGATGCTGTGCAATCAATACATCGGATGCTTTGGCATGCTGCATTGCTTGGTCTAGATAGCCCACCCATTTTAAGGCATCACGGACTTTAGCACCCCGAAGGGTATAAAGATTATGCATGGTATGAGATAGAATTTCTGCGCCGTTATAAAGTTTCAATGATGGGATAGAGAACGTTAATTCTGCTGGTGCTTCTGAACCCGGCACGTTATAAAACACAAAATCCAAGCCATCAACCGTCATTTTCTGTTCTGGTTGAGTGATCAGTTGTGTAGGCTCAAGGATGCCCATTTTTCCCACAGCAACAGCCTTACCTAAACCTGTATCCACCAATCCTTCCGCATTTTTAGGTAGAAAAGTTCCATACATATAAGTCGCACGACGTATCATGGCTGAACCTGCCATCACATTTTCACTGGTCGCTTCTTCCATAAAGCCTTTTGGCGCAATAATTGGAGTTTTTCTAGCGTTAATTTCTTCGCTAGAAAGAACGCCTAATGCACCACCAAAATGATCGATATGGCTATGGGTAAAGATAATGGCTGAAATTTTTTGCTCACCTAAATGCTGTCTAGCAAATTTAAGTGCTGCTTCAGCCGTTTCTTTAGAGGTTAATGTATCCACAATAATCCAGCCAGTATCACCCTGAATGATGGTCATATTTGCCAAATCAAAACCACGAATTTGCCAAACTCGATCTGTTACTTTAAATAGCCCAACATTGTTGTTTAGCTTTGCTTGTCGCCATAGCGCAGGATTAACAGTATTTGGTGCTGGATCATTTAAAAAATTAAATGCATCAAAATCCCAGATCACATTGCCTTTCTCACTTTTAATTTGACCGGTTGGCTTAGCAATAAAACCTTTTTGCGCATGATTAAACTCAGTCATATCGTCTAAATTATATTTCGTTTTATACGCATTATTTGATTCAATGACCGCTTTTTCGACTTGCCCATTTGCTGCCAAAACAGAAAATGGCAAAATAAACATCAATGAGACTGTTAAAAATTTAATTTTCATTGTCATTCCTTTTTTCAAAATATAGAGGTGGTCCCACATGTTTGAACAACTAAAAGCTTATTTATAAGTGATACTCTGCTCTAGTTAAGCTACCTTATTTTGTTGTGGTAGCTGGTCATAGTAAAACTCATCTGGAGTCATTTTGTCCAGACTCGAATGAGGTCGTTTCAAATTATAAAATTCAAAATATGCGTTTAATTGCTTCTTCGCATCCAAAACATTGCTGTAGGCTTTGAGATACACCTCTTCATATTTAACGCTCCGCCATAATCGTTCAACCATCACATTATCTACCTATGAGCAGTATACTGCGCAAGTTTACCATCCATACTGATTTGAATGCCATTTGATTTCAATACATCAATAAATGCATCACTGGTGAACTGACTGCCTTGGTCTGTATTCAATATTTCAGGTGATCCATATTTTTCAATCGCTTCATTTAATGCCGAAATACAAAAATCCACCTCCATACTAATCGATACCCTATGCGCAAGTACCTTGCGGCTATGCCAATCAATCACAGCACATAAATAAACAAAGCCTTTTGCCATAGGGATATACGTTATATCAGTAGACCACACTTGATTAGTGCGCTGAATAGCCAATCCTTTGAGCAGATATGGATATTTACGGTGAGCTTGATTAGCCTGGCTTAAATTTGGTTTGCAATATAACGCCTGAATACCCATTTTCTTCATTAAAGTACGTGTATGACGTCGTCCTATATGATGTCCTTGACGATTCAACAAATCACGCATCATCCGGCTACCTGCAAAAGGGTATTGCATATGTAACTCATCCATACACCGCATTAGCTTCAGATCTGATGCACTCACAGGTTTTGGGCGATAATAATAACAACCACGAGAGACTTTCAGTAACTTAGCTTGTTTAGATACTGAAATCTAGAAGTGAGTCGGCGATTAACTTTGGGGTTGAAGCAGCCCAGTTTCTTCAACACACCTTCTAAAAAATCAATTTCTAATGCCTGCTCACCGATTTTTGCATGTAACTTTTTAAGATCAATGGGGGGTTCTGATGGAGCTTTTGATTGATCGAAAGCTTGCGAGGAAGCTGAGATCAATTGATTTTTCCAGTCAATAATTTGGTTTTGATGAACATCAAACTCAGAACTCAATTCAGCAAGTGTTTTTTCTGCTTTGATCGCAGCAAGTGCTACCTTAGCCTTAAAGTCGTTTGAATGATTTCTTCTTGGTCTACGTGCCATAAAATACTCCATATATTGATGTTTATAACATCATTTGGGGAGCAGAATATCACTTATAGGAGTTGTTCAAATTTACGGATCCATCTCTTTAGTTCCATTTACTTTTCACTTAATTTATATAGCCGTTAAGTCGTAGCATCAATGAAATAACATGACATGGAAAATAATCAAAAAAATAGAATCTAGATTTTTATTACATTTACTATCCGTATACTTCAACAGCAGCTTTGAATGTTTCACTTAACCTTTAAACTTTTATTAAAATTAAATATATTCACACATGTATTCTAAAATTTGATAGAATTTATTAAAAATTTAGATTCTAAGTGTAAATAATGAGAAGCGCTAATATTCGACGTGATGGTTACTTAAAATTTCTGAATACATGGCAAAACCGTGATGTTATTAAAGTACTTTCAGGTGTACGTCGCTCTGGAAAATCCACCTTATTGGCGATGTTTCAACAAGACCTAAAAGCACAGGGTGTACAAGCCGAAAACATCATTGCCATCAACTTCGAATTTATGGAATTTGAAGAACTCACCGATTACCGTAAACTACATGATTATGTATTGTCCAAAGTTGATAAAAGTAAAAAAAACTATGTTTTTTTAGATGAAATACAACATGTTAAAAATTTTGAGAAAGTAGTCGACTCTTTATATGTTCGGGATTATATCGATTTATATATTACAGGCTCAAATGCATTCTTTCTAAGTGGAGAACTTGCGACTTTACTTACAGGACGCTATATCGAGCAACATGTTCTACCTTTGTCATTCCAAGAATTTAAACAGTGGCATATTGAAAATAATCCGATCATCCAACAATTATCCAATCGTGATTTGTATGCCATGTATACGCGCAGTAGTTTCCCTTATACGCTTGCCATGACTAGCCAGCAAGAAACTTATGATTACTTGCAAGCGGTCTATGCCAGTGTAATGTTTAAAGATGTTATTCCCCGTTTGAATACTGCCGATATTAACTCTCTCGAGCGTGTCGCAAGATATTTGGCAAGCGTGACAGGCTCACCTATTTCCATCAATAAAATTAAAAATACCTTTGTTTCAAGTGGGGTTAAAATTTCATTTGAAACAGTAAAACGCTATATTCAGGGCTTACAGGACAGTTTGTTATTTTATAGTGCTGCACAATTTAAAGTACGCGGGCGTGAGTTATTACAATCCTCTGAAAAATACTATTTAGTTGATGTCGGATTGCGCCGGATTATGTTGCCTGATGCTAATGCTGATCAAGGTCATATCTTAGAAAATGTAATTTATCTTGAGCTTATCAGACGAGGTTATACGGTCTATGTAGGGCGGGTTGATGAATACGAAATTGATTTTGTTGCTGTCGATACTTTACAGAATTTAACTTATTATCAAGTGGCATTAGAAACGCTCAATGAGGAGACACTCAGCCGAGAGTTACGTCCATTACAGAAAATTTCTGATTCGTATCCCAAGTATTTGCTTACCTTAGACACGATAGGGACTGAAGCGAATTATAATGGTATTGTAAAAATGAGTGCTCTCGATTGGTTGCTATCTGAAAATAAGTAAAGTTGAGGGTAGACATGGATACTCTTATTTATTAATTAAAACTCAAAGACTTTTCAGCATCATTCAAGAATGTATTCAAGCATAATTTCTGCTCCAATTGTGATGGATCGATTTACCTCGATTCGATTGAGTCAGACCCTCATGATTGAGCCAGAGTCGCTTACTGAAAGTAGCGAGAATTGCGCTGGAGTTTCTGAAGGATATTAATTCCTTAGTTTGCCCATTCATCCATGTGGGCATTTTTTTTGATCAAAATACAATGCGGTTCTTGCTAAAAAATGACGGCACCTACAATAAAACACAATATTCCAAAAATGATCCAAGGCCAAATCTTTGTCTTTGGTTGTTCTAAACTCTGAGGATTATATTCCGTGTGTTCTACCGATGTCGGTTGTGGAACACGGGTCTTTTTAGAGTAAGGCTGGTGTTTAGAGTAAGATAATCCCGTATCTGGAATACCGACACTGGTTCGCGTACCTTTTTTCCCAATATTTAAAGAAGCACCGGGTTTGCCAATGCTGGCACTGCTGATGCCTTTATGGGTCAGATTAATTTTAAAACCCGGGAATAATTTAATACTTTTACGAAATCTAAAACCCATATTTCTCTCATTCTAAATTTAGCTCAATTTACGCTCTACACCAGGATCCATGATCTGCTAGAGATCGTACTTTGACGGCTATCATCACGATATTAGTATATTTTTTATCTGGTGATTGCAATACTATCTTTAAATACCGTCAAAAATCTTTACTGTATATTTGCTGTAGGGTAATCTTAAAACTACTATTTTTTGACTGATTGGTATATGACGACAGATAAGCATGAAGTCCTTCTCAGAATGAGAGCCATTGAACTCCTTGCATACTGGGAAGGTCGTTTGGTTACCAATCGTTTAATGAGCTGGTTTGGGCTCAGTCGACAGCAGGCTTCTGCGGATATCAAGCGTTACAATACGCTGTATAACCCCGATGCCTTGATTCATGATCCCTCAGTCAAGGGTTATGTGCCTAAAGCCAGCTTCCAGCCTGTACTGACTACAGCGCATATCAATGAATATCTCAATATGCTGTCAGGTTTGGTTAGTGAATCGCATGCGCTGATTGCGATGCCAGAACCGAATCTTGCAGCAGTTCAATTACCTGATCGCAGTGTACGTCCTGAAGTGATTCGGGAAGTTTTGCGTGCCTGCCGAAACCAAAACACTTTAAAAATGATTTATGCCTCGATGCAGAATCCGCAGTGGCATGAACGCATCATTTCCCCACACACCCTGGTGTATACCGGTTTTCGCTGGCATGTCCGTGCCTATTGCCATCAGAGCAAGCAGTTTAAGGACTTTTTACTCTCCAGAATTGATCGCACACCTGTTGTGGTGGCGATTGAGTCAGTAGACCCTGCTCAGGATCAGCAATGGCATGAAGAAATTCTACTGACGCTGATCCCTAATCCAAAATTGAATGAAGCTCAAAAAGCGCTGGTCGAAAAAGACTTCGGCATGCCTGATGGCAGATTACAGATTCCGGTGAAAAAAGCCTTGGCTCACTACACCTTGCATCGATATCAGGCCGCGATCACGCTGGCTGAGGCGGATGATGCCTTGAAATATCCCTTGGTACTACAACGCTCAGATATCGAAAAGCTGTCGTCTTACCTGTTTGATCAGGCCTCATAGGAGATTGGCCATGTTAGAACAATTTCATTATGACAGTGACCTGATTGGTGGCTCCCTGATGGTGCGTGAAAGCCGGCTGATCGCTGATCTGTTATTACGAGAAGCGACTCCAGAACAATGGCATCAGGCCATTCAGATTGACAATATTCTGCAAAAAAGAACGCCTGCTTCAGCTCAACGCAATGCCACCGCTATTCGTAAGCGTCTGGAGCGCTTAGAGCCTGATTTCTGGAAAGCACTACGTGATGGGGATGATGAGCTGGCGACCCAGGTGGCTTTTTGTGGGGCACTGGAACGCAACCTGTTGCTGCTTGAGTTTATGGAAACGGTGATGAGGGATGCCTATATCTCCCAGGCGCAACACTTGGACAGTTATATCTGGTCAGATTTTTTGGATGAACGCTCACAACGCGATCCGGATATCTGTGATTGGAAAGAGTCCAGCAAGAAAAAATGGGGCAGGTGGTGTTTCGCATGCTGGCAGAAGCCGGTTACTTAAAAAGTACCCGTAAGCTGGAGTTGCAGCGCGTGATCGTCAGAGCAGAGCTGCGTAGCCTGTTGGAAGAACATTATAAACAACGCATTAAAAGATCTATGGAAGTGTCGCTATGGACGCGGTAGTTGTAGAGGGGCAGCAATGAATCAAAAAATACATGAGCGTCTGAATCAGATTCCAGAGCGAATTCTTTCCACCGAGTTTCTCACCGGGCAAGGACTGGGCAATGAAATTGGCTTCTGGATTTTTGATTATGCACCTGAAGATGAGTTGAAAGTGCGCGAATATCTGCATTTTCTAGACGGGATGCTGGAGAAAAAATACAGTCAGCTGAAGGTGGTGAATATCAACCTGCTGCAAGCCGTGGTGGATTATCTGGCTGAGCGTAACTTCATCGATAAAGCCATTCAAATGCAAAAAGCCAAAGGCGATGAGGCGCTGCTCAAAGCGCTGAAAGGCCCACTGCATATGGATAAGTTCGCGCCCTATCTGGTGAGTAAATATGCCACCAATGCGCAAGATATTGTGTTGATGACTGGGGTAGGGTCGGTTTGGCCACTGTTACGTGCCCATCACTTATTGAACAGTTTGCATTCGTTACTGGGGCATAAGCCAGTGGTGCTGTTTTACCCAGGTTATTACGACGGTCAAGCGATGAGTTTATTTGGAAAAATTCCAAGCAATAATTACTACAGAGCATTCAGATTAGTGCCTTAAACACGGCAAATAGAAATAAAAATTCGGGGGAATTGATTGAGATGAACATTAAAGAACTTTTTTACAAGCCATTAGATCGTGCAATTAACGGGGTGGTGAAGGCAGATCAGGATGATAATGCCACGGTTTACCAGGAGCTGGATGAGTACGTGGTCACCAATGAGCTGGAAAAGCATTTTCGTGACTTTTTCCAGTCCTATGGTACAGACCTGAGCGATCCTTCGATTGCTAACCGTGTCGGCGTATGGATTTCAGGCTTCTTTGGTTCAGGTAAATCACATTTCCTGAAAACCTTGTCGTATATTCTGGCCAATAAAGTGGCACGTGATGCGGAAGGTAACGAACGCAGTGCTGCAGAATTCTTTGATGAAAGCAAAATTCGTGATGCGTTTATCCGTGCGGATATTGGCAAGGCCGTCAGCCATCATGCCGATGTCATCCTGTTTAACATCGACAGTAAAGCCAGCTCCAATGATGATGGCAATCCGATTCTGAATGTGTTTTTACGTGTGTTTAACGAGTATCAGGGTTTTAGTGCTGACCATCCACATATTGCCCATATGGAACGTCATCTGAGCCAGAAAGGGGTGTATGAGCGCTTTAAACAGGCTTTTGAAGAATCTAGCGGCATGTCTTGGCTAGAAGAACGTGACGGCTATCAGTTCTATCAGGATGATGTCGAAACCGCAATTTCCCAAGCCCTCAACTTATCTGCTGAAGCTGCGCATAAATGGTTTGAGGATTCTGAGCAGACCTTTAGTGTTTCGGTTGAAAACTTCTGTCAGTGGGTGAAAGAATACCTGGACAGCAAAGGACCCCAGCAACGCATGTTGTTCTTGGTCGATGAAGTGGGGCAGTTTATTGGCAGCGATACCCGCTTGATGCTGACATTGCAAACCATTACTGAAAACCTGGGTACGATCTGTAAAGGCCGCGCTTGGATTATCGTGACCTCACAGGCAGACATCGATGCTGTTTTAGGTGAGATGTCTTCTTCCAAAGCCAATGACTTCTCCAAGATTGCTGGGCGTTTTAAAACCCGTTTATCACTGTCCAGTTCCAATACCGATGAAGTCATCCAGAAACGTTTATTACGTAAAACCCCAGAAGCTGAAGCACTGCTCAGATCGGTGTTTGAGCAAAAGGGCGATATCTTAAAAAATCAGATTACCTTTGACCGTTCAGGCCCAACCCTCAAGAACTATGAGGGGCCAGATAGCTTTATTCATAACTATCCTTTTGCGCCGTACCATTTCCAGCTGGTACAAAAAGTATTTGAAGAAATCCGTAAAGTCGGTGCGACTGGTGCACATCTGGCCTATGGTGAACGATCTATGCTAGATGCATTCCAGATGGCCGCGAATGCGATTGCCACAGATGAAGTCGGGGCACTGGTTCCTTTCCACCACTTCTATACTTCAGTTGAAGGCTTCCTGGATACAGTGGTTAAACGTACCATCGACCAGGCAGGGCAGAACAAGACCCTGGATGGTTTTGATGTGCAGATGCTGCGTACCCTGTTCATGATCCGCTATGTCGATATCATCAAAGGTACCTTGGATAACCTGGTGACTTTGTCGATTGAGAAAATTGATGAAGACAAGCTGGCATTGCGCAAGCGGATTGAAGAAAGCCTACTGCGTCTGGAAAAGGAAAGCCTGATTACGAGGAATGGCGATGAGTTCCTGTTCCTGACCAATGAAGAGCGGGACATTACCCGAAAAATTAAAGCCACTGACTTAGCTGCTTCAGAAGAAAATAAAGAGTTAGCCAATCTGATCTTTAAAGATTTACTGCGCGATCAGAACAAATACCGCCATCAAGCCAACAAGATGGACTATCAGATTGGTCGTTTCCTAGATAGCCATAGCCTGGATGGCAAGTATGAGAGCGATTTAAAAGTTGAAATCATTTCTCCACTGGATACGGAATATAACCTCTACACAGAAGCTTTCTGTATTGGTAAAAGCGCCGAGGCCGAAGGGCAGATACTTTTTAAACTGGCAGACGATAAACAGTTCTTTAATGAACTGCGCACCTGGCTAAAAACCAATAAATTCATCCGCTTAAATGATGATGGCACTCAGTCCGATATCACCCGTATTCTGGCAGACCGTGGCCGTGAGAACCAGGAGCGTAAAAAACGCCTGCGTGCCCGGGTCGAAGAAATGTTGCTGGACGTAGAATGTTATGCGCTGGGTCAACATCTACAACTTTCATCTTCAAGTCCAACCACCAAGCTGGATGAGGCTTGTCGTTATTTGCTGGAAAATACTTATACCAAACTGAGCTATCTGCAGGTCTATCAGCAGGATGCCTGGCGTGAACTGAACGCCGTCTTGACTGTGGATGATATGGCGCAACTCGGATTGTCTCTGGATGGTGGTCAAACGAATCCGAAAGCCCTACAGGAAGTAGAGCAGTACATTGCACTACGGGCAACCGGTACAGAGCGTATTCTGGTCTCAGATGTGATAGATCGTTTTGTCAAACGCCCTTATGGCTGGCCAGATGCCGAGATTTTACTGCTGGTGGGGCAGTTGGCGGCAATGGGGCGGGTTTCACTGCAGCTAAATGGCGGCAGCTTACAGTTAAAAGATGCCTTTGAGCCTTTACAAAACAGCCGCCGTCGCCGTGATGTGTCGATCATTAAAAAACGCCAGACTGATGATCAGGTGTTGAAACAGGCACGCCAACTCACCCAAGACCTATTCTCGGCCATGGGACCAGCGACAGAAAAAGAGCTGTTTGAGTTCTATACCCAAAACTTTAAGACCTGGTTAGCCAACTTTAAGTCGTATAAGAGTAAAACTGATGTCGGACAGTTCCCGGGCAAGAAAGTGATTGAAAAATCGATTCTGACTTTGGAGCGTTTGCTGGCGAATAGCGACAGCTTCGATTTCTTTAAGGCCGTGGTTGATAACAAGGACGACTATCTGGATCTGGAAGAAGACTATCGTGATATTCATGAATTCTTTAGTAACCAGATGCCAAGCTGGCAGCAACTGCAACAGGCCTTACGTCATTTTGAGAAAAACAAGCAGGCGCTGGGCAGTGATGAGGTGGCAAAAAAAGCCCTCTCTGAATTACACCGTATTGCCACCCTTGAATCGCCCTATAGCCTGTTAAATAAAGTGGCTGATTTGGTGCGCACAGTGGAAAGCGTCAATGAGCAATTGCTGACTGAGAAGCGCAATCAGGCGATAGAACACATTGATGACAAGATCAAACAGTTAGAAGCCGAGATCAAAAACAGTGGCATCGCTAGCGCTGAGCTGAGTAACAAGCTATTACGCCCACTACAACTGCTGAAAACGGATATTGAAGTGGAAACTAGCCTGTCCACCATCTATATGCTGCAAACCCAAACCGCCGTGGAGCGTTTTGATGAAGCCTTGTATGAGTTGGAAAGCGAAGTTCAGGCGGAAATCCAGCGTCAGGCCAAAGCGGCACAACTGGCTCAGAGTAAAGCAGAGAGTGTAGCGAGCTCAGCAACCACCGCCAGCCCAGCAACATCAGAACCTGCTGCGATTCCGGTAAAGCCAACTGTTGCCGTAGTGCCACCGAAACCGGTAGTCGAAGTTGATGTCGCCAGCATTTACAGCAAAACCTCCAGCAGCGTCTATCTGGAAACAGAAGAATCAGTAGATCAGTTTGTAGACGCACTCAAAGCTGAATTGAAAAAAATCGTGAGTGATAAAAAGCGTGTGCGTATCCGCTAACTCGGGTTAGGGATATCGGCATCAGTCATTAATTAAAGGTTTAAAGATGAATACCAGTAATATTAAAAAATACGCACCGCAAGCACGTAATGATTTTATCGCAGCGATGCGCAAGCAGGCCGCCAAATATGGCATCACCGCAGACCGCATTTTACCGGCTGAACAGAAAGGCGACTTGCTGCTGATTGGCGATCAGGTTTTTCCGCTATCCGTCATGAAACCACGTGAGAAGCTGATCAAACGCATTCAAACCAGCAGTTTTGAGCAGACGATTGATTATATCGCTTACAGTTGGTTTAACCGCCTCTGTGCGATTCGTTACATGGAATGCAAAGGCTTACTGGATCATGGTCGCCGTGTACTGAGTAGTGCTGATGGCAGTGCCGGCTTGCCACAGATTCTGGAAGAATGTTTGGATATTGACCTACCGGGTTTAAATGCCAGTCGTGTGGCTGAACTCAAGCTGGATGGCAATAAAGACGAAGAACTCTATCGTGAATTGTTACTGGCTCAGTGTCATGCGTTGAATCAGGTGATGCCACTGCTGTTTGAACAGGTGTCTGATGAATCTGAACTACTATTACCTGACAATTTGACCAAGACCGATTCTTTGATTCGTGATCTGGTCAGCAGCATTCCAGAAGAAGACTGGTCGGATGTGCAGATTATTGGCTGGCTGTATCAGTTCTATATTTCTGAAAAGAAAGACCAGGTGATTGGTAAAGTCGTCAAAAGTGAAGACATTCCTGCAGCGACACAACTCTTCACCCCAAACTGGATTGTAAAATATCTGGTGCAAAACAGTGTCGGCCGTTTATGGATGATGGCACAGCCTGATAGTACGCTTGCCAGTGAGTGGGAATACTATATTCAGCCAGCTGAGCAAAGCGACGAAGTCAATGCACAACTGAAACAACTGATTGATGTGCGCATCAGTGAAGATGGTGATACCTTAAACCCTGAAAGTATTACGGTGTTGGATCCGGCCTGTGGTTCGGGGCACATTCTGGTGGAAGCCTATGACTGCTTAAAAGCGATTTACTTAGAACGTGGTTACCGTAGCCGAGATATCCCACGTTTGATTCTGGAAAATAACCTGTACGGCATTGATATCGATACCCGTGCGGCACAATTGGCGAGTTTTGCGCTATTGATGAAAGCGCGTGAGGATGACCGCCGTTTATTTAGCAATCCACCGAAGCTGAATATTATTGCGCTACAAGATAGTCAGCCAGAACGTTTAGACGCATTCAGTCAGGATTTGGCAAATACCGGTATTGCTCAGGCTGATTTAAAAGAGCTGCTGGACTTGTTTGAACACGCTTCGACTTTTGGTTCTTTGATTCAAATTCCAGCAGCATTTACTAAGAAACTACCTGATTTAGAAGAAAAGCTCAATATAGCATTAGAGTCAGGGGATATTTTTTCGCAGCAGTCAGCACAAGAATTATTACCTTTATTACAACAAGCTAAATTACTCGCTAAACAATATGATGCCGTGATTGCCAATCCACCTTATATGGGTGGAGGAAAAATGAATGCAATCTTAAAAGATTTTGCTAAGAAAAAGTTCCCAGATAGTAAATCTGATTTATTCAGCATGTTTATTGAACGTGGGTTTGCTTGGTGTAAAGAAAGTGGCTTTAACAGCATGGTGACCATGCAAAGTTGGATGTTCTTATCGTCATATGAAGCGATGCGTGAAAAGCTGTTACAAGATCGTACGATTCAAACTATGGCACATTTAGGTGCTCGAGCATTTCCTGAAATATCAGGGGAAGTCGTACAAACAACAGCTTTTGTGATGCAAGGGCAACATATAAATGGATTTAAGCCAGTATTTTTTAGACTTGTAGATACAGGGCAGGATCAAAAAGAATCAGAACTAAGATCAGGACTTAATCGTTTTGACTCTACGATTCAAGATGATTTTAAGAAAATACCAGGGAGCCCAGTTGCTTATTGGGTTAGCGAAAAAGTTAGAAATATATTCTTCTCAGAAAATTCGTTAGGTAATATCTTAGAAGCTAAGCAAGGATTAGGAACTGGTCAGGACAGTCGATTCTTTAGATTATATTGGGAAATTAACTTTTCAAAATTGGGTTTAAACCTTAATTCAGCACAAGAGGGATGGGAAAACAAAAAAAAATGGTATCCGCTTAACAAAGGGGGAAGTTATAGAAAATGGTATGGTAATCAAGAGTATGTAATAGCATTCGATAAAAATAATAGAGATCTATTGAAAAATCTAGGAAATCATTTACCTTCTGAAAACAAGTATTTTAAACCATTTATTTCATGGTCTGATATTACCTCAGCGAATAATTCATTTCGAAAATATAGTAATGGATTTTTATTCTCAAATACGGGCCATTGTGCTTTCCCCTTCGATAATAAACTAGAGAAAATAGTTTTATGTTATTGTAATAACAAGTTTGTTAATATGATGACAAAAATACTTAATCCAACTCTTCATTTTCATGTTGGTTATTTCAACCTTTTACCTTTTCCCTCCAAATTAATTGACTTTAATAAAGAAATAGAAAAGATATATCAAAATTTATTGATAATATCTCAAAGAGATTGGGACTCTTATGAAACTTCATGGGAATTTAGTCAGAACCCAATCATTCGTACTCAGCAGCCAAATCTAGAACAAGCGTTTAATACATGGCAACAACAAAATGCTGACGCCGTGGCGGAAATGAAACGTTTGGAAGAAGAAAACAATAAGCTGTTTATCGATGCTTATGGTTTACAGGACGAACTGACGCCAGACGTACCGGACGAGCAAATCACCCTGACCCGTGCCAACCGTGAAAAAGACAGCCAGCGTTTAGTCTCTTATGCACTTGGTTGCATGATGGGACGTTATAGCCTAGACGAACCAAGTTTGATTTATGCCCATGCAGGCAATCAAGACTTTGATGCGAGTCGTTATCAAACATTCCCAGCCGATGCTGACGGCATTATTCCACTCACCGAAATGCACTGGTTCGAAGATGACGCAACACATCGTATCCAAGAGTTCTTAACTGCTGTTTGGGGCAAAGACACACTAGACGCTAATATGCAATGGTTGGCAGAAAGTTTGGATAAAAAAGCCAGTGAAACAGCGGAAGATACCATTCGCCGTTATCTTGCTAGTAAGTTCTATAAAGACCACATGCAAACCTATAAAAAGCGCCCGATCTACTGGTTATTTAGCAGTGGTAAACAGGGGGCTTTCCAGGCGTTGGTGTACTTGCACCGCTATAACGAGAGTACTTTGGCACGTATGCGTACCGAATACGTTATGCCACTGATTTCAAAAATGACAGCGATGGTTAACTCTTTGCAAAGTGAAATCGAAAACAGTGATTCAGCTGCTGAAATTAAACGTAAAGAGAAAGAATTACAGAACTTACATAAACAACAGGCTGAACTGAGTAGCTTTGAAGAAAAATTACGTCACTATGCCGATCAGCGTATTTCACTGGATCTCGATGATGGAGTGAAAGTGAACTACGGCAAGTTTGGGGACTTGTTGGCTGAAGTCAAAGCAGTGACGGGGGATAAAACAGAATGAATAAAGCTCAAATTGATCAGGTAAAGATACATATTGAAGCTTATTACGCACTCGGGCTTTCAAATATCCTTGCTCAACAGCATTCCCATATATCAGACCTAAGCAATGTTCAGATTGGTGAATATACAGCACAAGAATTTCTCAGTGTCTCTAATAAGGTTTTCACCCAATTTAAAGAAGAGATCGATACCGTGTTTGCTAAAGCTTTACCATATAGTTATCAATTTCAAAATGAATATGGTGGTGCAGATTTAAATCAAGATCTAGCTGGTTATTTACAAAATATTAATAATCGAAATTTTCCTGCTGCGGTTTTACATCTTAATCGTTTAATTCATTACCAAGCAATAAATGGGTTTTGGGAGAAAAGTAAACGGAAATATTTTCGAAGTTCGGAGGTTAATGTTCAACAAGATAAAGAACGTATCGAATTAGTTTCTACTTATCTAGACGCCACATCAAAACGATTAGAGGTCTTATTAAAAGAACTAGAAACTAGTAAAGATGATTTGGATTCTTTTACTTCCGTAAAAAGAAGTGAATTAAGTGAGATAGAGGCGTTAGTAACTGCGAGTCGAAATCACTCATTAGAAATTACTAATCTACAGAGTCAGGCTGCGGTTTTAATTGAAAAAATAAATTCTTTATTACAGGCATCTGAAGAGAAAAGAGCGGATTCAGATCGACTGTTGATCGAGACACGTGCTCAATTACAAACGTTAAAAACGACTTTTGAGAACCTAGAGCAAAATATTTTAGAACAAAAAAATGATTTTGAAACTCTCAAACAGGATTTTAAATCTAAGCTTACCTTTGTAGAGAGCAAACACGCATACTTTGAACAACGGAACCAATATCTAGACGATTTAATAGGTAGAGAAGTTGGTGCATCGCTGTTTGAAACGTTTAAACAAAGGAAAACCGAATTAACAGGTTCAATTAAATTTTGGAAATGGAGTATTCCTACTATAGCACTGGTATCCGCTTTTTGGATCGTTTATCTATTCTGGGGAACTGATCCTGCGTCGATTAGCTGGCAGTTGCTTTTAATAAATTCAATAAAAACCTTGCCTGTATTGGGATTGTTTTTCTTTACGATTTCTCAATACACCAAAGAGCGTAACTTTCAGGAAGAGTATGCATTTAAGTCCGCAGTTGCACTTACAGTTAATTCTTATGCAGAACAATTAAAAGAGACTGCTAATCAAGACAAGTTAATTATGGATTCTGTGCAAACCATCTATATGCCACCCAGCAAACAAAAAGTAGAGCAGCAAAAAGAGGGGTTGTCTTCAATTCAAAACTTAAAAGAAATGATTGGCCAAGTTAAAGAAATTAAAGACATTGTGGGTGATAGTAAGCCATGAATTTAGATCAACTAAAACAAGGTCTGGAACAAGCTTTCTATACTGAACAGCATCGAATTGTCTTTTGGTATGATGCAGAACAGTCCTTTAGCGAAGAAGTCAAATCGTTAAAACTGAAAGATGTCCAGATTCTGAATATGGCAGAAGAGTCGAGCCTGGCGATCAAGCTTAAACTGGAACTTGAGGATCAGCAGGGCAAATACTTGCTGTATTTCCCCAGCCCTGAGCCTGAAACTGAAAAAGACTGGTTACTGGACATCAAGCTGTATTCACGCAGCTTCTATGCCGATCGTTTCTCGATTATTTTCAATGAGCTGGGTTTACAGCAGCAGAGTCTAAGAGAACATCTGGCCAAACGTGAAGAATTCCTTAAAGCCAAAGCCCGTCTGAGTACATTGAAACGCTATATCCAGCCTGATGCAGATGAACAGGATCTGGATATGGCCATGATTGCGGCTGTGGTCAAGGCTGATAGTGCCGAGCTGATGCATATCGTTCTGGCGTTGGCAGATGAAATGGTACAGCAGAATCTGAGTCTGGAAGTCAATCCGGAATCCTTTGCTGAACTGGAAAAATTCCAACTGGTGCCAACTTTAGTCACAGCATTACAGGCGGAAATTGGTTATCCAGCATCGGTTGAAGAATTGAATGGGGAAGCACCATTCAAGCTCGGTACGTTCTTTATCCGGTTGATGACCACGGGTTTCTGTGAAAGCTTGGGCGATATCCCCGTATGGGCTCAGGAACTGGTGATGTCATCCGTCAGCTCCCGTGCGACGGCTAGAGCCTTTTGTCGCGCTGGAGAGACAGTTCTAAATACTACCCAACCTTCGATACACTCTCCCAGACCGTGGCAAATGCACTGCGGATCCAAGAAAAGGTCGGGGTCTTTGATCTGGAGCAGCTGCTCGATGTCATGACTTTTGAAGTGATTGAACAAAAGATCACTGTTGATTTGGCCAGTCATATCCCTGCAGCAACCAAAGCTGAACTGGAACATTTCAGAACGATTATTTCTACCCGTCTGGATGGCTATTGGGCGTCCAAACATAAGGACGATGCAACCCGCCGTAAATACCGTACCGTCTATACAGCGTTGCAGGCAGCGATTGAGCTGTTCAGCCTGCGACTGCTGTTTGATGCCGGTTTCTATTTCGACTCTAGCGAAGCCTTGTATAAAGCCTACGAGCAGGAGTTGTATCGCTTTGATCTGGCCTACCGCCACTACAGTGCTGCTTCTCAACGCGCTCATGTCGATATCCTGAAAAAACTCGATGAAGAAGTTGAAAATTGCTATTCCTACTGGTTTATTGACCACTTGGCACGAAACTGGGGCGAGCGGATTGAAGCTGAGCAACGCTTGAATGTCTGGAAAATGGCAGATATCCCAAATCAGCAGAACTTCTACGATACCCACGTCAGACCTTTACTCAATTCTGCAACGAAACGCCGTATTGTGGTAATTATCAGTGATGCTTTCCGTTATGAAGCTGCGGTAGAACTGCGTGATCGTATCAATGAAAAGCGTTATTCTGAAGCGACCTTGTCTTCACAGCTGGGAGTTGTGCCAAGTTACACCACACTTGGCATGGCCTCGTTGTTGCCGCATCAGACTTTGGAGTACAAAGAGGCCACAGGGGATGATGTTTTAGTAGATGGGCAGTCCAGCAAAGGGACTGCAGCACGATCCAAAATTCTGGCTGCCTATAATGGATTGGCGGTTACCGCTGAAACGGTAAAAGGTTGGTCGCGTGATGAAGGCCGTGAAGCACTTAAAGACCATGATTTGATTTACGTTTATCACAACGTGATTGATGCTCGGGGAGACAGTGCCTCGACAGAATCAGAAACCTTTATGGCGGTGGAACATGCCATTGAAGAGCTGACTGAACTTAGCCGCAAAATCTTGATGCATTTCAATATTTCTACCCTGTTGATCACAGCCGACCATGGCTTCTTGTTCCAGCAAAGTAAACTGGAATCTGCGGATCGTTCAAGCTTGACTGAAAAACCGACCAATGCATTGAAAAGCAAAAAACGCTATGTGATTGGACATGGTTTACCAGAGAGCAAGGAAGCATGGAAAGGCTCAACCCAAGCTACGGCAGGTACACTATCTGCGACTGATTTCTGGATTCCAAAAGGGGCGAACCGTTTCCATTTTGTAGGAGGCTCACGTTTCGTGCATGGCGGCATCATGCCTCAGGAAATTGTGGTGCCGGTACTGATGGTAAAACAGCTACGTGGTGAAAAGGCTGGACAGCGCACCAAGCGTAAAGTTGAGGTTATTTCTACCAAATCCACGCTGAAGATGGTCAATAACATCCAGAAGTTTGATTTGATGCAAACCTGAAGCTGTCAGTGAGCTGGTCATGCCAGTGACTTTATCCATTGCCATTTATGATGGGGATCTTAAAGTTTCCAGTGAAGAAACTTTGACTTTTGATAGCAGTACCGACTCTGTTGCCGATCGGGTCAAGCAGGTCAGGCTGTCATTGTCTGGCACTGATTTTGACCGTAAGAAAGATTACTTCCTGGTACTGAAGGACAAAGACCTGAATATCGAGATGCAACGCTATAAGGTCACCATTGATTTGGCATTTACCGATGACTTCTTCTAATAACGAATTAACGATAGAGCGTAGCCTACATGGAATCTGCTAACGATAAAGAACTGGATCAGCTGCTGAATGAACACTTTGCTGGGCGGGTGGTACGTAAGGATCTAACTAAACTGATCAAAGAAGGGGCCAATGTCCCGGTCTATGTACTCGAATACCTGCTAGGGATGTACTGTGCCTCGGATGATCCAGAGATCATTGAGCAGGGACTACGTAACGTAAAGACCGTGCTGGCAGAGAACTATGTACGACCTGATGAAGCGGAGAAGGTGAAATCCCTGGTTCGTGAACGTGGCAGTTATAAGGTCATTGATCGGGTGACTGTAAAGCTGAATGAGCGTAAAGACAAATACGAAGCATCATTTAGTAATCTGGGTATCAAAGATGCCGAAATCTCGGCAGGCATCGTCAAAGAGTATGAAAAATTACTTGTTGGTGGTATCTGGGTCATTGCTACGCTCAGTTACTATTTTGAAGAAGGACAAACCAATTCTCCATTTGGGGTGAGTTTACTC
>NZ_JBVNBD010000002.1:0-265665 GCF_055632855.1 Acinetobacter sp. SW-226 | reverse complement strand
TGAGCTGTCAAAATTCATCAAAGATGAAATTATAGATGCTCCAATCATTTCTATTAATCAAGCGTGGAATATAGTGCAAGATAAATGGAAGTTTTATCTCGATACTTTTTCAAGTAGCTACTTCAATATGAATGATTTTGAGAAGACGGCTATTCTTAAACAATTGAAATCACTCAAAGCCAGTATTTTTATGAACTGGTTTGATATTAAGTCGGGTGCTGGCCAGCAAGTATTTATTGATCTAGTGTCATACGACACGTTTAAGATTGAGTTTCTTTCTTCTGAAGCTAAGATGATCCAAACTTACATGAAGAACCGTATTAAAAATCAGATGTATTTTGAAACTACGGCGCCACAACCAAAGTTTTTGAGAAATCTAAACAACTTATTTAATGAACGTGTCGATACGCAAAAAATTAAAGACATAGAAAACACTGAACTTTTGTTGAAGGTGAATGGCATTCTTGACGGTGTTACCAAAGATCTCATTGACAATATCAATCTGCATTTATCAAATGACATTTATCTTGTGAACTACTTTTCTAATGTAGATAAGGAACTGGAACCGCCCAAATATCACTTATTAGATATTTTGCTTCGTACTTCAGTGCTTAACCTTATCTATGTTTGTCCTACCGCATCACTCAATGCTACCAAGGATCTTCTAAATGCAATCACTGATCCTGAAATTGAGGTTTCAGCTTTTGACACATTCGACCGCAAACAATATCAAAATCAAATTGTAAAAGAACTCGCATGTTCATTCCGTCAGCGCATAGATCCATCTGAACTTTTGAAGCTAGATATTACGTAGATATAAAAAATGCCCATCATTCGGGCATTTTCTTTTTAATGGTTAGGCTTACCAAGGTCTAGGCTCTGGTGGGCGTGATGTGTATTCATTATCCATATTGTTTTCAGATTCATTGTCTTGGTCCAATTCTGGATCTGTTTGTTTGTAGCGGTTTTGGTAATCTTGCTGCTCAATTAAATCTTCTAGAGCCATTTCTTTAAAGTGACCAACAAGTAATGAACGTGTTTCTTCTTGGTATTCTGGTTCTTGCGCTAATTGACGTCCAATTTCATTCGGTAGTTTATTGTCGTAGATATATTTTAGGTTGGTTCGTTGTGTTTGTAGTGTAGGTTGTGGGTTAAACTCGTCAGTAAGGGAAACTACTTTAGCTTCACTAAAACTAGTGCCACAATTAAAAACGGCTCTGGTCGCGTCTTGAAGTATATCTTCTTCGTTCTGTATGTTTTCCATTTGGCTTAAACCCTTTATTAAAGTCAGAATCTTAAAATTAAGAGATGTATTAAGATACCCAATTATACTTCAATAAATTTTCAATTTGTACCTTTAACGCTTCTTGCTCTAATCTGTCTAAACCTATTGTTGCGATGTTCTCTAAAAACTTGTCTTTATACTCGTTGTAACTTTCTATATCGTCTTTTTTAATGGTTTTGTCTAGATTTAACGTAAGCATGAGGTTTAATACTTTTAATATTTTTAGGTTCTTCCGTTTTTTGAGAACTTCAATAGGATCTAATTCAAAAGTATTTATTTTATCTAGTTTTTCTTTATAAGTTATTGCCATTAAAGGATTTATGCTTTGGTTGAGTATGTAGGATAACTCTAAAACAGTTATATCTTTCCCCATATCTTTAGATACAGATTTCTTAATTTCCGACAGTAAAATTAAGTGAGATGTAAACTTTGCTTTATCCATAATAGTCTCTTGTATTTAAACTAAATCATTAAAGCAATTAGCAAGTCATGTTTAAACTTTCTGTATATACCAATAACAGTTTTGTGGTACATTATTGCTAATTTAAAAACCATTGTTATTTGTAATAAAATGGTTTTAATGATTCTTTGGTTAAAAGGTATTAAGCCTTTTAGTTAAACGTCTAACTTGTAATTTATAACACTTTGCTTTTAGTCGTCTTAAGTAAGCGATGTATAAGAAGCATTAAGAAAAACGGTGAGTTAGCTATGAGTTTATTTTGTCAATCGACAAATCCGAATTGTGATGGCGACCAAGCCGTTACTCTTCTCTCATCTATCTTTGGACACGACTTCATCAATGCGTTTATCAATGCGTCTGGACCAGCCTCGACAGTACCATCATCAGGTTTACTCACTAATATATTATTAGGCGGTGTAGCTAGTGTGGCAATGTCGTTGGTTTTGGTTTTTGCGATCGGTATTGGTTTAACAGCACTTTTGAAAAGCGCCCAGGACGGTGAAGCTTTCGGGAAAGATTCAAAAGTCACTACGATGTTTTCCCGAATATTATATTCGATTATTTTACTTTTACCTACGGCGTCCGGCTACTGTTTCATTCAAGTAGTCGTGCTAGGTATGGTGCTATGGTCAAATAATGTATCCAATACAATTAATAATAGAACGTTAGGCGAATCCTTAATGGCTTCGGCTAGTTTGTCAGATACGCACGATCATCAGCGTGACATCTTTGGATTTAGGAAAAATGCGCCTGTTATGCTTCGCCAGTTGCATTGTATTAACGTTCTAAACCAAGAGTTTTATACTCTACCGCCAGCATTCGGGCGCTATTTTAGTGATGGTGCTTATGGGGCGAATGCTAATCCTGGTGTTAGCATGACTGCAGTAGAGAAAAAGCAAAACTACATTGATAAAACCGCTAAAACTGCAAGTAACTGGACATCTGTTACTTATAACTTCGCTTACGCTGACAGCCGTTTAGAAGTTGGGGGCAAAAAAGAGCCGATCTGTGGCGGTGCTTCAATGAACGTTGTTAATCCAGCTGCGGTTAATGCTGAGTTAATGGACATTCCTGTTTATAAACTTCGCCAATCAGATCAAAACAAGATCAACGTTGCTTTGGCAAATGTTCAAGCTAAGTTACAACAAGAAAAGAACAATCTATATCGTCAATTCTTTATCGATTTAGAAAAGTGGTATATCGCATATCAAGTAAGCCCTAATGCCACTGAACAGGAAGGAACATTCCCGATTAGTAAAGCTGCTATGGATGCTTTCAATGCGCTAGTTGATAATTATGTGAATAAGAGTCATACCGTAACGAATAATGTTCTGACTTCTGAAAATGGCTATACTGCGGTTCAAACTGTTGTTAATACGCTAAATCAGCGCGGTTGGATGATGACGCCTGAAGCTCGTATTAAAGTAGGTCAATATCGCGCTATTGTTGAGAAGTATATTACTGAACCTTTGTGGACGTTCAGCCCTCCTACACTGAATTCAGCAATCATGAGCAACTCAAAAGGTGAAGCAATTTATAACACCGTTTATGTTGCAATGGATAATGCTGTTGGTAGCATTACATCCAACAATAATTGGGTGGCAAACGGCGATATTGCCGACTCTACCAACTTAATATCAATGTCTACCGATGGTGGTGACTCAAACAAAGTATCCAACATCGATCAAAAGTTTTCGGCATATGGTTCTGCTTGGGCAACAAACATTACTAAATCATTGGTAATGGGTGTATTGGTCGGTGAAAAAGGCGATGCGGAATTATTAAATAATAATTCGTCAAGCTCAAATATCAGCCCTACTACATTGCACCGCAATACGAATGTTATCCGTAATATTCAAGATACTGGTGAAGCAATCTTAGTCTATAAAGCTGTGGCTCAAGGTACTGTTGTCGGCATGAAATTAGTCGTGCTTACTGCTCGTTCTGGTTCTGCTCTTGTTCAATGGGTACCAGGGCTTAAGGGCGTAACTGAAGAAGGCACCAACGCTTTAGAATATGCCGTTGAAAATATCTTTGCTCCTATCCTTGGTCAGCTAGTAACGTATTTGACGATTCTTGGTGTGTGGATGGCGGTTGTTATTCCATATATGCCAATGATCTTCTTTGGTCTAGCTTGTGTAGGTTGGATCATCCATATCCTATACGCTGTGTGTGGTTTGCCTTTATGGGCGCTAATGCACATGATCCCTGAGCGTACTTTTGTCGGTAGCCAAACACAAGGTTATGTCACGGTATTAACGTTGTTCATGCGACCAATATTTATCATTGTTGGTTTCTGGATGGCTGAAATTATTATCGGGCCAGCTCTTGTTACGCTTACTGATATGTTCTTTAGCTACCAAGGTGCAATGAGCATCGCTTATTCATCTAATACGTTTACAGTTATCTTTACTGAGCTGATTACGTTTATCTGGAAGTTCTTCTTATATCTATTCTTGATGACTTCAGCGATCTACCTGATTTACGGGTTGGTATTTAGTGTTGCTGACCAAGTACAACAATGGATTGGTTCTGGATTGAATGGCGGTCAGTGGGGTGAAACAAACTCAAAAGAAGCTATTCAAAAGTTTGGTGGCGCTGCAAGTACGTTGTCTGGTCCATCTCCAGCATCTCGCCGTCCTTTACCGCCTGGTAGACGTCCTGATGGTGGTAAGGGTGGTCCAAATAATCCGAAAGGTGGTGGTGGTGGCAATGGTGGTACAGGTGGTAATACATTAGGCGGTACTGGTAGTACGACTGCATATAGCCCTGTAAACATGCCAGCTAGATCCGCTTCTTTTGGCGCTGCAACTGGTGGTACAGGTGGTATTACTCCAAGTGGTGTCACTGGTGGTACGGGTGGTAGAACTGGTCTTGGTGCTAAACCAACATCACCTACCCCAAGCCAAGGTCAATCTACATTCGGTATGGGTGCTACAAGTGTAAGTGGTACAAATAATACGCCTACTACTGGTGGTGGTCTATATGGTGCAAATGCTTACGGAAAAACAGCTTCTACGTTTAATCGTGGTGTAGCTAAAGCATCAGCATCTAAGACTGGTTCTACTTTCGGTAGTGTGAATGTTGCAAGTGGTACTGGCTATACGTATGGTACTGGTTCGACTCCTAATGCACGTTTTGGTGCTAGTTCTAGTGCAACCAAGAAATCTAATATTTCTGGCCGTAGCACTATGACTAATCGTGTGCGTTCAGGTTTAAGTTCAACTCTGTCTAAGTTTAAAGGTAAACCTTAAAATCTAGACAATAAAAAATGGTGCTTTATAAGCACCATTTTTTTTATCAAAATATTCATAATTAAAAGTTGATTTTCTGAATGTTGTTTTTGTTTGTAGAGTTAAAAATAAATCTACGAACGCCGATATTAACAAGTTGCTGTTGATCTTTCTCTAGCTGACCAACTGCATGACTGTAAGCACGGTTCAAATTGTTATATGAACGGTTTTGCACAAGTAAGTCAAAGTTGTTGATACGCTCTTCTTCTAACTCAATTTGCTTGTTATTAAGCTCGATGTCTTTTGCTTTCATTTGGGCGCAAACATTGTTGTACTTGTTCGCCAGCTCATTGTGCTTGCTTGTAACGTCATCAATGTGTGCGTTCGCTTCAGCAACCAATTCGTTGTACTGATTTGTAATACCTTTGATTCTGTTTTCTAGCATTTCAATGTGAGCTAACAAGGCATTTTCATTCTTCATGTGTACTTTGTTTTGGATTAAAAAGTCTAATCCCATTGAAGCACGGTCAATCGCTTGGTCTAAAGTAGCGCTTAAAACGTGTGCGTGATTTAACATATTTAGATACCTCACTACTTTTATTAAATTAAAATATTAAAACCATGTAACCTTATTCTTAAACCTATCAATAAGATTAACACTATATGTATATACTATCTTAAAACAAAACCTAAAAACTTTTTTTAAAGTATAAAATAAGTATTTAATCGTATATACTTAATCCGTCCACTTAGCTATTAGGGACATTTAATAAGAAGTTAATTTATTTTAAGAACTTCCTTTAAGCCTGGCGATTCACTTATGAAATTTAAACCCTCATTTCAATTAAAGCCCTTGAGCTGTGGCATTAAAGTCGCAATTTTAGTGACTTGTTCGGCTTTTATTTATACCGCTAACGCCGATCCTATTTCTGAAAACGTAACCGCTACAAATGCTAATACGGCAAAAGTTCCTAACAACGCTCAAAAAATGATTTTCCATAAATATTCGATCATGCCGAATGATGGGCGCCGTAGTGCTGGTCGTTTTGGTGAATTTCGTTTGCGAGGGGGCGCTGCTGGTAGTCATAACGGTATTGATATTAGTCGTGCGAATCCTAATGACCTTACACTTAAAGCAATTGGTTCAGGTTCTATTGTCTCTTATGACACACGTTCATCTGGTGCAAGCAACCAATCAACCACTAACCCACTAATTATGCAGATGGATACTGGCGATCGAATCATGTATCGCCATACTGATCCATCGTATCAAAAAAAATATAACGCTTACCCTGGTCAACGTATTCAAGCTGGTCAAAACATCGCACACATGTCAAATAAAGGCTGTGGTTCATGTGCCGTGCATTTGCACATTGAATATGGTGTAAAGGCAAAACGTGGGCTAGATGTTTGGCTGAATAAAAACTTAGATCAAGTTTTTAAAAATCCATCCATTGCACTTCAGCAACGCGTTAAAGGATCTGCGCCATATGTGGGTAGTTCTGAATATAAGTTAACAGATCCTACGCCATATTTACCTCAAGACGTTGTGATTAGTGTCTCGCCACAAGGACAAGCATTAGAAAACAAATACACACCGTACTTGGGTAACACCATTAGGACTCAATGGAATGCCTTATATTCATCATCAACAGGAATCACCCTCCCCGTTTCTTCATCGGTAGATGGCATTGCAGTAAAACAAGGCAAAAAGCTTCCAGCACTTGCATTTAGTGGCGATGTTTCGATGGATGCTTATGGATCTGCACAAGTGCAAGTCGCTCAAATGATTGCTGACGGTACTATCTCACCTGAAGCAGCTGCAAGCGGTACCATTTATGCAAATGATGTTGCTCAATATGCACCGCCTAGAACTATTTTTGGTGGTACGGCTGATGATGTGGGTTTTGATATTGGTGCACTTAATTCTACGCCAGCAGAATTAATTGAAAACATTGGTACTGGACGTTATGGCAACTCTAAATGGTTTAATGAATTAGCAACTATGTCGATGATGGGGCTTTTGATTGAAAAGCTAAACATTATCAATGCACAAAACTATTTGACTAAAGAGATCCATAAACAAAATGAACGCTTAGAGGCTCTTTTGGCAGCTTATACAGCGTCAGAAACTCAACGCTATTCTGGCCGTGTAGATGAACTTTATACGAAAGCTGAACAACCAACTGTTATTCCTGAAGTAGCAGTAGTTGAAATGAAACAGCTTTTTGAGGAAGGTGGAAACGGGCAAGTTTATTCAGATGCACAAATCTTAAAAGGTGGACAAGGTACTCCAGATCGTAAATGTGGTTGGGGTATACCAGGTGCTTTTGGTGCGGTTAAAGATGGTATTAAACGTGTTTCTTTAAAACATGGTTATAACCCTAATGACGTTGCAGCTATTCTTGGTTTTGAATCTGCCGGTTTTAATCTTAAAATTGACAACAACGCTGGTGCATATGGTTTAAGTCAATGGACTAAAATTGGTATAACAGATATTAATGCTTCAGATTTAACAGCGAGAGGAATACCAGCTTCAATTAAATCAAACCCTAAGCAAATCACTACACTGAGTGCTCAACAACAAGTCGAATTATTAGATTTATATCTTGCAGTAAAAGCACGACAACGTAAAAGCGACTATAATAATAAAACAATAGCTGGGTTTTATGCTCTAGTTTTAGGTGGACCATATAAAAGCCCTAGTCGTGAATATAATGCGAACAGAAACCTCGATAGAAACCCTCGAGATGGTGTTGTGACTTTAGCTGAAGCCGTTACATTTGAAGGTATTGTTATGCGTTTATGCCCTTACTATTCTGAATACCCTTAATAGAGCAATTAAAGGAAATATTATGAAAAACAGATTTTTGTCTTTATTGGGTTTTAGCCTTTTAGCATGTGCATCTTTTAATGCTAGTGCTAATACTAGCTCAGACTCTATTCGTGCTGAACTTGAAAAACTGCGCTTAGTAAACGTTAAATGTGCTGCGGTTTCTAACGATCCATTTGATGCAAAACACCTAAATTGCTATACAAATGTTTATAACCGCGCAAGTCAGCTTGGTAGCCTTGCTTCTAAATATATTAATAATGAAGAAGCTCCGCGTGTTCTAGCTGATCACAATCGAAACTTTACTCAGTTACTTGCTAACTGCGATCAGTTATACGCTGGCCAGACTGCAAAGTACAAAACACTAAGCATGCAATGTAAAGCGACCAATAAATTAGGTTGGGCAATGTTTATTCCGGCATTAATGAAGTAATAAAGGATCAGGTTATGAAAAAGTTTTTAAGTTTAGCTTTGTTATGTGCTGCTACCATTATTACGTCATCTGCCAACGCTGGTTATAAGACCAAAGCTGAAGCTATTCAAGCTTATAACAAGGTACAAGCTGAGTATCAAAAATGCGTGTTTAATTATAATGAAGCGCGTGATTCTGAGTACGGTTCACCAGAACTTAAGTGCAATACACCATACAACCAATCATTAACACGTTTCATCAAAGACGTTCGTGCGGAAAGTCAAAAGAATGCTGCAGCTTGGCAAGCAATCAATACACAACATATTAAATTTAGCCAAAACTGTGATAGTCAAACTATGGTGAGCTCATACAATCCATCGTTTTTTATTCGTCAATCTTTTATGTGTGAATCCTCTGCTTTTACATCTTTAGCACAAGTGGCAATCGACCTTTCTTATTAATTTCAAAACATAAAAAGGGCATCTATAAGATGCCCTTTTTTGTCGTTTGGTTTTAGACTTTTTCTATAATTGTTTCGGTATCTGGTGTTTCAACTTCAAACCCAAAGTGAAGATTACCGTATTCAATTGCTTCTTCTACCCAATGCAAGCCCATGTTTTGCTCATTTCCTACTTTGCTTGAATCATAAGCCTCAAGGGGCATCACCCTCTTAATATCATTTTCGATGAAAAAATATGTATAACAGTGAGGGTGCACATATATTCCATCAAAATAAAATGGAATTAAATATCTCCCCTTTAATTCCTTAAACTGCTCAATTGTATGTTTACTTGAAGCAATTCCACCGCCTGAATCTATGACAATGCTTCTAAAAGATCCTGAAGGAATATCAACGATAGCCAGGCCATCGAACGTTTCTACACCATTTAATATCTCTTTAGTTTTGAGATAAACACCTGGTTCAAAATGGCGTTGCTTGAAATTAAAATCTTCCGTGAAACTAAAGATTGACTTTGTTTCCTTTTCAATTAGATGAAACATTTCAAGAAGTGGTGTGATTATATCTGCGACCTGTGAGCCCTTTTTCTTAACAAGCTCCATGATATACGGTTCGTGATGAAACTCTCCGCGAATATAACTAGCATTGTGACATGCCTGAAACACTCTATTTTGCAGAACTTCAACTTGATTAGGCATTTGAAATCTCCGTATTTTTTGAATTTAAGTGTTCCAATAAATCATTAATGCCATCTGTAAATAATATGTTTTTGGCTCGTGTTACGGTCACATACAACAGCCGTTTTTCATCTGCAGAAATCATTAGCTTTTTATCGAGAATTTTATAGTTAAAGCCTTTTGCGATTAGGACATTATCCCACTCTAAACCTTTACTCTTGTGTGATGTGCTAATGACCAAAGTGTTTTTTGGGTCAGTTTCATCATCAGCCATACTATTTTCTAACGCCCACTCAATCACTTGCCATGAGTATTGGTTTGTTAGATCCAGAAAGGTTTTTAATTCTGTAGTTGCCCCCTCCACTTCTCCAAACACTTGTATATGGTCCACAAGCTCTTGGTAGGAAGAAAAGTTTTGAAGCTCTTTACACGTTGGCCGTTTATTTGCTCTCAGTTGAAAAATCCCACTGAAAATATCTTTACTGCGCTTTCCATCAACCTCAAGACGTATTTTCTTTTCGCCATTAAGGTAGCCATGAAACTTAAAAAAGTATTCAAAAGCCGTAGCATTTGTTCTACAAATAATCGCGTTCAATGAAGATGGTGCATAACTTGATGTATTGAAAGTGGTAACTTTTGACGTTTTACTTGGTAAACCTTTTAACTGTCTGGTTTCACCAAAAAGTTTATTGAGAAGTAGATTAGCTATATCTGCAACTGCATTACCAAACCGAAACGACTGTTCTAAGTACAATGCTTCAAGATCTAGGTTCTGTAAAATATCTTTCGCACCCCTAAAGCCATATATGCTTTGGTATGGATCTCCAACAAAAATAACTTTTGCTTTTTGACGTTTGAGTACGTCTAGTATTAATTGGTCACTATCTTGGCTTTCATCTACCATCACGTAATCAAAATCAAGTTGTGGTTTTTGCAGTACCCACCACTTGAGATAGTAATCGTGTGTAATACCATAATCACCGTTTGGATCAACTACATCATTCCAGATCATTTTCGCAATTGAAGTGATTTTATCTTCAAGAACGTCATTGCGCTTAATTGATGTTTGTTCTTTTAAAGCTATGTAAGCATGATCATTGGTAACAGTCTGATCCACTGTCATACAAAAATAACGTAATGTATTAAGGATAATCAGCGCTAATGTTAGATCGGTGAGTTGTCGGTTTTTCCCGTTGTACTGAAATCGAATGTTTTCAAGCTTAAACTTTTGAACAATATCTTTAGGAAGTAACGTAGGCTTGTTAATCTTATTTTTCAGCCAACCAGGTATATTTCTGTAAGCTAGAGAATGGAATGTAGAACATGTGACTGAATTCAGCCCATATTCAGCGAATTTTTGATTAGCTTCATCTGCCATCTTTTTATTAAATGATAGATATAGTCCAAGCTTACCTAGTTGTTGCAAAGCACTACTACAATGGATCAATGTCGTAGTCTTACCAGTACCAGCAAAAGCAATCAATTTAAAACTGGTTTTTAGTCGTGTTGCTTTATCAATTGCTCGTTGCTGTTCACTGGTAGGTTTTTGAGTAATTTTCTTCACAACCATTGCTTAATTTCGTGCTAAAAAAGAACTTGGTTTTTTGTTTTTCATTACAAGCACATCGCTTTCAACAATTTGCATCTGGCTTGCTAAAAAGTTAACTTGTTGCTTCAGTTCGTTTATATCGCTTTTTAGTTCAACTACTTGCACTTGCATCTCAAGGTTTGAATATTTGAGCTTGTTATTCTCAGTTTCTTTCTCTTTTAGTGCTGCCTGTAATCTTTTGATTTCCTGTTGGCTCTCTATGTTAGCCACATTAATATTGCTTTTGCTTTGAATATTTTGTGCTTGAGAAGATGTACTCTCAATTGCAACAGGTGTTGGCTTTGGTTGTACTGTGCCATTATATTTGGTTGTCTCTGAGATCTTATCCCATAGTGAATATGTGCGTAATGGCGCTGGTATATTTTGATTTGGTGTTGAAAAACTGGTGCGTAAAGCATTTGCACTGTCTTTAGATACAATGTCTCCAGAACTATTAATTTCAGTAAAGCCAGCATAAGCAAGTGAAACAACTGTTGAAACTGCTATTGCACCAATTACCTTAAAATAGTTTGATTTCTTCATTAGAATGCCCCTTTCAAGCGCTTATTTTTTGCCGTTTGATTTGATGATTTTCGAGTGATTGTGTTGTTTTCTAAATTGATAGAAACACCTACATTCATGACCTGATTTTTCTGTGGGTTGTATTGAATAAAGACCAGTTCTTTTGCATATTTCTTTGCGTGTGTTAAACGTTCAGCATGAATTTCATCAAGATTAAATCTGATTTGCATTCGCGATATATACAGCTTGAATAACTGATCATTTACTTCAGCTAAATTTAAAACTAAGCCTTTTTCATCTATAGAAGCAGACTCGAAAGTTAAATCATTTAAAAACCAATTTTCGGGTTGTATTAGTAAATAAAACTTTTCAACTTCGCTTGTGATTGCATATGAAAAACAAAACTCATTCACCTGATAGGTGCTTAAGCAAATGGTTTCATTGTTATAGCCACGTTTCATGTTTCGGTCATATGAGCTCAACCACCAAACTAAATAGTGTCGTGCTTCCAACTCTTTAACGGTTATTTGTGCTATTTCTGAGGCCTTTAGCTGTAATGCTTCAAGGTTTTCTATTCGTCTAGCTCTCATAGATAATTCACCTTATTTTTCTTGAAAGCATGAGTTATCAAAAGCCATTGAGTTAGGATCTAACCCCATGTTTTTAAGAGCCAAGGCTTTACCGTCAAGTTCAGGGTTATCAGATGTGCTTAGTTGTTGCGAACTTGTTTCTGAAGATGCATTTTTCGCATTAGTACCTGAACCTAAAAAGTAACCGCCTCCAGCAAAAACAACTACTGCAGCTACAATGCCCATAGCTGGCCAAGACGTTTTAAAACTAGAGAATCTATCTGCTAAAGATAAGCTGTATTTTTCTTCATTAGAACGTATAGGGCTGTCTGTAACATCAGCCTTATATTCATTTAGAGCTTGATGCCAAACTTCCTTTATGTAGCTCTGAAGTTCATATGTACTGAAACGAACCTTGCTTTTGTTTAAGTAATAGCATGGCTCACTAATAAGAATTTCTGTGTTTTCGTCAGACTTTAAGAAAACTTGTCCTCTAAACAAATTATTCTCGACCTGATCAAATCCTTTGATCGTTAATAGTAAATCCGTGGCCTTTGCATCTATATTGAAGATGCTCACCTGGCGATTTCTATCCGTATCTCCAGAAAGGTCAGAATCTAAAAACATAGACTCATTGTTTATCTTAGAGAAATAAGGTGAAAAGTTTCCGACAATCGATTGGAAAGCTTTCAATTGAGTTTTGTTCATCTCAATTCCCTCTTATTTGAAAATATAGTCAAGAGTGGCTGTTTCTGAAGTTCCTCTACGAGCTTCAACTTTTCCAGTCTTTTTATTTACAAAGATAGCAACTGGTACACCAGCAGTTAGTGGCTGTGGCTTTTGTCCAGCGCTACGAATTGCTTCTCGCTGTTCACGATCTTCTTTTGGCATTGCAACAATATCTTCGTGATAGAAGAAGATAGATTGAAGAGCGCCTAAGTGTTTATCCAACTCAGCAAGTTCCTGTGGTGTAGGAATCACTTTAATTGAGTTAATTTCTTCATCTGTTCCATTAAAGGTTTTATTAATAGTATCTTCAGATGGTTTACGAAGAATTCCAGCTGCTAATTGTTTTCCGTTTTCACTTTGGTTTAGAACTAAAGCTGGAATCCATTTAATAGTTGCACCGCTTTTAACGTATGAGCGAGAAAGGTTGAATGTTTCGTGACAATATTTACAGCGTGGATCGTAAATGATGTATACAGTGTTGTTATCATTCGCTTTCCCCTCTTTAAACCCTGAAAGCGTTTTTACAGCTTTAAAGACTGGATGATTGTATGCACTGGCCAAATTCCCAACGGAAGCTGTTGGTTGTTGTGCTGGTGTATTCATTTTTTTTGCAGTTAATTTAAGAGGCTCAGATATATTTTTTTTAGTAGCAGAATCCCAAGCTGTACCATGTAAGATGACTTTTTCATCGGATGTTGTAAAAAACACCGCATTTTTCCCATTAGGTGCCTCAAGAATCCAAGAAGTTAAACCTCCACTAAAGGGTTTAACTTCTTTTACTTTGCCCATTTTTTGCATCTTAGAAGTAAGGTCCTGAGATGGTGCAGCGTAAGTAGAGATTGTAATAATACTAATAGCGCAACTTGCTACTATTTTAGTGAAATTATTTAAAAGCATTTTAGAGTATTACCTTTTAAGCCATGTTTTAGCAGTATAGTTAAAATATGGTTTTAAAAAAATAGTTAAATAAAAAAGACCGGTGTTTTAATACCGGTCAATTATAACTTATAAGTTTAAGACTAAAACCCTTTTTGCTTATTTTTTTGTATTTCATCCTGTGGTATTTCTACGCTCACCATATCAAAAACATGATCGTCACTATACTTAAAATCATCTTTATCATTGTTTTTAGAGTTATAAGATCCGTTGTTTAATTCCTTGTCCGTAAACTCTACTACTCGAATAATACTGTTCACATCTTCAGCAGCTTTTTGTCTAGCTTCAGTCATGGCAAAACTCAATAATTCGTATTCAAAACCAACAAGGCCAATGTTAAAGTCTGGCTCTTCTAATGGCTTCCCTAATTTCACCTCAATTAGATAATGCGAGATTGGACCTAAACCCTCACTAAACAAAGACGGTCTACCAATATTCTGTATGAATGCGTATGCAGTTCGATTGTATAGTTTTAACCAGCGTATATCTGTTGGTGGCATTACACCTAGTTGTCTTGCTGTTAATACAACCTCACACAAAATAGTTCTTACATATGCATGGTTTTTAAAAATCTTAGTAGCAACGGGATGTTTAATGTATTTGTGAATTCTTTTTCTAAGGAAATCAAAATTAAACCCTACAAGCTTACGATCGCCCTCAACATACTGATTTTCAATTGCAAACAATGGGTTGTTAGGTATATTTTTTGTGCAAATATCCCAATAGTAATTAATTAATGTTGTTGAATCTTTTTTGATTTTACGGAACTCTTCATCATCCATAGATTCATCGGTCGCACATGCTACTGGTAAATACAAAGCTAGCAAAATTGTATCAACATCGGATAAATACGATAATTCATCGGGTGATGTTTCTTTTGAATTATCAAGGGTTATCCAAAGATCCCCTAGTTGTTCACGTAAGACATTTAAAAACTTCTCTTCATCTATGATAGGTACTGTTTCACTTTTATCATTATATTCTTTCGTTACTCCGTTGATTGTAATGTTCACAAGGCGCTCTTTAGTTCCTGTAATTAATTCATGCCTATTTGCAAACTCATAAGTTGAATCTAGCGCTTTAAAATGACCATTGTTCGTATCATATTTTGACAAGTCTAATGGACCAAAAACCTGTAAGTGTCTTTGGTTTGGAATTTGTTCCTCTATGAACTCTTCTAGGTTCATGCTTTTGATAAAGCCCCGTGCTGGATGCTCGCTGTTGAAGCGGTCATAAGCTTTCTTTATCCAAGGTGTTGCCAGCAAAAATATTAATAAATTCCATGCTTGACTGGCTTTTGAAATTTGAAAAATAGTGACTTCGCTAAACTTATTTTGACAAAATAATGGAAGCCAATTGTTTGTTGGTTTACATAGGTGTTCTGTTGAATACACCAACTCACTTAGTAAAGGCACGTAGTTAAGCCCGATAGCTTTGAATATGCTATGTATCCACCATAGAGGAATAATTAAAATGCCTTTTGTGTATACTAAAAACCCTACAATTTGAGGTTTATAAGCAAACCATACAGCCAAAAAAGCCACTAAAACCATAACAACAGTAAATATATAAATATGATTCTCATGTACAAGCTTATCTTTTGGATCTGCCATTTTATAGCCTATTAATATGTGTATTGTTGGGTATTATATAGTTAATATTGGTTTTAATCTAATTCCCCTTAAACCTTTTAAGGATTTTAAGTCTGGTTTTAAGCTCTTGACTAAAGTGGCACTTAATACCTTTTAAAGCTTAAATCAGGTCAATCTCAACACTAAGCCAGTATTCTTGGTCAAATACTAAAAAGAATGAATAAGAAGCCCTCCCCTACTAGACATTTAAGTGGATTAACCGCCTATATAATAAATTTCTCTATAAATATTGTTGGTAGTCTTTTTATTGAATAGGGCACTCCCCTACTCAGCTAATATAGATCATTTTCAGTTGTGCATTTCACAACGTCTACCCATTTATTTAACTGTAAGTAGTAGTAAGCCCTCCCCTCTTCTTGGCAACTCCCTTTTTATCAGTCTGATAATGAATAAATCAACGATTTAGAATCGAAAAACCGTTATCAGCCTGATAATGAAAAAACCACGCCAAGGGATCTAAAGCTGTTATCAGTCTGATAATGAAAAAAACCACGCCAAGGAATCTAAAGCTGTTATCAGTCTGATAATGAAAAAAACCACGCCAAGGAATCTAAAGCTGTTATCAGTCTGATAATGAAAAAATCCACGACAAGGAATCTAAAGCTGTTATCAGTCTGATAATGAAAAAACCACGCCAAGGAATCTAAAGCTGTTATCAGTCTGATAATGAAAAAACCACGCCAAGGGATCTAAAGCTGTTATCAGTCTGATAATGAAAAAATCCACGCCAAGGAATCTAAAGCTGTTATCAGTCTGATAATGAAAAAATCCACGCCAAGGGATCTAAAGCTGTTATCAGTCTGATAATGAAAAAAACCACGCCAAGGAATCTAAAGCTGTTATCAGTCTGATAATGAAAAAAACCACGCCAAGGAATCTAAAGCTGTTATCAGTCTGATAATGAAAAAACCACGCCAAGGGATCTAAAGCTGTTATCAGTCTGATAATGAAAAAAACCACGCCAAGGAATCTAAAGCTGTTATCAGTCTGATAATGAAAAAATCCACGCCAAGGGATCTAAAGCTGTTATCAGTCTGATAATGAAAAAAACCACGCCAAGGAATCTAAAGCTGTTATCAGTCTGATAATGAAAAAATCCACGCCAAGGAATCTAAAGCTGTTATCAGTCTGATAATGTAAAAAACCACGCCAAGGAATCTAAAGCTGTTATCAGTCTGATAATGAAAAAAACCACGCCAAGGAATCTAAAGCTGTTATCAGTCTGATAATGAAAAACACATAAGATATGGACACATGTTAGGCATATAGATTGAAAAAGTTGAAATATATTAAAAATAAAGTGAAAAAGTATTTTAAATATTTTTCAAATATTGTATTGTTTGACTTTACTTGAAAGGTGATTGAAAAATGGAAAAGAACTCAGGAAAAACTTATATTTGTACAAGCATCCACTTTAAAGGTGGTGTGGGCAAAACAACATCTACGGTGAATTGTGCTGCTAAGCTTGGAAAATTAGGTTATACGGTTTTAGTAATCGACTTAGATAGCCAACGTAATGCAACAAAACATATTTCAAATGTTCCAGATATTAACGATATAGATGGCACTCTAAAAGATATTTTTGAAAACTATAAAACAATTAACATTCACGATGTTATACAAGGTCCAGATAAAACCAACTTTGAAAATGTGTCTTTGATTGCTTGTGCTAATAACATTCGTGATGTTGAAATCAATATTCAGCGTTCTAGTCCAGTTCCTAATGAAATTATTAGAAGTGTATTAAGAAAGATAAAAGGGGATTTCGACTTTATTTTGTTAGATTGTCCACCGCGAATGGAAACTCTAACTTTTAATGCTTTGTTAGCATCAAACAGTTTATTAATTCCATTACAGGGTGAATACAGTATTCAGGGTTTGGAAGATATACTTAACTCTATGGATGACATAGAGACAAGCAATCCAGATTTAAAAATTCTATCGCCAGTACTAAACTTTTATAACAAGCGTAATACAGTGGATCTTACCTTGGCTGAAGATATTCGCAATGAATATGCTCAACCAAAATTGCAAGAAAAACTGGTAAATAAGGAATTAATCTGTATTCCAAATGCTACGGTTTTTAGTCAAGCATCATATGTTAAGTGTTCCGTATTTGATCTGGATGCTGGAAAAGAAACACCAGCAAAACAAGCAATTAATCAACTTGTAGATCTAATGGTTTCTGAATACAAAAAATTATAAGGTGCTGATATGAACTTTAAAGATAAAGTAAAAAGCATGAAAAAAACATCTGTTGCTAATGCAACAGGGAGTGATGCTCAAGTTACTGATGTAAAAGAAAATACAGTGACTCCAACTATAGAAGAGGGGAGTCTTAACCCACTAGCTAAGCGAGAAACAAAAAATATTGTTAGCGGATCTCATTTAGAATCAATCGACATTGATTTAATTGATCCATCACCTTATCAACCACGTATCATGAATAAACGTGTATATGAGAAGTTGCCAATTTTGGCTGCTGATATAGAAACTAATGGACAAATTAACCCGATTACAGTTCGACAGAAGGGTAATCGTTACGAGTTAATTGCTGGTGAGAGACGTTTTAGAGCAATTAAAGAGATTTTAAAGCTCAAGAGAATTACTGCTTTAGTTAAAACATCTATGAATGATGATAAAGCTGCTATAACAGCTTTATTGGATAATACTGCTAGACAAAATCTTTCAGATTTTGAAAGCATATTAAAAATCAAGCAATTATGTGAAGAGTTTGGTTATCCTTTTGAAAGTTATGAATTTGTTACTGAAAAATTTGCGATTGATAAGTCGAAGTATTTCCGTCTCAAATATATTCTAGACTTACCTGAGTTCATTTTGGACTCTTTGAACGAAGATCCTGAGCTAATTTCTGGATATATTGCTCAAGAAGTGAATACCGCAATAAATAAAGCTTTAGAAACTAAAACCGAAAAAGCAATTTTCGACTTGTTAAGACCAGAATGGGATAAATACGTTGAAGAATTTAAATCCACGGGCAAGCGTCATAAAGGATTTATAGCTATTTTGAGTGAAGAAGAAAAAGCAAATAAGGCGACTAAGCCTGAAAAAACTGAAGAAGCTACTACTGAAGAACAACCGAGTAAGATTAAATTCGATTTTAAGACAGATAAGGGCGTTAAATTTGGTTCTATGAGTTCTGAATGTGGTACCAAAGGTAAGAGTGTACTTAAGTTGCGAGTAGCCTTGGATGCAGATATTACAGAAGAGAAAGCTAGAAAAATTGAAGAGTTTTTTAAGAGCTTGAATGATTGAAGTTTCAAAACTTTGAATGAAAAAAACCGGCATTGCCGGTTTTTTTTATAATAGATCTGGATTAAAAGTCTGGTTAAGCCAATCCGAACTACTTGGATTGGTTACTGGTTTTGATTCAGATACGTTTTGACTTGGTTTAGCATTGTTAATTTCGGACGTTTCGGTATTTTGAGATGTTTCAACGGTAGGGGAGTGGTCCTGAATGTTTTTATGTTCAGTATGTTTAGCTTCCTTTATCTTAACTGCTTTTTGAACAGGAACCTCCTTGCTCTTGATAGAATTAGTTACGGGCTTTTTAGGTGATTGTTCAATTTGCTCCTTACTACTTTCTGGTATTTGTATGGATATATGATCAAGATACTTTTTTTCAAGATATTCAATATCGTACACATAGTAAGCAGTATTAAACTTGGTGTATGTTTCAACACAAGTACTTAAGCCAAACCTTAATAGGAAAGAATTGACAGAATATAGGCTTGCCATATCCTCATTAACTTCATACAACTTATAAAGGTATGAAAGCTCAATTAGAACCGCTATACCAGCATGTAAAACAGCAGTTATGTAATTTCTACGAAGCTTTCCTTGAGGATGTTTTTTAATTGAATTAAATAGTTTTTGATTTGCATTTTTATCTATTTTCATTCGTACAGGCTGTGCAAACGTCTCGTCTATTTCATTTTGCACTGGCGCATTTAGAAAAATCTTCTGCTTGTCAGTACAAAAGATAAATCCTAAATACAGCAGACTTAAACTAAAAGCGTTTAAGTCTAGACCTGGTAGATTTCTATTAACACTACTAATCACATCAAGATCTTCTCTTGTTAAGTGAATTAATTGATAGGATAGTTGTATGTAGTTTGAATCTGTCATTTGATTTCTGCGTACATTTTATACATGTATTTAGCTAACTTATATAAACCTTTAGCATTGGCGTACTCTGGTGATTCAGCGATTCTTACGTTCGGTAAGTCGTACTTTTCTTTAATCTCTTTTTCAAGAAAAGCTGCACCGCCTCCACAAAATAATACTAATGCTAAATCATCGCCTCCACCGATCTGTTTAGAGATAAAGTTATTTAATTCGATCATGAATTCGTTTTTAGCTTGCTGAATTAAACCTGTAATATCTTTGGCTTGAGATCCTATACCATAAGTTCCAGATTTTAGTGCGAAATCTAGCCAGTTAGCGTTAACTGTTTTATAGCCAGATTCAAGAATTAAGCTAGTGATTCGTTCATAGATGGTAAGAATACCAAGGTTACGTGATGTAGAACGATGGCCATCAAGCATGTTTCCTCCATCTAATGTGACTACAATATCAGTGGTTTTACCGCCAATATCGATTACAGCACATTCAGAACTTATTAAAAGATCACTATCTTCTGAACCGTTTCCGTGTACATCAATAATCTCATTAAAATAAGCTGTTTGAGCTTCACATTTAACAATATGTCTTTTAATGATATTAAGCGGTTTACCAGCTTTATGATCTTTTAAGTTGAAGCAAACATCACCATTGAGTAGAAAATTAGTTTTCATATCAATAAGTGGCATGTTTTTGGTTTTTTCAGGTGTGTAATAGCGACTAACAGGAAGTGAAGTAGCGATTGCAAACGCTCTACCATCATATGTTCCGATATGGTCAATATAGGCCTTAATTGCCTGGTGTATTAGTGCCTTGTTATATTCAGATGTCGGGTATTCGTCTGTTCTGGTATCCAGAGGAACACTACTATTGATCTTCTTACCAACTGTATAAAAGTTTTCATTAACTTTAACCACATAATAGTCAGTAGAATCCTCTTCGCCAGTGAGGACTTTTCCTGAATAAGCAATACTAGGAATAGTCAGTTTGATTTCATTTCCATCTTGATCTAGACCAGCATAAAGCTTTGTACCGCCATGTCCATCATCAATACCTAGAACAATATAACGTTCTTCAATCGCTGGTTTTTCATTTTGAGTATTTTTCATAAGTTTACCTTTCAATTTTTCAAGATTTACAACGAGTAACGTCTTCTACCGCGTCTAGTGTATTTATTGCCCCCAAAAACTAAGCGTCTAAGAGCAGAGGGGATATAGCTGTATTTGTATTTAAATACTTTTTCAATAACCAATGTTGCTACTATCAAGCCGATGAAAAGCATAAGTTTGAACAAGGAAAACTTAATAACAACAGCTAGAAAAGGTATAAACAAATATCCGTTTAAACCGCCCCATAGGATTAGATTTAATCTAAATTGCGACCAGTGTGCATATTGATCATCCATATTCGCCTCTTAATAAATCAGTTTGTAATAGTAGTCTTCATGCAAACGACCAGCTTTGAGTAGATCGTCAGCTTGTTTCCTGAAACTCTTACTGATGTTTGGATCTGAACCATCAGAATTAATCATTAACTCTCGAATAAACTTCTGTTGAGCATGAATATCATCAATTAAAAGCAATTCTTCTTTCAGTTGAGGTGATAAAATTAAGTGTTCCCTTACAGCAAATACCTTGCCGTTCACATCTTTAACAAGACGTTGAGCAATCAATGTATAAACTGAACCAATAATGTCAGCTGCAGCCTGAAGATGTTCTTCATGCTTAAAGCGCTTCAACATACGTGGAATAATTTTGTCTACGGTGGTTGCGTGAACCGTTGCAAAAACAGGGTGGCCAGTTAAAGAAAGTTCTAGAGCTGCAGAAATTGTTTCTTTATCTCGCAATTCACCGATTTCAACTGCAGCAGGACGTCTACGCATCGCCTCTCTATTTGCATCCGCAAAAGTCTCGAAGTTATTGGGGATTTCGCTTTGACTAACAATACTGTGTGTGCTTTCAATTGCGTCATACTCGTATTCGATAGGCTCGTTGTGAGTCAAAATATTTCCACGAATATGAGTATTATTTTCCAACACATAGCGAATATTTGAAGCTAGTGTTGTACTTTTACCAGAACCAGTGATACCGCCAATGATGTAGCAACCATTGTGAGGTAGCGATCTTTTAATGAAATCTTCATCTAAACCCACTTTTGAAAAGTGAGGGGGAATGCCAGAAATTGTACGTAACGTTATCTGAAAAGAATCTCCAGATCCACGATACGAAGTTCGAGATACGTTCACACGAAAGTTATAACGAGTTTCCTTACCTGAAGCGTCTTTCTGCAGAATACGATATGCCTTATTAATAAACTTATTATTAATAAGGACTAAGTAGGCATTTTCATCAGCAATCGTTCTTAGGATGTGTAGAGCTTCATCACGATTGATAATACGGTGTGTTAACGAATATAACTCCAAGTCTTTCATCATTGTGATGGGGCGATCTGGACTAATGAAAATATCTGAAGCACCATGAGCTAATGCTTCATATAGAAGACTTTCAAATTCATCGCGACTTTTAAACCCTTGTTTCGGATCTTTGTATGTCGTTATGGCTGTTAATGTAGCCAAACCAAAACCACGGCTAGAATCGTAGTCTTTGCGAATGTCTTTGGTAGCTGTCAGAATCTTATTTTCAGATCCTTTAATCTTGTTAACATCAAATAATGCAGATTTTGCTTTTAATGTCGAAACCTTCATTTGCATTTAAAACTTCCAATTGAGTTAGCGAACTTAAGGTTCGCTAACAAGGTTAATTTTTGGAATTTGATAGCTAGGTGCAATTTGTTCAGGTTGGAGAATTGGTTTCCAAGTTTCAATATTTGAATTGAACTGCGGTAATTGTTGGATTTGAAGCAATTTCATATCAAGAGCAATAGTGTCTTGTGTAGAAGAAACAGCCAGTGATTGACTGCTAATTGCTGGCATTGATAACTTGCCCTCTAAAACAAACTTATGGAAAGTAACCATCCCCAAATAATCTCGTTTAAGACGATCTACTGCATCTTCAACAATATTTCGGCCCTCAACTAAACCCATTTCATAAGACTTAGCAGCAGTCTCTTTCCATATTTTTCGTTCTTGTTCGTTAGCTGGTAACATTTCTTTCGGAATGAAAGTCACGTAATCAACATTGCTATCAAGTGTAGGGAAAACAAGGTACTGACGCCAATCAGGTGCACGAGTACTGAAACGAGCTTGTTTCAAGATTTTATAAGTCTGCTTAGTCGTCTTGTACGACATGGCATTAGGTGTCTCAGTTACATCTTTTGATTCAATAATAACCGGGGGAACAACAACATCTTTGATCATGTAAGGTTTAAAGTTAAAGATTGTATCAAGGTTACGCTCTTGGCTTTTGATGACCTCACGAGCGTTGCTTAAATAAGTATTGATCCCTAACTTAATACCTTTTTGCTTAACTAATTCAAGCATGGCTTCATAACGAGCTTGCTGTTCAACATTACTAACATGAACTTCTAAAGAAGACTGGTTAGATGGGTTTAGTAGCTCTTGTAATGAAGCATTATTAGAGTAGTCCATAAAAACTCCAGATATGTATAAAAGGATTTAAAGGGTATTAGTTATAAGTCAATAAAATACTTTTATTTTGATGATCTAGAGTTATCGAAGCAGTATTTAAATAAGCAGAAACATCGCGTAAAGCTTCTACACCAGTAAGACGCTTTTTATTAAAATTAACAATTGGAAGCTCATGAGTAGGACCAGCTTCTACAAAACGGTATCCGTATTGGCTAGAAATACTTTTAATTAAAGGTATTGGATCGCCTATGTAGTCGATATTTAAAAGGTCATGGTTGATGCTACCTTGTTTCTTCTGAACAGTTTGCATTTGAATTGCAGAAGAGTTCTTTAAGTTCTGTTGTGCAATTAAAGCCTCTTGAGATGCTTCAGATATAATAGATAAAGGGCTTGCTACGTTTAATTGAGTTACATCACGACTAGCACACCCAGACATCATTAAACCAATTGCAAGAACGCTTAAAAGCTTTTTATTGTGCTTCATTTTTACTCCAGATTAAGTGGGTATAAAGACAAAATGATTTTAGTCTAAAAACTATTAAAATGCACTTTTTTAATTATAAAAAATCCCTTAAAAGGTATAAAGCCGACTTTTAGGCACTCGCTTAAACCTAATTTATAAGCTTTAACGTATATCTAAGGGCGTTCTTCAGGCAGTCGTACCTGGCCTAAACAAGACAAATCTGTAAAAAATACTCTTTTTAAGTGCATTGTCTGTCCAAAACAATGCTTTTTTTTAGTAGTACTTATCTGAAATGGAAATACAACGTACTTTTTTCAATCAATTATAGAGAGTAAATGAGCTCTTATAGTTTGCTAGACATCTTTTATATTCCTTTATAGTCTTATTCTTTCTTTTTATTATCTTTTCTATTCTTTTTTGTTCTTTTTTTAGAATATAATTTATACAGAAAATAACAAAGTACATTTATTCTTTTTTTAATTAAAATATTGTTAATACTGTAATTTATATTTTACAGTATAGAAGTATATTAATAAAGATGTTTATATGCTTTTTTTAATTAATATTAAAAATATTATTGGTGATAATACAATTTATTTATAAGCCAGCTTCTTTAATATTAAATAAATTGATAAAAACTGTTTGAAGAAAAAATGCATCTTGGTATATACCATTCCTAATTTAAAAGTTTAAAGACATTAAAACTGCTACTTATAAAAACCTACCTTATGGTTTAGTGCTGTGCATCTTAAATATAAAGATTTGACACCTTAAACACCAATTAAACTGCAATAATGATAGGCTTAGAGTCGTATTTTTCCCTAAAAATTTAAGGCATCACAACTGGCAAAAGACTATTGAAACTATGCATATCAAGCACTTCACTGTAAAAAAGGTCCACTGTGTTTTTATGATTTCTCAACTTCATTTTTTTGATTTTTCCACTGTACTAACAAGAGAGGAGTCAAAAAAGACATTTGCATTTATTGGGCTTAAAAGTGAAAAACATTTTGCTTAAAGTGAAAAACGTTTTAACGAGTACTTTTAGAAAGGTGTTTAACGTTGTAGTATGTGCTCATGTTTTGCATGTGGATTAAGGGTGGTAGTGGTGAGCAGTTTTGAGAATCCTAATAGCTATCCAAAGACATTAAAAGAATACACAAGTCGTATAGAAGATTTTCCGTATTCTACTAAGACTAAATATGATATTGAGCTTAAGCAAAAGATTGATAAACATTTAGATAGTTCAGAGCTAGATTTAAAAATGTTATATGAAAACATATATTCTGAATTTAAAACTAAATCTGAAAATGGTTATTACGCGGAATCTACATTTAGAACATATCGTGCATATTTAGTGTATGGAATCGGTCTAAAGCTTAATGAGTTAAATAATGGCTCTATTAATGATGAAGATATAGATGCTGGTTTTGATGAATATTTTTTAGAAGAATTATATTTAAGAATCATTAACACAAAATATACAGCTAATAAGGACAAACCTAAGCGTACTTCTGAGCTGAAAACAAAGTACTTTGAACGCACGTTTTACAACTACTTGGTAAGAGAATTCGAGCATAAGAACGAGAGTAACACCAGGGTTAGTGAGTTTGATCGGATGATGGTTGCTTTTGTTGATGCCAATCTTGTTGTTGGATTGCGTCCTGTTGAGTGGTTTTCCGTTTCATTCTGTTGTGCAGTAAAAGGACCAAAACTGATCATGATTGTGGAAAATGGCAAGGCTACACATGGTCGGGCTAATGGACTTAAAAGGTATTTAATACTTGATGACCTTAAACATGAAGATCAAGAAAAGATATACCTTTATTGGAACTTGCTAAATAGGTATGTGAGAAAGGTATCTAGTTTAAATAAAAGTAGTTGCTATACCTTTGGATGGGATGAAAAACAGACTTTTATTAAAATACTGCAAGAGCGTTTACGTTTAAGTTATATCAATTACTTTAAGCTTAGAGGCAAGGTTTTAACTAATGAAGATCAACGACCTACTTTATACAGTACAAGGCATCAATGTATTGCAAATGCTAAGGTAAAGGGTATTGATAAGTTTGTGATAGCCGGTGCTTTTGGACATGCTGGTAAAGATACTGCTTCTAACTTTTATGGGCGAAAGTGGAGAGGCCATAGTGGTTTTAGTATAAAGCCTACTTTAGATTCTATTGAAAACGTTAATGGTAGCCATGAATTTGTTAAAACACTTTTAGCTAATAACCTAGATACCTTTTATTATTTTGATCTTAATATAGCAAATGAGTTTAATACCGACTATTATAAGGACGAATTAAAGTCGGGTTTAGTGATTGACTAAATGGATAACTCTAAAACTAATTTGACTACTTCAACATGGGGTTCTCCTTACGCTGAAGTATCAATAATAGGTAAAAGAAAATACGCAAGGCTTTTAAGAGTGTTGGTTAGTACGTTTGCCTCATTGTGCATTTTAACCGTTTTAACAACGCTTAGTTTTGTAGCTTTTAAACTCACCACAACAGATTTTGAATCTTTGGTTTTTGATGACGGCACACCAGTTAAGTGTGTGCTTAGCTCTAAATCAGATCGTCCAATTCCATCTGTTATATATCAGCCAGCGAAATAGGAGTGCTGTTGTGTCTAAAGACAAATCTAATGAAAACGCTGAAATAGGTTCTTGTGATCCTAGTCTTTGGCTCAGAAAACAGGTGGATGAAAAAGATAAGGAGATTGCAAAGTTAAGACGATGGCTTGTTTTCGTGTTTTTCGCTTTTATCGTGAGTGCTGTTCTTGCGATGATTATTTTTGCTGCCTTTAATGCATACCCAAAAGTCAAAGCTGTTCAAACAGTAGATAACTCGGTTATCTGTCCAATCGAAGCATCAAAAAACCCTCGCGTTACTGACGTTGTTATTTCTGAATTCGGTAAGAGTGCAATTCTTTCTGTCTACAACTTTGATTTCTTGAACTGGCGTGACGTTATTAACAATGCTGGTTCAATGTATTTCACTGAGGGCGGTAAAGATTCATTGATGAAGCAAATCGCTCAATCACAAACAGTTGGCACAATCGTACAAAACAACCTAACGATGCGAACTACTGCTACTGATGTTCCACAAATCGAAAACCGTGATTTACATGCTGCAGAACCTAGTTGGACTGTTCGTGTTCCTATCACTACTCAATTCTTCTTAGGTGACAAACAACCTAAAGAGACTCACCGCTTCATTGCGACAGTTACTATTGTTGAGCATCCACGTTCTTATCTGAACTACAACGGTATTGCTGTTAAGACAATTACGTTAACTCCAGCGCGTTAATTGGATGATACTTATGAAATTGAAAAAATTATCTTTGGCTCTTTTTGCTTCTACTGCATTAACTACAATAGTTAATGCTGCTGATATGCCTCCGAATACTTTTGCGGATGCTCAATCTCCTTTGGTTGCACCTGAGGTAGTTGATACAGCATCGGAAATTGACAGACAGGTTCACAATCTTGTTGGTTTGCAGTTCACACCTGAGCAAACAAAAATAGTTAAAGGACTTTTGTTGCAACAAAAACGAAGCCTTTCTAGTCCTTATGTAAATACGCCACAAGCGAAAACCCGTAGTTTGGGTATTTCATTAAACCCTGGTGAGGAACCGCCAGTAATTCGTTTAAGCGCTGGCATGCTATCTACTATTGTCTTTACCGATTCTTCAGGAAATCCATGGAACATTGAAAAGATTTCTTTGGACCGTGGACGTTTCTCAGATGGCTTAGGTGAGCAAAACGAAAAAGAGCCAGACGAAATCCCTGAAACTAACATCCTTTCAATCGAACCATTAGATCCAGCTGCTTTCGGAAACGTAACGGTCACATTAAAGGGATTGGGTGCTCCAGTAATTTTGATGTTAGCTACTGGCCAACGTGATTTAGATGTTCGTGTAGACGCACGTATACCTGGTCGAAGCCCAACAGCCAAAGCTATGTATTCAACAGGCAATCAAACATCGATTATTCCAGATGGTGTGAGTTTGCAATTTATGGATGGCTTAGCGCCTGAGGGTGCTGTTGAAATGCGAACTGATAGTCCTAATGTCCGTGCTTGGAAGTTTGGTGGCTATATATATGTGCGTAGTAACTTTGGTGTTATTCAACCAGCCTTTTTGAGTTCTTTCCGCGCTAACAACGGTATGAAGATCTTCCGTTATGAAGATTCTGAAGATCTGAAGTACATCACATTTTCAACGACTGGCGGTACACCTAAAACTGTTTACCTCGAAGACGCATTTTAAGTCATTAAGTGAGAATTAAAAATGGATTCAACGAACCAACAAAATAACCCGAATGACATTGAAGAGAATTCTAGTCGTAGCACTGAAGTAGGTACTACCGATGAAACTATTATTTCTGCAAACCAAGTTCATTCAGAAGAAGACCAACCTAAAAAACTGAAAAATACAAGTATTAAAACTGCTAACAAAAAACGTGTTTTTGCAGATACGCGCTTTCGCGTTGTTGCAATTATTGGTTTGGTAGTAGTTGGTGGATTAGGCTTTTTTATGTTTAACCCAATGGGGAAAAGTGACCAACTAGCTTTAGATAATCAGGTTGCTATTGCTACACCAGAAATCCAAGGACAGGGTACAAATGTTATCCCTCCTGAATACGTAGAATATGAACGTCAAAAACAAGCTGAAGAAGCTGCTCGAGCTGGCAAAAATGGTGAAAGCTATTTGCCCGAATTTAAAACAGTTGCAACACAAGATCCAAACGGCGATCTGAACGATCAGAATTTTATTACAGGTCCAAATGGGCAACCTGTAAACGGTTCTGCAACAGGTGGTACACCAAATATTACGCTTGAACTTGACCAGATGGCCAGAGCTAATATGGCAAATCAAGGTGGTGCATTACCTCAACCAACTAGCGGTGGTCTACCACAACAACCACAAACACAAAACGGTGCTAATCAAAACGCACCGATTTATCAAACTAACTACGCGCAACAATATGAACATGCTTCATCTGCTGCTAATGATGTTGCTAATGTATATAGCCAACAAGCAGCTGCTTATGCAGAACGTAATGCTGCAACGCGTGAATTAAGTCAAACTGCTTTTGTTGATCAACTTGCTGCGTTTTCTAATACAAAGAACAAGGTCAACGGATATTCAACATATAAATATTCACACAACACTAAAGCATCGGAAGGGCAACAAAACCTTGGAAGCTTGAACGTTGCGAATACGACTAGCGAATCTACTAAAGGACTAGCAATCATTAAAGCTGGTACAACAATGAAAGCGCGTTTAGATACAGGTGTGAATACTGATAAAGGTAAAAACCTATTTGCTACTGTTATTGGCGGTAAATTTAACGGCGCAAAACTTATTGGTACTGTTGGTCTGAATACTGCGGATATTGAATTTAACTTTACCCGTATGTTGTTTAAGGGCGAAGAGTATGCAATCCAAGTACGAGCTTTAACTCTTGGAACAAAACAATCGGGCATGGCTGATAAAGTCCAAAAACACACTTTGCAAAAGCTTGGCGGTATGGTTACTGCTGGAATCTTTGAGGGTTACGGACAAGCCTATCAAAACATTGGTACAACCCAAATCACAAATACTGGCAATGTTGTAAGCACGAAGGAAGAGCCAAACGATAAAGAAATTGCCGGGAACATCATTGGTAACGTTGGTACGGAAATGGCGAACATGGCACGTACATCAACAGTTCGACCAACTACGTATATCGTTAACAGCGGAAAAGTATTTGAAGTCTTTTTTGATGCTGACGTAACAACACCGAAAAGTAAGGGGTAAGCGAAATGTCTGATAATCAAATGACTGCTGAACAGGCAAAGAAAAATCTAAAAGATGCTGAAGGCAAACCCCAAAAAGGCGAAGGTCGTGCGAAGGGTGGTATTCCTCCAAAACTTCTTATTGTTATTGGTGTTATTGCCTTAATTATGATTGGTACTTTCTTTTGGATACAAATGAGTAAACCAAAAGACGTCAGCACGGCAGTTGCTCCAGAACAAACACCAGAATCCATTGATACTGTTGGTCAAGGCATTCAACAAACACAAGCAACATACAATCAAAATCAACAACCTTTAAAGGACAATAGTATTGCTGATGATACGGCGTTCATTGTTGATGAAAATATTGTGTTTAAAGATCCTACCACTGGTCAATACATGATTATGTACAAATCCATGTCGTATCCGATTGATTCTGATCTAGGAATAGAGGCAATTAACTTCTATCAAAGTCAGGGTACGAATGCACTTATTTTATTACAACGTTTGAAAGAAAAAGAGCAAGCGCATGGGCAAGTACAAAACGGCGAACAAACTGCAGTTGCTCAATCAGAAACCATAATCAAAAATGAACAACTGAAAGCTGAAAATGACGATCTTAAAAACCTTGTTGAATTGCAAGAACAGGCAATTAAGGAATTAAAGACTAGTTTAATCAAAATAGCTAAAGACCAGACTAAGCAAAAGGCTTTAAGTACATCGGGATCTAAAACCTTATCAATTCCAAAAGGTGCAAAACGCTTGGATGCTTTTGCGGTTGTAGGCGATCGCGCTTGGATGACAGATTCTCAAAACCATACATATACAGTCTATGTAGGTCAGAAGATGCCAGACAATCGCACGGTCTATGCTGTTGACGAAAACGAACAAGCCATTTGGGTGAAATAAGGAAAATAGCGTGGATGCATTAGATATAGTTAAAGCGATATTAAACATATACGGTCCACTACTAAGCTTTATACGCATTTGCTTTGTTGTAACGGGGTTGGTGATTACTGGCACGGCGCTTTTTGACTTAGTGCAAGCATCATCACCTCAACAAAAGTTCTTTGGTCATGGAATGAAAGAGCCTACCACTGGTGGGGCATTGTTGAAGATTCTTATCGGTGGTGCTTTTGCATCACTTGGATATGACGGATATATCATTGGTGCACTAGGTTCTTCATTGTTTGGTGGTAATGGCATAGAACTTGTAACGGTACAAAGTTACTTGCCTGATGCTGGTGCTAATGATTTAGGTGCATATATCGTTACGGCGGTTGTAGGTTTTACGCAACTGGTAGGGATTATAGCCGTAGCTCGTGGCTTATATGGTTTTGTAGAGAAAATTGATGCTCAAGGCAATGCGACATACCGCAAAGCATGGGTTTTAATTATAACAGGTGTATTATGCGTATACGTTCAGGACGTACACGATGTCTTTGTTAATACCTTTGGAACACAAATAGGAGGAACCTTTTTTACAATATTTTAAACAATCTTCTTAAAATAGGGTGAGAGTTTCTTAAAAACCTTGTATAAGATATTGAAGATATTTAACGAGAAGTTTAAAATTAAGCAACTTAAAGCAATAGGGTTTTAAGAATGTTTAATTACAGTGCGGAGATTAGCTCCCGTATATTAAATAAAAGGAAAATGACAATGGTATCATTAGTAAAACACTCAGTTCGCACTGTAAAAGCGACTGCATTCCGCGCAAAAGTAATGTTTTTAGCTTTTGTTTCTGCATTAATGGGTCAAGTTGCATATGCAAACACTGGCACATGGAACCCAGGTGGTACAGCTTACGGAAAACACGCTGCTGGTTCTGATGCGAATGAAATCTTAGGCCGTGGTGAAACATTAGGTCAAAACGTTTATAAATTCTTAATCGTAGTGTTCATGGTGCTTGGTTTAGGCTTAGTTGGTACTGGTTTGTATATGATGTATACATCAGAAGAAGATCAACAAAAGAAAAAGAAAACTGCTTGGATCTGTATTGGTGTGGGTGGTGCGTTATCAATCGTAGGCTTCATCATGTTCTCTGCTGCGAACACTATTACTGGTAAAGCGTAATACAATAATAAATAAGTTTAAAAGCGTGGCTTAGGCTGCGCTTTTTTTATTTTAAAAATAGTATATACATGTTTTAATTAGACCTTACTTAATAGTATTAAGGGGTTTAAGTGAAACATATAAACCGTAAGTTTGGTATTTTAAGACCTATTAACGGCGTAAACGACAAGCAAGAGATACGTCAAGATAAAACTATCCATGATGGTTTTAAAACCAATGAGACAATAAAGCAAATAATGTCTTCACAACCAGCTAAATGCTATTTTTGTGATTTCTATGACGAATACTTTTTAGAGCCACATCACTTAGACGGCGATCATAGCAACCATACGGCTGAGAACATTGTAGCGGTCTGTACGCTATGCCATGCACAAAACCACATCTTTGCACTATCACTGGAAAAGAAAGCTGAAATATGCGTATTGAGTACGAACATACCTCAAGAGATCTTTAATCAATATCAACGTGCATTACTGGTGTTATCGCATAAGTCTGACAACCAAGATCCTGAGCTTGCTAAGTTCGCACGGCGACATCGCCAAAGCTTGCTTGTAGAGCCGTTAAAGCGCCATCAACGCCCTAATCCTACAAAGATGTCTGAAGCAGAATACGCACGTAATATGTTTGAGGATATACAGGCGTTTAATGCGATTAAGACACGAACCCAAACAATTGATACCCAACTGTACTTCACGGACATTAAGTTCAACACAATGGCTGAATATGAAGAAGCCAAGCAAGAAGATATGTTGGTAGCGAACGTTGATTACGTAGACCAGCTCCGCAAGTACAAAGAGTGGTATTTGAATGCCATCAAAGAGAACAAAAACTTTTCTTTGTATCAACTCGCAAAAGCTTTGGAAAAGGTATCAGACGAAGCATACGAGAGCTTTAATCTGCCAAACCACTACATAGTATTTTCCCCGAATATCTTTACTGACGAGCAGTATGAGTACTACCAAACACTAGATGTATTTAAGGGTTTGGGTGATAAGTGAGTTCACATAAATGACAGAATGCTTAACAGATACCGAATACATAGATATGAGCTTAGAAGACGTTATATCGGGCATAGTGTTACAGCCATTTAAGCCTGACATAGTGAATGATATAGCGGTATTGGATAGCGTATTTGAGACGGACATTTTGAATGATGATGAATACTCATTTATTGGTCCATACATCTACAAATATTGGGAACTTGGGATAGATGCACTACCAAAGGAAACGCACGATCAGCTATCGATATTTCGCTTATGCGTTATAGGTACTGAGGCTTTCAACTTCCTGAACGATTTGTATATACCAACGACACGCGACACTGGCCATACATCTAACACGCTAATGCTACTCCATGTTGTACATATAGCGATAGGGAATCAGACAACAACTGGTGAAGACACAACGGGGCATTTTCAAGATCCACTAATTAAAGCGCTACTGTTGATGAATATCCCCGTTAACAGCGATTGTTTGCTGTTGGATGACACTTTGGTACACCTAAACAAAATAACGGCGCTGAGTGGCTTAGACGTTGAAATACAGGTTAAGCAAAGTGTGAGTGTGAGGCATAAGAAATTACTGAGCACCAACTTTGGATTTGACAATCCATTATCAATTATAAGCGTTTTGGAACAAAAGAAACTGTCTGAAGAACTGACACGCTACTTTCCGATGATACACCTACCAACGTCCGTAGAAGATGCGACAAACCAGATAGATACGGGCAACTTAAAAATGTGTTCGCTGCAATCTTTTTGTATATACCAAAACTTAAAGCTATCGGTGTCTAAAGTTTTCCACGAACAGGGCTTATACCAGAACAAAGAGATCTACATAGAGCTTGATAAGGTTCACTTCCAACTTAAAAATACAGGTTCCTTAAACTTCAAGGTGGGTACTTTAGGGGAAAACCAAGAGGTTTTAGAAATGGCGTTTTGGCAACTGCTTAATAAGGGTTTAGTGTTTGATCTAAATAGTTTTAAGAAGTATGTCGAATTAAAAGAGGACGAAACCGTTAAAACTGATGTATTTACTAATTCAAAAAATGATAATATCCCTTTTAACAGTACCTTCTATGAGCTTTTATTAAGGTTGGTTTTAGATACAAGCTTAAAACCCTCTGTTAAAAGTCTTGAGGTCGCAATTCAAAATAAGGATTTCGACAGTGCGATTAACGTTTTAAGAGAATTACCATTTTTTAGTGCTTAATGCTTAAAGGCATGTCTAATCAAAGATAGACGTAGAAAGGTGAATAAAGGTGTTTAAATGAGTAAGAAGAAAGCTGAGAAGTCTGGTTATAAAAAGACTGGTTACTCCAAGATTGAAATTATATTGATGTTATTCCTACAAAGCATGAAAGCTGACGTGGAGGATTATTGCGATTTAGAAACAGTATCGGACGAACATACGTTTGTCACAAAAACTGGTGCAATGATTACGATCATCGAATATAAGGGGATTAAGAGTTTAATTAGTGGTGATGCATTCAGCCGTCAAATTGGTTTGATGACGAGCAACATGCGTAACTACTTCAAAGACCGTGGACATACGATTCATCTAGCGTTCAAAGTAGACCATGAGACGCCATACGCGATTCATGACTTGAACGCCATGCAAAAGGCGACCACGGCGCGTTGTGCGATGAATCTAGACATCATCATTGATGAAATGACAGAAACCATTTCAGGCGGTGTATTTAACGAAAGCTGTTATATCGCTTTAATCTCTGAGCCAACCTTACTATCGCCAATCGATAAAGCTCAAGACTCAAAAAACCGTAAAAAGCTACTGTCGCAAATTACAATGCCAAGTACGGTCAATGCTCAAGACATGCTTAAATCATCGGACAGCTTATACGTACACCATGAGTCTTTTGTCTCACAATTCTTAAACTCACTCTCAACTGAAGAATTTCCAGCAATCTATGAAGTATTGAATGTTGTTGAAGCTGGTCTAACGATTAAAAAACAAATTGCCTCACATTCAACTTCAGATGACTTCACCTTGTCTGTGCCGATGTTGAATACACGCTTACCGATGCGTTGGAAAGAAATACCATCAGAAGATGATGCGTCACACGTTTTGTATCAACCGATCTCAGAACAACTCATGACGAATGCGATCTTACCTGGTACAAGTCAAGGTTCATTCTATCCAGTGGGAAGTGTTATCACTGACGGCGTTGTATATGCTCCATTGATGGTAGATATATATCCAGCGAAGACGAATACGTTTGAAACGCTATTCCGCTTACTACACCAGGCCAAAACGCACGACACTAACGGTAACATCCGTTCTATCCCATATGCGGTGAGTTACTGTATTACTGGTGATGGTATGGCTGGAACCATGATGAAACGCACGTTATCAAGCGTTATTCACTTTATGACGGCACAAAACAAAGCCATTCGTAATGCTGGTAACATTTTGATGGCCACTAAAAATGACCTAGATCAAGTAGACACTGTTGCTGGTCTGCAAATGACCATGATGACATGGGCACCAAATACCGAAGATGGTGTAAACATTCTTGTAGGACGGCGCCAAAAGCTTTGGAAGAGTTTTGAAGCGTGGGGCGGTGCAAAAGTCATGGAACAGGCTGGCGATCCTATTTTGACTTGGGCATCACATATACCGGGCTTGATGGTACGTAATCACGCACCTATTTCACCGGCACCGCTGTTTGATGTGTTCTACATGTTACCGCTGACACGTATTAACTCACCATTCCATAAAGGGCATCAGCTCAACAAAACCTTAGACGGTAAACTGATTATTCTTGATTCGTTCTCAAATGAAGTGACTGTATGGACGACTATTAACATTGGTAAACCGGGTACGGGTAAATCGGTCACAATGAACAAAGGCATGCTTGAGGACATCATGATGCCTGGTAACGAGCGTATCCCGTTGACCTATATTGTCGATGTGGGTGAGTCAAGCCGTGGGTTAGTAGAAACAGTGCAAGATTCATTGCCTGAAGAGCTACGTCACTATGCCATCTATAAGCGTATTAAAAACTCAAAAGAAGAAGCGATTAATCCGCTTGAATTCAGTATGGGCTTACGCTACCCGTTGAACTACGAAATGCGTCAAATGACAGCGTTTTTAAGTTCATTGGTAACACCGCCTGAATTGAAAGGGCAACCAGCCAAAAACACTTCTGACGTTATTGGTGCGGTCCTACGCCGTACATTCTATTTTGCTGATGATACGAATGCTGATCATAAAGCACGTAAGTACATGCGCTTTGCAGATCCAGAACTAGATCGCATCATGGAAAAACACGGACTGATTGAGCCACATTCTGAACAAGGTAAGGATATTTCTTATTACGCTCTACGTGACCTTTTCCATTCTTTGAATGAGATCCGTGGACGCACGTTGGCACACCGTTACGCAATGCCGACTATTGGCGATATGATTGAAACCCTTTCTGATTCATCAATTTTAGATGTTTGGAGTGATGTTCATATTGATAATGAACGAGCACTGGACTTTTTGGCGCATCAGATTATGGCTGCACAAAATACCTATCCAGCATTCTTCTATCACACTAACTTTGACATCGGTAACGCTCGTGTAGCTTCTATCGACTTAAACGAAGTTGCGACATCATCAGATCCTAAAACTACATCTCTATTCTTCCAGATTGTACGGATGTTCATTAAGCGTAAGTTCGCCGTGAGCCGTGACGATATTCCAAAATTCCCACAAGCTTATCGTGAATATGCAACCCAACTGATTAATGAGCTTCTTGAAGACCGCAAAATTATGTCTTATGACGAATTGCACGTTGCGAAAGGCGATCCAATCCTATTAGAAGAATTGGCTGAAGACGCACGTACATTGCGTAAATGGGGTGCTCGTCTTAACTTGGCATCACACAAAGTAGAAGACTTTAAAGACTTGGTTGGCTTTGCTACGGCGTATGTGATTGTCGATCCTGGTACACGCGAATCTCGTGAAGCTATTCGTGACAGTATCGGTCTAACTCAACTAGAAATGGATGCTCTTGGTTCAGGTAACGTAGGTTTCTCAGATCAAGGCTTAACGTACTTCAGTAAAATTAAACTCGAAAAAATGGAATGTTCGGGCTTATATACCGTTTCACTTGGTCCAATCCTTTTATGGTCACTCAGTACACATCCCGATGAACGTGCGCTCCGTAACTACACGTATGACCTTATCGGTGAACGTGGTAAGGCGTTGAAGGTCCTTGCACAATTCTATCCAAAAGGTGCGAAGAACCAGATTAAGACACGGCGTACCATGATTGAGAAAAATGCCAAAAATAAAGACACGGACTTTGACGAAAACAAAGCAACTGCTTCAGTGATTTCTACCATGGCACAAGAGATGGTTGTTGAATATCAACGCTATGAACTTGAGCAAAACATGAAGAAAAAATTACTGAACCAACGTAAGTCTGAAGCTGTTTCTTCTTAACACCAATCAGCTATATAGATTTGCGTTAATTGGTATATACATTGAAGTGCTTGGAAATGGGTAAGGTCGTTAAACAACGACTTTGCCTATTATCCTGAAGATAAAAGAGTAGGTCGCAAAGCATGGCTTCTACACAAAAATACGGCACACAAACAAAGTTCAGGCCAAGTTCGCTTAAGCGTGATACACGATCAGGCTTAGAGAAAATCCATTTAAAACTTACAGCGCCAGACGGCGCTAATTATTTGGTTGGCGTTCTTGGTGCTATTGCAGTTATTTTGTTTGTTGTTCCGTTTGGCGGTGAGATATTTATAGGGATCGCGTATTACCTATTAAAACGCTACACACATCCGAATGATTACTTTTTTGAGTGGCCATTCCGTGCGCCGTTGCATTCAAACTCACTGGATGCGTCAACTGACATTACATCACGCGTAAAAGATGACGTACTGGACAATCCAAAAGCCTTTTTGGAATACGCACGTACCAATCGCGATAAGCTACAAGGTGAGGGTGTGACTTACCTTGGTCGTTGCCGTGAAACTGGTCTACCTGTTTATGCATCTAACTCCGATGACCGTACACATCAAATTGTGTTAGGTACTACGGGTTCGGGTAAAACAGAATACATGCTAGGTAACTGTGCCAACCAGTACGTACAAAACTCAGGTTATATCTTTGTAGACGCAAAAGGTGATACCAAGGCTCAACAAGACCACTATCGTTTATGTAACCGCTTTGGGCGTAATGAGGATCTATTAACGATCAACTTCATTACCTCAGGTCGTAACATGCTACGTGCACAAACCGACAAGATGACCAACTCAATGAACCAAATGAGCAACACCAGCTCAGGGATGTTGATTGAATTCTTGATCAACTTGCTTGATGACTCAGGCGGTGGCGGTGGTGACATGTGGAAAGGTCGTGCGATGGCCTTTATCGCTGCACTTACACGAGTTTTGGTCTATCTACGTGACAATGGCTTCATTCAGCTTTCACCAAAAGTATTCACGCAATACATGGAACTTGAAGCACTTGAAGAATTGGTATTTTGTCATAACGATAAATACGGGATTGACTTTGAACGTGTGGCTGAACAACTTCAAGGCTACCTCGTTTCATTACCGGGTTATTCAAGCAACCCTAAAAAGTTAAAGAAACAAGAAACCAAAACCCGTGAGCAACACGGTTATATCACCATGCAGTTAACCAAGGCGATTAACGACTTGACGTTTAACTATGGTCACATCTTTGGTGTAGAGCATGGCGGTGATATTGATATTTTTGACGTTGTACTTAACCGCCGTATCTTAACTGTGCCATTACCAGCTCTTGAGCGTTCACCAGACTCACTCAAAATGCTCGGAAAATTAATCATTGGCTCAATTAAACAAATGATGGCTGGTTCCCTTGGTAACAAAATGGAAGGTTTACGCCGTGCCATTATTGACGCACGACCAACCAACGCCACTACTTCATTTAAGCTATTTTTGGACGAATGGGGCTACATCGTTATTGTCGGTGCTTCGGTTTTACCAGCTCAGGCACGTTCGCTTAACTTCTCTATTACGTTCGGTGCTCAAACATTTGAAGATATTGAACGTGGATCTAAAGAGGAAGCAGCTGCTACATGGGGTAACACGACCGTTAAAGCCATTGGACGTACTACTTCGGGTGCTGAAAGTACAACATACAAATTGGTTGATGGTTTTGCTGGTGAAGAGTGGCAAGGTAAAGTTAACTCAATCAATATGTATCAAGGTCTAGTATTCAACCGTTCGGTACCACAAACAGAAGTCCAGTTCGCCAAAGAAAAACGTGTGACCATTGAACAAATTGCCGGACAGCACAACGGCGAATTTACCTTGCTCATATCAACTAAAGGGGAAGGTGGTAAAACTTCAGACGTTAAAATCGTATCAATGTTGGCGTTCTATGTGGCTGGTGCTCAACCCAAGTACTTACGCTTAAATGACCTTTGCCCAATCTTCAATATCCAAAAATCTGAAATCTACGATCCTACTTTAAAAATTGAAGACTTCATTCATGAGATTGAGGAAAAACATACGCTACTGACAGACAACAATTCATCTGCCAATGTCACGGCGCTTGGTGATTTTGAGATCTGCAGAAAGCTCAATAACACCTTGTACGAAAACAACAACACGGTAAAAGACTTTACTCAAGATTTTGTACATCAGATTCTTGAAGCAAGACGTCTTGAATCCATCACACCTGAAGGGATGGCACCTGGACAAAGAACAGTAATGTCTTCGTCCACGGCGAAAGGTGAAATCTCCAAAGAACAAAAACACCGTGAAAGTATTGTTTCAGCACAAAAAGAAGCAAACATTAAAGACCAGATTATTGAGAAGCGAAAACAGTTCCAGTACTTCGGTAAAGATTCTGACATTTCACCTCAAGTACAAGCTGGTGCTTACAACAATGCGGATCTTGATGCTGAATTTAATATCTATGGTGAACGTATAAGCGAACCTGAACAGGCTCAACAGGAAAGTGATGTTGAAACTGTGACTCGCGCCGTTATCACACCAATGAACCTAGACAGCTACTATGATGAATTGAAAGAGATCCTAACAGGATATGACTTAACCGTTGCGCCAATTACTGAATATCAGCTTGTTCAGATGCCACGCCATGTAAAACCTGAAGATCAGACACAATACATTGCGGAAAACAAAGCCAGTCTTGATCAAGCCATCTCACATAGCACTCAAAATGAAATGGAATTCGTAGAACAACAGTATGCAGCTAAGTTTGAAAAAGCTTTGATGAAAAACCCGTTCTCGCACGAATGCGTTACTTTTGAAAAATTGTTGGTGATACTTGGTTCAAAAGGCTCTTCAGCTTCATTACGATCAGGCATTACAATCAAAAAAAAGGATGACTAAACGCATCCATGTAGAAGACATAAGGCTGGTTATCCAGCCTTTAGTTTTTTTGGGTGAGCTGTTTGTACTTAATACGCCTTAATTCATCACTCGGCATGTATTGGGCTATTTCATATTGGCTCTTATACGGCGTTTCATTGAATATGGCCAATAACAACAACTGCGACAGCGGAATGGCTTCAGGCACCATCATTTCGATTAAGCGAAACTTTTCAGACGCATTCACATCAAATGCAACCAATAGCGCCGTATATGGAATGTGGCGATCTGCAAGTGATAAATCGGGGTAAATAGGTTGGTCCTAGTGCTAACGTTTGAAAGTCATACATATTCAAGCAAGAGATAGCTTTAGGTACATTGGATAGGTTCACGGCGTAAGTTTCAATGTTTGAACACATATTGGCATCCAGTTTGGTTTTAACCCTAGTATAGATTCATTTTAATAAAATAACTTAGTTTTAACGTGCATATTCTTAAACATGACTAAACCACTTCTTAAAACCTTATTTTGTTTTAGGCTTAATCGGTATATACCATTTCATAAAAAGTTTAATGAACTGTGTTTTACCCTTTACAATCCTTAATACATCAATTAAATTGCCCTTAAATCACATCTAATATACAGGATATAGGCAATGACTAAAGAACAGCTAGACGACTTACAAACACTTGGAATGACTGACTATAAAACACGTTTACACGTTAAAGGTGTGCGAATTATTGAAGTGCAACAGTACTCAAAGTCTGTCGATAACAACGCCGTACAACCACTTGCAACTAATACCACTCAAACGCAATTCTTAAATTAATTTTCCAAAAAAATACTTATAAGCACTTTCTGTATTAATATGTCTTTATTAGTTTTAATAAAGCATTAATCAATGGAGTGCTTAAAATGTTAGACACTTTACTTTCGGTATTTTCACCAAAACATAAGCTTTATAAGAATCTCAAGCTAAAACCCTTTATTGATACCTATTTAGTCAATTCTGACAGCATCGCCATGACCGATGTTTTCCCTTTTCATCAAATCAAAGATTCTCTTTGTATGACTGGTATATCTCCTACTAATTTTGTACCAGGCCAAAACATTGTTTTGAATCCACATGCCAAAGATAACGATTCCATCAGCTACCTTGGTCAAGATACGCAAAATCATAAGCCGTTCTACATCTCTCCCTTTGCTGAAGAATTGGCTGAAGTATTTAACCCGATTTTTTCAGAAACCATTCATCTTGAAACACCATGCTTACTTGACCTATCTGAAATTGGGGGCTTCTCAAATTCCAAGTCGGATTTAAGCCAGTATCGTAGCATTGATGATTTTGTAAAAAACGCATGCCCTGATTACATTAGTGATGTGAGTATGGAAAATTTAGAACGAATGTTGTTATGGCCAGAAATCCGTTTATTGAACTCTCCAGATACAACCACTGATCATTTTTTTATCTATGGCTGGAGTCCTAAGATTTTTGTTCAAAATGCTGGTGGATCACATCACATGGCTGCTGCACATTACTTGGCTAAGAAACTGAGCCAATGTGTGCCGATTCAAGGCAAAGTAAGTTTGAATCTAATCTCAAGTAAAGCACTTCAAAACTTTGATTCAAAATACGCTGCGTTCGCCGTGACACATGATGCATTGATTGATATGGGGAATGATTTATCTGAATCAGGGCTTGAATATCAGCTGGTGTTTTTCCGTGAACGTGAAGTTAATTTTATCTTCTTCAAAAAGAATGATCAGAATGCCCGTGTTATTTCGCTATTCAACAATCTGTATGCTTCATTGAATGGTGCATTAAAGTCAGCGGTTCAAGCGCAATTCAAAAATGAAGCACTACTCACCATCATGAGTGCTAACCTCTCTGATACATCAGAAGATCAATTCTTTAGCACACGACCTCACTTGGCTGAGATCTACAATCACGTTCAAAACGAAATTTGTTTGAGTGGTCCTAAACCGACTAGCCCGACAATCTAAGGGGTAGGGAATATGGATCACCAATCATCAACTACACCACATGCACTCATTCTCGGTCTGACACTTGAACAGGCCATTTCTGTTTTAGCAAAGAAACCCGTTGATGCTACCCACTACAACTATCTTGAAGATGACGAGTACAACACCTACGTCATGATGAAACCTGAGTGGACTAGCCTCAACAAACACGCCTACCTACATGTAGATGGCTTAACCCATGAGCGTAAATGGATGTTTATGCCGAATGCTTTAGGTGAGTACAACTTGATAGAGGGCTGTATTGACCTGTTTGAACTTAACCAGGCCATCGAACAGCAATATCTTGTGTTTGAACAATTCCTGAATAGCCACGGCACACCGTTCCGCAAAGTTGGTGAGAAGTTTTCTTTTGTCACACAACTGCTCTTTGATGCATGGGTGATAGATCCAGAACGTGCGATTCAAAAACTTCATGAGATGAAGGAAACAAAAATCTCATTACAAGTGCCTTTGCTTCATGGGGATAGTCAGCATGATTGATACGCAAAATACTTATGCAGTAGGTGATTACATTGTTCAGCGAAACATGAACAAATTGCTCTAGATCAACCGAATCACCACTCGCCATTTGTACGTGGACCTAATCAATCCGCACGGTTCCACTTTTTACGGATGCATCGCATATGCCAAGCGTACCATCCGTTTAGCCACTTCAACTGAAATTGAATTACGGACGGTGAATAACAATGAACATGAATGAAAACATTGCTTCAGAAATTGAAGCTCGTAGCGCTTTTGAAAATAAATACGGCGTGGTCGGTAGTCTGTTGGCCAGTGGCAATTATTCTTCTTGGGTGCATCAGGCGAAATGGGAAGCTTTTCGTGATGGTTGGATGCAAAGTGAAGTAGAAACAAAAAAATCTATCTATCAAATGCAAACACCAGCCATCAGCGATGACCAATTGGAAGTGGAAAAATTACTGCAGTTGCTCGATGACTTTTGGAATAAGAAATGGGGCGATTGGAAATCATCTGCAGATATGGTGGCGCAAGGTGAGGCAAATGCCTATGAACATGCGAGAGGATTGCTTGAAACGGCGATAAAACAAGATGAAGCCACATGCCAGTGGTTACGCAATCAATTGGCAACGATTCAAACTGAATTGGATGCTTTTATCACATTCGTTAATGAACACCTTGCTTACCATGAAAGTGATGGTCCAGATTTAATGTCGAAGATCCAGAAGCTCAAACATTTGATAAAGGTTAAACCATGATTACGGTTCAAATAGAGATGTGTGGCTTTGGGATTAAACGGCGTTGGGAGTTTGGAGATCCGCGCCGTGCGCCAATTACAGTTTTAGAAATGGGCTTCATTAAGGTTTGTAAAATGCGTGGTGATAGTAAACTGGTTGAGTTCATGAGGGGTTATGCAGACGACAAAGAATTCAACTGGCATCCCAAAGTACGCATTGCACGTAGAAAAGCAGAACGTAAAGCCTATTCGTACTATGACAACCACTACAAACAGCAGATTAGAGAACTTTTCGATCGCCAAAATGTAGACCGCCAAAAACAATATGAATTGGAACGCCAAAACAAAGCGTTATTGGCTGTTATTGAACTTAAAAAAGAACAATCGTAGGTATATACCATGACGGGAATTGAATATTTTCAGAAATATGGCTGGAGTCACGCCGTCCAGTCCGTTAGTCGAATTCCAAGTGAATACAACGAATATTCACCAGAACTCAAAACTGTTGTTGTAAACGGCAACTTTCGTTATGCGATGGCTGCGGAAATCAGCAAAAAGAAAACTGAAGTCTATGTCACTGAGCTCAAACAAATCATTGAGAGTGAAAAGCTACTAGAAGACTTCTTTAACTTGAATCTGGTTGGTATAGAAAAAGGCTTAAGTAATGCTAAGCGTGAAATGCAAGACATGGAAGAACAGGGGATTGTTGAATTCAACCATCGTTTTGATGACGACCTGACTTGCACCACGGAACGCATGAAACTTGCCATCGCTCAAATAGACCATCTTTATCAAAACAACATTACAAAAAGTGAGTAATGCCCATGTTAGAAATGTTCCAAAATCAAACTATGCGATATATCTCTATTGCCATTGGCGTGATTAGTATCTTTATATTCCTGTACCTACTTAAACTCGGTGAGGGGCTTGTCATTAGCCTTATGGTTGCTGTGTTCATATGTGGTTTGAGTTTACTCAAACTGAAAAACTACTATGAAAAAAATAACCCATACATCAGTGCAGAACACCTTGCTTGGCTGTATGGTGAATTGCAAGAATATGACCAGGATCTATTCACAACTGTTAGCAATCTGACCAAGAGTACTGGACGTTTAGAATTGAGCCAGCTTAAATCAATCCGTAACCGCTATGCTTCTTCCATGAACGAAACTCAACTACAAGCATTGGCCAGTGAACATACTGAAGAAAGCAAATATCGCTTAGACCAGTACAACTACTCAATTTATGTGATGGATGAAGTCATTAATCAATATTAATGGCTGTATGCAATCTCTATTAACATCGCCGTGTTATATATCTGCTATACGCGGTATCAAATGTATAAAGAGATATAAAACTATTGAAAGGTTTATAAAATGAACACAACTCTACCTATTCTTATTCATAGCGTTATTGGTGGTATTGGTGAACATCCAGATGCTAAAAAACGAAGCTTAGGATACGGCGCTATCATGCTGTATATACCGATTGAACATATGGTCGGTTCAGGTGTACTTAAGCTGATGATTGATGTGAATACACTGTCGATCTATGCGTCTGAAAATCCTAATTACCTAAAACAACCACATACCATCAATGAAGCTTCTCACTTGTGGAATGCATTGCGCTTTGACAGTGCTTCTAAAGCCAGCCGGAAGGTCATTCATGATAATGGGTATGTTGAGTGTTTGTTTTCCATTCCTATGAAGGTTCTTGAGCCATTTATGGATGCTGAATTGATTCAAAACGAATTAGGACTTCCATACATGGCCATCGATCAAACTGACAAGTCGAAATGCATGCCGATTTGGTATGATGATGTCAGTAAATCTACCAATCAATTTATTGATGGCAACTACAACGATTATCCTGGTGTGCAGGCATCTTAAATTTTTAAGAAAAGTTTTTAGCTTTGATGGTTTATTAATATATTTATATCGACCACATTGGCGATGATGAAGAGAACAGACTCAATATGGCCCGTTTAATGGGCCACATTTATTTTTATAGATTAGGGATGCCAACGGCGTGAAAACAAAAATCATTTTAAACATCATTTTGTGGACCTTAACCGTCCTAACTTGTTTTGCGTGGATTGCCTTTACGTTTATTCAACCAGTTGGCTACACCATGACTTTTCTTGTTATTTTAATCTTGATGACAGTAGTGCTCAGCTGGTGCTTGGCAACACCTTATATTAAGACCAAAGACCGAACCAAGCGACTAGACGAAAACTTTATGCTACTTATGCTCACTGTTGCTGTTGTTCCATTCCTAATGTTTCTACTGTCATATGGTTTTATATGGTGTTTCAAAACGCTAGAAAAGAAACAGTTCAACCATGACCATATTGCTGCGATGCTACCGGGTAGCAACTTCAATCAACTACAAAAGTTTGCCAAGGAAAACTACAACGCGCCACTTGTGTTAGGTGACTTTAACGAAAGTTGGGCTTTAACTTCCTTAGATATACCGCAAGCTTCTCCAGCTTCATTAAGATCTAGTACAGGATATTGCCTGGTGAATATGTCTAAAACCAGCATGAACACCATGTATAAAGAAGCAAAAACCGATGTAAGCTACAACGATTGGGAAATGCTGATATTAGCGCACGAGTTATCTCACTGTTTAGATCGTGCGACCGATGTGCCTGGTGAACTTGGCCAGCCACTTAAAGCATTAAATTCAATTGCGCCGTCTGATCGGTCCAAAGTAAAGATGGATGATGTATCTACCTTTGTAACGGCTGAAAGTAGCGGTAAAACGCAACTATGGCGAGAATCTTATGCGGATCTGTTTGCGGTAGGTTTTATGTCACTTGATCCAAAATACGATACTGCAGCGTTAAGAGAAAGCCTGATTAAATTACGTGAAAAACGTAAGGCACTAGATCCAACCCATAATTCGGTGTGTTGGTTGCAGTATTCTAAGAGTCAGCCTTTCCCACAAAAAGGTTCGGATGTTTATTCTTGGGCAAATAACATCAGAATTAAAGCGGCGTGCGAGTTGAAATAACTTGTCTTCAGACAAATTAAAAGCCCGAATTTCGGGCATCTTTTATACCAGCTAATTAACAATAAAAGCCAGGGCTTATAGTTGGTGCAGACATATCATCATAGATGCAATCTATACTGACTGCAGGTTTATCAATGTGGCTAAATAAGCTTGGATTGACCAATTGATTTGTTAGCTTAGATTTTTCTATACTAAAGCCAACCAGTTCAACTTCACAATCACACACGTAATGGAATTTTGCCTTACCGTACAACACAAATACATTAGGTGACTTCTCATACATCTTGAAGTACTCGGCTTGAGTTTGTGACAATGGAACCTCCAGCACCACAAAGCCATTTGGTACGACAAAAACTGCAGATCCATCTTTTACTGAGTAAACGATGGCTTGAACATCAGAAGCACGTTCAAAACCCACACTTTTTTTTATCATTTAGATTACCTTTTTATTTTGTAATATTCGCCTCGAGCGCAGCGTTTCGTACATCAGCTAGGTTTAACCAATGGCGGTGCTCAGCTTTAGTTTTTTCAATTTTGTGTGGTGTTCTTGGGTATTCCCAACTCCAGTAATGCTTTTTATAAATCTCCTTATCTTTCACAAGATACGCCTGTATAGATTGACTATCCTCATTAGTTGCATAGCCAACGCCAAAGTAAATATCTAAACCTTGCTTTAGTGCAGTTTGATAATCGGCTTCAAATTGAATAACAAGGGATTCAATCCTAGCTTCATGAGAAAAGATACTAGATAGTTTTAACATCACACGGCTCCAAGTTTAAGGCAATATGCCTCGAGATAAAACCATTATAACGGTCAAAATCCACTAAATTAGTTTATTTAAAAAAAATTTCATTAAAGTTAAACCCTTGAAGATTAAAACATACGGCGAAAAACTTAGGTTTTTTATTCAATATTAATCAGACTTACTCAAATTTAGTCTAGATGAACTGGTATTTTTAAAATTAAGGCTGCTTCGCGTTCCCATTTGTGAACAGATTCTCATTTTTGAGAATGAATTATATTTCATTTTTTGACTGACACTGGAACAATTAGCCATAGACGAGTAGGGGGTGGGTAAAGCCATATACCACATTTAAGAAATAACGCCGTAGTGGTGTTAATTCATTGTTAATTGAATATGGTTTGAATTAAGGCTTGATGGAAATGCATTAGTAGAATTATGGGTGCTGAATTATCAAAATTAAGTTTTGGATTATTTTAATCAATTAAAAAAACATCGTTTGCGTTTATAAAGCCAGCAGTTGATCAATTAGCTGATCAACGCAAGGGTATTAACCTTTTTTATGGTTTAAATACTTTTGAGTACGTTCTAATAATTTCGGGATGGTTTTTTCTGCTTCTTCTTGGGTGAGATGCAAACCATAAAATTTATTAGTTGTTCCGTAGCTTTCATTAAGTACTGAATAGGGAATATATAAGGTGTACATGTCTTGTTCTACTGAGTACAACGTGATGAAGTCAGTCGTATATGAAAACTTGCCATTTTCGCTCTCTAGCTTGATTTGTTGGTGTTTAACGAGCTTGAGTGGTGAAATGCAGTCACCGCCATAGATCGCAACTGTGCCACGCTCTTTGTACAGCTTAATGAGTTTTTTGGTGCATTTTAACGGCTTGCCGTGTTTGTCCAATTTTGGTTGGTTGCGAACAAAGATGTTATAGCGAAGATTCGAGTCACCAAGCATCCCGCTTGTTGTTTCACTGATGGTCAATTGGCGTTTAGACTTCTTATAAAACTCTAATAAGCGTTGCTGTAAATTGAACCGTGAAACACCGCATTCGATGTCAAAATCTAGACTTTTAAAAGCGTTTTTATTACTGTTGTTTCCAAAGTAACAAACTGCATCGTTAAACATTTGCGTTAAGTTTGCAAAAATTAAGAGAAAGTCGTTTTGTGGGTACGGACGTTTTTGATACATGCACCCAAACTCACTGTCTGACAACTTATAAAAATAGGTGCGAACGCCAGTATAACTGCAAAGTGAATCATAAATGCGTGTGCCTTTAATTTGAATCTGAGTAACATAGCTAGATGAAAATTCAGGGGTAGCCCAAAGCATAGGGCTGAACAGGATGTCTTTCACTAATCCATTGTCGTATGCACGGTCGCCAACGCGACTCTTTTGGTTAATGCGGTCGTTTTGGGTGTAAACATGGATGTTCTTCAGCTCCAACGTTTCACGTTTGAACACGGTCTTTTCAGCGGTAGCAGTAGCGGTCGTCATGGTGAAGTTCCTTATCGGCTTAAATACGTGTGTGCAAAAATTGCTTGCATGGTTTTAAAAATTTGGTCTGTTTCAAAGTAGTCAGAAATTTGCTCTTGGAATGGGCTTTGATGGTTGCGAACCAACGTGCGAATCGCAGAACTATTTAAGGTGTCTGAGTTGGTAAAACCATTTTTTAGTACTTTGATCTCAAAATATGGGCTAGTGGATGCAATCACACTGACAATAATGTTGCCGTCTTGGTCTGTCTTAACTGACAAATCAGCAATTGGGCTTAGCTCATGGCGTAAAAAATACATATTGTCGGGGTTATAGATTGCTTTAAATCTGATTCCGTCTTGGCATATAGCGCAAAACAGTTCATTCACCGACTCAGCAGTAAAGATCGCCCCAAACGTCACAACAACAGGCCCGACATTTTTTTGCTGTTTTTCATCATGTTTGATGGTTAGCTCGCAATGCGCTGTAATTAGGTTTTGCATTGTTTATATCCTCAAGTGTGATTCAGTGGCATACGCACGTTATCCGTGCGTATGGGTGAATTGAATTAAGAAAGTTCGCGTGACCAACAATCTTCTATACGGTCGTATGCGTAGCCGTTTTGAGCCATTAACGTGCAAATGTCTTCAAGGTTTTTGCCAAAGATATTTACTGAGGTAACTTGGTCGAGTACTGATGTATGACCAAAATTTTCTTTTAATGTTGCAACGTAGATTTCAACGTCCATGAAGAAGAAATTTGTTTTATCTGCCAATGTCGGCTTGTGCTGTTGAAATTGAAGTTGAGCATAGTCACTATCAGCTTGAAGATCAGCAAGGGTTAAATCACAGTTGTTGTCGATGTAATCTGATATTTCATCAACCAATTTTTCCATGTGAGCACCGCTAAAAGTTTTAGGGAAACCAATATATAAAGTGCCTTGTAACTGTACTGATTGAGCATTTAAATTTGACATGCTGTTTACTCCAAGTTTTAAGCTTTCTGCTTTTGATAGTTCTATTTTATGAGCAAAAACAACCTGGCTAACTTTTCTCGAAAAATAAGATTTTCAATCTTTTTTAATCAATTAAAAAACATCGTATGCGTCTTAATAAGCTTTTCTATTAGATGAATCACCGTAATTCATTAATAATACTTAAAGGGTTAATTAGTTCGTTTAATTATACTTAATTACTTTCATGTTTTCTTAGAATAAGAAGAACATTAAGCCGTCTTCTAGAATTGGTTGTATATACCAATTTTTATTCATTGTTTGCCTCTGCCATACTAAAAACATAATTCACCTGTACCTTATCTAGCTTCAGGGGATACAGCATTTTATTTTGGTGTTGTATGGCGCTATATAAAAATGATTTGTACAACTGCTTAAAAGTGGTATTCCTGACATTAAAATTTTTATAGATTGAGTGATTAATCCTGTCGAATTGTATTTTTGTGAAAAGATTCTAGACCTAAAAACATAGTTAAAATAGCCTTGTTGTTATTAGATCGTAGTATCCTAAATATGAATCACCATGAATATAAAATCGAGCATATCAAGCAACGTGCGTTATGTGCCAACCTTTATATCGTTGATGAAAATGCATCTTTGTTAAGTTTTAAAACATATGAAGATAAACCAGCTCAAGACCGTCTTGTACTTGAAAACATCACCATTGCTGAAGCGATGAAATTAGCTGAAAACAACGGATTCTTTAAAGCTAAGTACCAGGTGCTTAAAGTGATTCAATATTTTGATGTTGAATTGGTACTCACGGCGTCTGATGTTGAGCACTGTGCTGAATTACACCAGTTTAGCGGTGGCTATAACGTGACGGTGCTTGCTGATACACCAGAACACGAACTTATTGCAATGTGGCTTACAGCAACAAACCAAAAGGGGGCATCGCTTTAGTGGTTTGGATAAAAAACAAATGAAAGTGGCACGATCGCAAAAACTGGTGCCGTATATAGCTAAAAAAACCCTCAATAGTTTTTGAGGGTTTTTTAATGTGCTTTACAAAATAGGTTCATCATACGCACGGCGTTTGTGTTTTACATTTGGATCTATGCCAATTTGATTCGGATATAACAGGTTTAATACCTGGTTAATGCGATCAACTACGCATTGATTAAACAAGATATGACAGTTACCGTTTTCGTAGATCTTAATGCGTAATAAATTATCATCAATGCTATGCCAGATACCACGGTGTAAACTGAGTTTATCTAATCTGGTGTGGTCTAAAGGTTTGCCAAATAACTGCCTTGCTATAAAGCGTACTTCGTCCACTAAATTATCTCTTCTGCAATAAGAATGGTAGCTATTGTGATGAATGATCACGCACGGGTTAATACCAGCACCAAGATTGGTTTTGTATTTGCTTGATAATTGGCTAAACAAGGAATCAACTTTACGTGCATATGCCATGTGGCGTGTAGACCAGATAGATTCTAAGAATACATTCACGTTATCCATCGTGAAATCTTCAATTTCATGGCGAACAATTTTATCTTGCAACGCATCATATTCTTTTTCAGATATGAAGTTTCTAAGATTGATGATCTCAGTTAACTTCCTCCAGAAGCATGATGATATTTGTTTTAAAGCAGCTTCTTCAGTGTTGAATGATGATGAATATGATTTTCGAGTGATTGCACTCACAATCTGATAAGCATCAAGTTCAATATCTTTGATGGCTTCATAAATGACCTTTATTGACGATTTTGCTTTTTCGCATTGCAAAATTAGCTTTTCGACTTCAACAAAGTCTAATTCAGATGCTTGCACTTCTCTTTTTATATTTACCAACATATTCATAATTGCCCACTTAATTAGCTTAATTGTCTATATAGATATTTTAATAAAAACCATGGTCATTAATTTTTTTTTAAAATTTATAAGCTAACTTTTCCACTATAATTAAATTAAATAAGCACAACGCTTAAAACTTGGAGTAGTGGAAATGGCTTTAATGAAATGCGTAATGATTGATTTAGATTTTGAATATAACAATGGTTGTGTAGAAGTCTTAACTGACAAGCTATTCGTTTATGCAAGCTCTTATAGTGACCTTGTTGTTGCTATTCACCAGCGTATTCAACAAGACTGTAAAATCCTTTCTACTTCTCTTAAAAATGAGAACAAAGAACTTCATGTAAAGCTAAATGACAATAACCGTAAAGCTAAAGTGACGTTCTCAATTAAACGTGATGTCTTTTATGTTGATTCAAACAGTATTGGTGCGTTATTGCCTCATTTTCAAGATCTCAATGTGGGTTGCTGCACGATACGAAAGGGCAAATCTACTAACATCAATAAGCTACTGGATTACAGTTTCTTTAATGAAATTAATTCGATAGTCATTCCTTTTTAATGCTTCAGGTGTTTATGGCTCAACCTTTAAAATTCCTTTTAATACCACTGGCTATGTTAGCCAGTGTTGTTGTTTTGGCTTTGGTCTTTCATGGAATGGGGGATAGCTACTCAAGAGTGATGTATGCCGTCTGGTTCTTTCCGCTACTGCTTATGTACCTAGCTGTGGCTCCTACCTATTACATTTATAGAAAATTGCCGATTCATAGCAAAACTGCATTACCTCTACTCATTGGAACTGTCACGGTCTACCTACTGTTGTTCTATTTTGTATTTCCTGTTCCAGCCAAAGTACAACATGATTATTTATCTCAATTAAAAGGCTTGCAAGAAAGTAATGAGGGCTTCAATAGCATTAATACAATGCTGACCAAAAAAGAAGTGTGCCGTGATGGTCGATTAAATGGTTTTGAATATTTCTTGCTTGAAAAAAGCTTAAATGATGATGTCGATATGCTTATGAAAAAACAACATTTAGTTATGTTCTCAACTGATCGAACAAATACCAATGCTATAAAAATCTGTAATGAGGATATTGTTAAATGAAAAAATCAAATGAGTGTTCAGAACATATACGTGCGACAACTAAAGATCTGCTAATTTATCTGCCTTGTGTATTTGTATATTTTTATGCGCTTTCTTCAATAGCAATATTTGTCTACTTATATATGTTGAAGCTTGTAAGTAACCATCTCCAGCAACATGATTTTCTAATCATTACTGTGATTTATGGCTTTTTTGTGATTGGTGTAAACAATGTGATGCAGCGGATCTTAAGGGTGTTCAAGTTGATTGATGATTCCAAGCCATTACAGTTTAACGGCGCTCAATCTTTGTGGGCTGTTTTCGTGATGTGTATAGCTGGAGTACTTGGCTTTCTCACCTCATTTAATCTTATGGGTTGAACAATCCGAATCAGGGCTATTGAATGATTAATTTAACTCGGCGTATGGTGCAATTATGAAAAAAACTAAAGCGATCTATCTATCAAAAGTGTTTTGTGTTTTTTCAATTCTATTACTAATTTTTGCGTATGTTTTTAGCTTAGTCGTCAAGCTTACCATGCCAATGAATGAAATAATTCAGACTACTAAAGGTGGTAGTTTACTGCTATGCGTAGCTTATATCGTTGGGCTGATGGCTATTTCAATTCTGGCTCAAAAAATCGCATTAAGGTTGGTTAAAAAACCTAATGGGTTGAAGAACCCAAAACCTTTTTAATCAATTAAAAAACACCGTTTACGGCCATAAATCTATGGCCAAAAAAAGAGAGGGTAAATCTCATTGCTGTCCCACAATTTTTCACAAGAGGAAGCTCATTTGAGCTTCCTCTTGTTTTATGGGTATTTTATCGGGTGAAAATAAAGCTTTTAAAGTTCTTCTTTCAAACAAATTCACTTGAATTATTCTGAGTAAACGTTGAACTGTCCAACCTGTTTTCCCTAAATGTTGAGCGAAACTCACCAATAAATAGGCGATCATCGCAATCCAGATTTGTGTCTGAATTGCGTTCCTGCTGCGGCCTAGAAACGCTTTTAATTTGAGATTCTGCTTAATCGCCTTAAAGAACAGCTCAACTTTCCAACGATCTTTATAAATCGCCGCAATGGTGGAGGCGGCTAAATGAAAGTTATTGCTGAGAAAGCTAAAGTGCTTGCCACTTTGCTGATCTCTATATTCAATTCTTCTTAACACTGGGGCTTTTCTTTTTAGGGCATGTGCGCTATTCAGCTGAATGGTTTCATCTTTTAGAATACCTTTGGATTCAAGCACTGGATGTTGCTGGATCACCTGATACACAGATTTAGGCCTAAAACGTGTGACAAATCCAATGTTTTGAGCAGTCAGATTTGCATACCATTGGTAATCGACATAGCCTTTATCAAAAACTACAATGCTGCCAGCAGGAAACTGGAATTTGCGACCTTGTACCATGTCATTTTCTTTGCCATTTTCAACTGCAACAAACTCAGGAATATCATTGCTGTGATTCAATCCTATGCTGAGTTTCATGCTGGCTTTTGAGTCATGAACTTTGGCCCATTCACATAAGGAAAGCGACAGGTCAATATGACTGGCATCCAAGGAATACAAGGGATTTTTAAAGCGAAATTTATGAGCTACTTTTGAGTGTTCATAGTATTTAAGCAACTTGTAAAATAGCTGTTGATACAAGGCAGCAGGCTGCTGCTCATTGATTCGTGCCAGCGTGCTTCGGGGAATAGATTTTGCTCCGAGATGACTTAGCTTTTCCTGTTGGCACTCCAAATTGGATTGAATATCTCTCAGACTTTGCCTACAAGAGAATTGAGACATCAATATGGCAATAAACTGATCCCAACGGGAAGTCGCTCTAAATTTCTGTCCAACATGGTGTACTTTAGCAAGTTGTTCAAAATCCTGTCGCACAACAGGTTTAATTAGCTCATAAAATACGGTATTCTGATGTGACAAAACCTGAATCCTGGTCGTTAAAGTGTTTGTTTACACTCATATTTTAACTGTTAGGACTCAGGTTTTTTTATTTAAAGCAAACTATGGGACAGCAGTGGGGTAAATCTCTCTTTTTTTATGGATCTGATTAGAACAAATCTCCTTTAAGGTACTTGTTTACTTTTTGCTGCACCTTGCTGGCCATAAAGTGTGTGCTGTGAAGTCCATTGTATTCGGTCACGCATTCAAAGCTTTCAAGCAATAGGCTTTCAGGTGAGATCCCATTCCATGCGTTGAACTTCTCCAGGCCGTCTTGTGAGAGCAAATCATATTCTATCATTCCCTCAATTGCCTTGCGCTGTAGGTTGATTGCTACATCCAGCACTTCCCCCTCAATAAGCGCTCTGGCTTCGCTTGGATTGAACATTCCAATGCGGTGAGCTTCGGCAACAGGCTCAACCTGTAACGGTGCACTGACTTCAATTTCGTATACTTCACCATCTTTGGGATGAAACAATACAACCTCAACAAAAATCACTTCAATAAAGTTGGGAACAGTCTTTTTTGCTTGCCCAATGATATTGATTACGCATGACGGAACGCCGTTATATGTAGCACTCTCGGTTTTCAGAATGTGGCGAATTTTATCGGTACCAGGATTCAAATTGTGTAGTTGCATTGTCGTATCTCCAAGTTTTAAGCAATGAGCTTGATTAGTTTTGTTTAAAGTGTTCTGTGAACTCTGACCATGTTTCAGGGCGATCAAGAAGATCTGCCAGCTTCCCTAGTGTGCAATTGGTTAAGTAAACTTCCTTTCCTAATGCAGACTTTACCAATGGTTTTAAGCTGTTTGAAAAACGTCTTAGGCATAACACATGCTCTTTACCAGCATTATTGAGTATTGCCTCTTGTATGAGCTGTATTGCCGTATATACGGCTTTATCTGTGCCTACGCCTGAGTAGATCAACTCAGATCCAACCTCTAAACCATCTGTGACGATAAACGGTTCATTACATGACTTTGGTACTGGCATGTTATGGTCACGAGCAAATTGAATTGCCTTATTTAGATAGTTTTGAGCTTGTTCAACGGTCAATAGACAGTTGTAGACTTCACCAGTAGCGGTGAGTTTTGGTGCCGTGAATAATGGTTTAGTTGCTACTGTTGCTTCGTATTTTTGCTCTGGTGCTTCGTAGTAGTACCACAAGTCAAAATCAGTGCTGAAATCATTGTAGACTTCTAAATCAATCGCTTTTAAAAAGTCTTGGATAGGCTGAAAAAAAGCTACTGGTTCATCCATCCATACATCCTGGTAGGCATTGACCATTTCAGACAATTCAGCAAATTGCTGTCTACTTACCATATCGGGTATTTGACCAGATTTAAGCTGATTCAACTGTGAAAATAAAACTTCTCCGTCAGTAATACGCCCTGACTCAATGGCAAGTACAAGCTTATTCATGCGTCCAGTTCCTTAGTTCAATTCACGTTCAATAATGATGTGTCTAACGGTTTCGATCGCCGTCTCATATTGCGATGTAATCATTTCAGCCAAGCTATTCACTGATTCATATTCAAGGTGACTTAATGGTGTGAAATCCTCACCAAACTCTCTTAAAAACAGCGATTCAAAGTCTTCTGCTTCGGTATCCGCAATCGCAATAAAATCAAAAACCGTGCTTAACTGAAGGGTGCAGTTAGCATCAAAACTAAGGTGGTTATTCACCGCATCAGCTTTGACAAGTCCTATTGCCCAATCACTTAAAGGATTCGATGCAAAATGTTTTACTGATTTAGCGTCAACTGGTAATGAGTGCATAGGGGATCGCCTATCTATTGGAATAGATACATAGTATCAATCCTTAAAAGGTTTTAACTTTTCTCTAAAAATTAAAAAGTGAATTTTATTTTAATCAATTAAAATCAGCGTATGCGTTTTTAAGAAAGCTTAAAGTGGTTTTATAAGTCCTTTTAAATATTTTAAGAAAAGAATAATTGTTTTTAGAAAAAAAGTTTTAAGGGTTTTATTTTCTATAATTAAAAGCGAAAGGTGAATTTATTTAAGGAAAACCAAAATGATTTTAGGTGATATTTTAGCTCTTGCGATGGTTGGTACTTGGTTGCTTGCTCTTGATGAATACAAAGCAAAGCTTCTTGCATGGGGTCGCACGACATTTACGTTGCTAGCGATTACTGGTGTTGCAACCATCATTATTTCTTATGTATTTTATTCTACGGCGCAAATCGCATCTAAAGACTATGGCCAAGTAGTCGGCTGGTATGAAACCGTGCGTATTGCTGAGATCAGTGAACCATCGGAAAAAAAGGAACAAGAGATTCGTAAGTTTTATACGATCATGGCTCAAAACCCTAAAGAGCTATCTCACCGTGAGTTCTACAAGCTCCAAACACAATATAAGAATGTGATTTATACAAAGTAATCATTTTCCAGGCCTGGTTACAGGCCTTTCGTCTATTCAATCGTAGGATGTATTCAAATGTTGATTCAAGAAAAAGAACTCGCTGCGGTTATCAATGAGCTTGCTACGCTTAAAGATGAAGTTGATCACTCAGATTCAAAGCTATTGTGCAACTAATCTGTATGTGTCTACTTCACAAAAGGACCTGATAAAAAAGCGTAATGACCTACTGAATTACATGCAATCAGGTGAAGTTACACTGACCTGTATAGAAAGCGAAATGGCAATAGAGTTTTTTTTGGGAGTTAGCCACTTATGAAAAGGGCAGAAATAGATAAAATACTAAACGAGTTGTTTTTTGAATTTAATGATAAAGCTACGGCGCTACTTGATGCTAGAAAAGTATTTGTAAACTTTGATCCAGAAGTTCAATTAAGCATATTACAGCTTAACCAGCATTCAGATCTTAATGCTGTACTTCCAGAACTACAAAAAGAGACTGATAAAGATCCTTTGTATTTAACACTATGCAATATCTATTGGATCAAGGTTTATAATCAGATTGTCAGTAAGAGTAACTATCGTTTAGAGGTCAAAACAATGTTCTATACGAAGTACTGCACACAAAACGGCAAAGTGTTTGGGCTTAATGCTGCACGTAAGGCACTATCTGTTATGAATGATCTTTCAAATAATTCATCACTGATTGATGTGCTTGCTAATCAAGTCGGTATATACGATACGATATGGAGTTTTAAGTTTGTTGAGAAATCACCTAAAACACGTATTCATGGTACTGGTATCAATAAGAAAAGAAAAATAGACCAATGTTTCAATATGGTTCGTACTTTTGAACAAATAGCTAAAACAATTAATTTAAGCATCAGTGCTGATGAGTCATTGTTAGACATTGATGAAAAAAATTTTGATAAGGCTATCGAGGAATTAACAACAAATCTAAATATGAATAAAGGGTATTACATTCGTATTAACGAACATCTTGAAATTCAATTAGCGAAAACGGCAATCACTATTTACGTAAAGTTTAGTGAAATAGCATCAGGCAAACTTAATAAGTTATATGGGCGATAGGTGAAGGCATGATTTTAAGTGGTCCAAGCAAAGATTTTTTTAAACGTAGATTCTTCCAAAATCACAAGGTTTTGAAAGTAATGCTATACATTTTTTTCATGGCTATTTTTCCAATACTACTTAGTGTAATGGGATTTTTTATTTCAACCAATATTGGTACCATTTTTAGCTTTGGTGTAGTCGAACATTTTTTTCTTTCTGTTCCTTTGACATTGGGGTTCTTCATCTTCGGACTGTGTTTCTTCCTTTGGCTAACTAAAGACTAGTAGGTATTTACTATGACTAATTCATGCGCCATTAATAAAGAATACTACTTTGCTGTTCGTTATTCCTGGTTGCATCAACCAGTAATGTAACCACTAGCATTAGAGTTATGTGAGGGTATTAATAAAATATAAATCTTATGTTTCGCTAATAATAAAAGGCTGATCATTTCAGCCTTTTCTATTTCATATTATTTTTTTTAAAAAAGTTTTATTAGAAAAACTGACTCTACAATTAAGTAATCAAGCTCATTGCTTAAAACTTGGAGTCGGTCGTGGATTTAGTAAAAACGCAAAACAACAATGAACAATTGCAACTTTTCAATAAGCTTTTATTGGATGCAAGAAGTAGTTTTATTGATGCTGAGTTTAAGATTTCAAACATCTTTGATGCACCGCATAAGAATGAAGTTGTTCGCTTAAATAAGAAATCACAAGCATATGTTGAAGCTAATGGCTGGATGTCCAGATCTTCCGCATTAGAACGTTTAGAACAATGGAAAAACGTTGCGTTTAACCAATATCTAGATCCAACGATCCGCAACCAAAACAACCAAAAAATTGTCCTTTCTCTTTTTGATTTGTCTGGCACATGGTCACAACCATGGGTTGATGCTGGCTATCAAGTATTTCGGTTTGATATACAGGCAGATCCTTATTTTGGCGATATTAATAACTTCAGCGTGGAATTCTTTAACGAGCTTTTTGCATGCTTTGATGGTTTGGACGTTCATGCGATTTTAGCTGCATGCCCATGTACAGACTTTGCTGTTTCTGGTGCAAGACATTTTACTGCCAAAGATGCTGATGGTCGCACGTTAAGCAGTATTGAGCTGGTGTACCAAACTTTAAGAACAATTGAATTTTTTAAACCGAATATTTGGGCAATTGAGAATCCAGTAGGGCGTATTGCGAGCTTAACCGGGTTGTCGCCGTGGCGTCTGTCGTTTGATCCGTTTCATTTTGGTGATACATACACAAAGAAAACATTATTGTGGGGCCGTTTCAATGCCGACCTACCAATTGCACCTGTTGAACCTGTTGAGGGCTCTAAAATGCACCGCCTATACGGTGGCAATAGTATTGCGACTAAGAATGCTAGAAGCGTAACGCCTGAAGGTTTTGCATACTCATTTTTCACGGCAAACAACGCACATAGCAATTCGTTAATGACGATTTGCAACAAGTATGATCGTTTAGATCCTGAGCTTTTGAGTCGCTGTTTAAATAGCGGTTTGAGTGACTACGACATCTCTAATTTGATCGATGACGATTATTACGACTGTGATGATTATTCAGCACATCAAACATTAGAAAGTGCCGTTGAAAGCATGGGGGTGGCTGTATGAATCTGAGCAAGGTTATTCATGCTTATAGGTATCTGTCTCCAGAAGATGTACCGCATGAATTAAGAGATCTAAGCCATAAAGGGGCATTTGTAAGAGGGAATTTCTATGTATAACTTGCTTCCACATGAATTAATCGTTGATAACTTTGCTGGCGGTGGCGGTACATCAACTGGTTTAGAACGTGCGTTCGGTAGACCGATTGATATTGCAATTAATCATGATCCGAAAGCCTTGGCCATGCATCGCATCAATCATCCAAAAACAAAGCACTACTGCGAGAGTGTTTGGGATGTTAACCCTGTAAAGATTACGGGCAATCAACCTGTTGGCTTGGTTTGGCTTAGTCCAGACTGTAAACATCATAGCCGTGCGAAAGGTGGCAAGCCGTTAAACAAGAAGATCCGCGGTTTAGCTTGGATTGCTTTAAGGTGGGCTGCAACAGTTCGACCACGAATCATCATGCTTGAAAACGTGGTTGAGTTTGTTGAATGGGGTGATTTGGATAAGAACGGTAAACCGATTTTAAAGCGGAAAGGGCGAACGTTTAACTGTTTCGTGAATGCGCTCAGGTACCAAGGGTACACGGTCGAATATCGTGAACTACGAGCATGCGACTATGGTGCACCGACATTGAGAAATAGATTTTTCTTAATTGCTCGGCGTGACAATTTACCGATCGTCTGGCCAGAACCCACACATGCTGAATTTGACTTTTTTGCACCTCAAAAAACGAAAAAACAACCATGGAAGACAGCTGCTCAATGTGTGGACCTTAATTATGAATGTTTAAGCATATTCAAGCGTAAAAAACCTTTAGCACCAGCTACATTAGAGCGAATTGTGAGGGGGATTTTAAAATATATCGTTCACAACCCAAAACCTTACATCGTGGACAATGTGGCGCCAATTCTTACTGAGTGTGCCAATGGTTCAAGTCGTAGATCCATGCCAATAAATGAGCCATTACGTACAATTACAGCAGAAACAAAAGGCGGTACACATGCGCTATACGTGTGTCACCTATCTAAAATGAAAAAGGGGTGCACTGGCCAAGAGCTATCAGAACCATTTCACACGTTAACGACCGTGAATCAGTTTGCGGAAGTACGTGCGCTACTTTTGAAATTTACCGGGCAATTCAACTTTAAGAATGACTTGTTTGAACGTTTCGGCTTAATCGAAATCAATAATGAACATTATTATATTGAAGACATTGGTTTTAGGATGATTCAACCATTTGAGTTGTATAAGGCTCAGGGCTTTCCAAGCAATTACATCTTTACTCATGGTGTAGATGAAAATAACCAAAAAATTAAGCTGACGAAAACTGAGCAATACAGAATGGTAGGTAACTCAGTACCTCCAGATCTATCCCATGCACTTGTCAAAGCAAACTTTAAACATGAAATGGAATATCAAATTGCATCGTAAAAAAAACCTAGCATTGATTGGTCAATGCTAGGTGGGTATAAGACTTTTCAGGGGCTCTTATATTGCAAATGCTAACTGTGCTACTGGTGGCTTTAACATGCCCATTGATGTTAATACATCAGTGTATGTACGTACAGACCAGGTATTCGTTGATATATCAAAATAGATACAACTAAAAATAGTTTTGTACTCAGCGTACAGGGTAATCAAGTCAAAGCTATCGATATTGGCATTTTCAACCCGTTCGCTATATGTTGTACTGTAAGAGACACGCGTTAGATCTTCAGGTGCAAAATAGACAATACGTGCTTTGTCGCCGTGTCGTTCGTGGTTGTATTTGATCGTATTACACTTTGATAATCTCTCAATGTAACGGTCAAAAGATGCAGAATTTTGAACCTCTTTGTAGAGTATTTCCGCTGCATGGTAAATAAAGCAGTTGCTTAACCCAATGCCGTGCGAACTAAGGACTTTTTCTCCATCTGTTTTAAACATCGTGTAGCGTAGATACATCTTGAATACTCCAGGTTTTAAGCAATGAGCTTGATGTATTCATTTTAAAGACTGTTTGGGCTTTAAAATTTTTTCAAAAAAAAACCTAGCTAGGCTAGGTCAAAAGGGTAGAAGTTAATTAAATAACCTGAAGATCCAAAGTCCTAATGCTAAAAATGCTTCTTCCAGCACTTCAATCTTGGTTGTGTATTCAAGTGAATATAGATGTCCAACTTCAGTAACACTCAGTTTCATACGATTAGATAGGTCCAAGTCACTCACATTTAATTTGATCAGTGCATTAAACAAATAAATTAACGAAAAAAAGTTTTTTGATAAAGTTTTTGTGGCTAATAGATTTAATATAATTATCTAATTGGTTAGGTTATAAAAGGTAAAAATTTTGTCTAAATCTGATAATGACAACCCGTGTAAAACCAAAGAGAAACCGTTTTGGAACCATGTCAATACAGATGACTACGAAGAAGAAAACGAATATAAACACCAAGAGCCATCGTTCTTTAAGTATTTATTCAATATGTGCAGAAGCTGGCTAATAGTCATTATCGAAGTGCATATTCTTATTGGTTTTATTCTACTGGTTTTGTACATGTGGAAAGGCGTTTTAGTTTTTAATTAATAACGCTGTTTTTGAACAAACCCAATTCATGAATCTGAAAGCAGTTTGCCGTAGATATTTAACATTCAACGCTATTAAATGCTCAATCTGTTTATGCGATGAATTCCCTCTAAACCATCTGCATATACAAGTGAGTCGGTTCCTGATCTCTGGCCATGGTCTGACCAGGCCTGGAAACCAAAATCACCGCGTCAAAATTTAGTACGCGCAACAGCCTTATATCACTTGAGTTTTTCTAAGATCTAAGTCAATTTTGAACTTCCAATACGACCAGTAGGCAAGTGGCATGCCTACTGGTTTTTATTTTTTGATTGATCATCAGACATGCAAGAAATAGAATTGGTATATATATTCTTTCACCGGTCTTGAGATGTCAGAAAAATCAGAAATACCGCTTAAAGCTGGTGATTTAGTTGAAATTGAAGCTCTTGCTCCTGGTGCACCTAAACGCATTCCAGTGGCGTTAGAGCTGCTGTCGGCTGGATTTGCATCACCAGCACAAGATTTTATTGAAAAGTCGGTCGATCTCAACGAAATGCTGATCACCAATGAGTACTCTACGTTTATTGGTAAAGTAGGCTCTCGTTCCATGCTAAATGCCGGTATAGATATTAACGATAAGCTCATAATCGATAGAAGCTTAGACGCCAAGCATCTAGATATTATTGTTGCTCAGCTAGAAACAGACTTTACCGTTAAGCGGTTGATGATCACCAAGCAAATGTCAGCTGGTGAAATTAATGAAATTTTTGGTCCAGATGCAAAATCTATCCCTCCAGTTTGGCTTAAAGCAGAAAACCAAGAGCACTCACATATTTTTCTAAAACCTGAACAGGAATTGATTGTGTGGGGCGTAGTGACTTACATCATTAAAGACGCACGAAAATGACAAACCGGGTATTTATTCATGTTGATATAAATTCGGCATATTGTTCGATGGAAGCATTTTGGAACCCTAAGTTAAAGGGTAAACCATGCGTTGTCTTAAGCTCTAATGATGGAACAATCATCGCGAGAAGCGCTGAAGCTAAACTCTTAAAAATCCCGATGGGTGCGCCACTCTTTAAGGTCCAAGACATCATCAATAAACATAACGTTCATGTGCTATCGAGCAATTTTGCGCTATATGGCGAAATGTCACGCCGTTTTCATGGAATATTATCTGGTTTTGTAGATCCAAGCTGTTACAGCATTTACAGCATTGATGAAGGCTTTATAGAATTTACTCAATTTACTAAAAACTTTGATGCTACTGAAATGGCACGGGAGATTCGGCATCAAGTATATAAGTTTATTGGCTTAACAACGTGCGTGGGTGTTGGTAGAACACTGACTGAAAGTAAAATGGCCAACAACCTTGCCAAAAAGAATCCAGAATTAAATGGAATCTGTAATTTAGTGACAATGAGCCTGGTAGATGTCGAAAGCTACTATCAAAGCATGCCAGTTGATGAAATATGGGGTGTAGGGCGAAAGTACGCTAAAAAGCTTAATGACATGGGGATTTTAAGTGTGCTGGATCTTGCAACATCCAACCCGAATCGAATGCGTGAACTCTTCAATGTGAATATGCAAAGTACGATTTTAGAATTGCTTGGCCAGCCATGCTTTGAATTTGAAAGTTCACCTAAGGCGAAACAACAGATTGTCTCGAGCAAATCTTTCGGCCAGAAAATTACTGAGCTCTCAATTCTTCAAGAAGCCATCAGCAAATATACCCATAATGCATTCAATCGGCTTGTTGCTGAACACCAGCTATGCGGATCTCTGATTGTTTTCTTGCAATCCAACCCATTTGACCAGTCAAAACCGTATTACAGCAAGTCGTTAACATACACGTTTACCCAACCTACAAACAATTTGATGCAACTGGTTAAAGCTGCCACATCACTGATTGATAAATTGTACAAAGAGGGGATAGAGTTTAAGAAATGTGGCGTGATGTTGTGTGAATTGATAAAAGAAGAACATCGCACGATCGGCCTACTAACTGACGTAGAGCAGCTTGAAAAAGAGCAAGCGTTAATGACGGCGTTTCAAAACATTCAAAGTAAGTTTGGCAAGGCTAAAATTGCTGCTGGATCATGTAATCTGAAAAATAGAGATTGGGAACCTAAGTCAGAACGTCAAAGCCGTAACTATTTTAGTGAGGCTGGTATGATTGTCTTCAATTGATTCATTTGAGGGAATTTGTTGGCAATGACGGGGATGGTCAGACTCGAACTGGCATTCAAGGAATCAAACCTTTGCCTTAAAGAGATTGATCAAATCTCAAAATCAATTGGCTACACCCTCGGAAATATAAGAAATTAAGATTGCTGATAGCTTCTTGGTGATTCAGCTGGTGTACCATCATCATATCGCCAAAATAAGAAGCTTCCACTCCATTCGACTTCACCTGAAGCATAGTCACGGATCTTATCGCTCCAGCGGATAGGTTTAATTTCATGGTCTAAGAATTCATCCCACACAATAAACGCCGTGCCATCTTTGTTTGGGATTTGGTTCTCTATGAAGAACCAGGGTGACTTCACATCAACAGAACAGCGTTTTGTCATTTTGTCTCTCTCACTCTTTTGAGTCGTATGCATATTCATATAAGCCTCAAATCAATTGAAAAGATCCTGGAAACTGTTTTGAACGTCAGATCGTGCGATCGGCGCTGTTTCTTGTTGCTGTGACTGACCATTAAAGTCTCAAAAATGACATTAATGTTCTAAACTTTAACAATATAGTTGTAAACTCAAAGAGGAAGTTTGAATGAATATTACGAAAAAATCAGATTCAATACTTGTGGTATTTTTTAAGTTGTTTCTTTGTAGCAGTGCATTTGTTGCATGTATTTTATTTGGATTTTGGTTGAGTCCAATGCAAGTACCATCCCCAATAGTCATTTTTATATCACTTGCAATCACCGTTTTATTTACTTATTGGATATTTGGAATAGGTAAACTCAAACATAAGTAAATTTACAACTATTATGTCATAAATGGATTGGTTATCTAAACTCAAAGTTCATTGAGTTTAGAACTATAATGTAAATTTACTGAATCATACCTAATGTAAGTTATTGATTTTATGATTCATCAGTTTAAGTCTTTAATGTGCAAAGACATCAGGCAACGACGGGCTGCTGCCGGCCATCAGCGGACGCAGGGAGGACTTTCCGCAACCGGCCGTTCGATGCGGCACCGATGGCCTTCGCGCAGGGGTAGTGAATCCGCCAGGATTGACTTGCGCTGCCCTACCTCTCACTAGTGAGGGGCGGCAGCGCATCAAGCGGTGAGCGCACTCCGGCACCGCCAACTTTCAGCACATGCGTGTAAATCATCGTCGTAGAGACGTCGGAATGGCCGAGCAGATCCTGCACGGTTCGAATGTCGTAACCGCTGCGGAGCAAGGCCGTCGCGAACGAGTGGCGGAGGGTGTGCGGTGTGGCGGGCTTCGTGATGCCTGCTTGTTCTACGGCACGTTTGAAGGCGCGCTGAAAGGTCTGGTCATACATGTGATGGCGACGCACGACACCGCTCCGTGGATCGGTCGAATGCGTGTGCTGCGCAAAAACCCAGAACCACGGCCAGGAATGCCCGGAGCGCGGATACTTCCGCTCAAGGGCGTCGGGAAGCGCAACGCCGCTGCGGCCCTCGGCCTGGTCCTTCAGCCACCATGCCCGTGCACGCGACAGCTGCTCGCGCAGGCTGGGTGCCAAGCTCTCGGGTAACATCAAGGCCCGATCCTTGGAGCCCTTGCCCTCCCGCACGATGATCGTGCCGTGATCGAAATCCAGATCCTTGACCCGCAGTTGCAAACCCTCACTGATCCGCATGCCCGTTCCATACAGAAGCTGGGCGAACAAACGATGCTCGCCTTCCAGAAAACCGAGGATGCGAACCACTTCATCCGGGGTCAGCACCACCGGCAAGCGCCGCGACGGCCGAGGTCTTCCGATCTCCTGAAGCCAGGGCAGATCCGTGCACAGCACCTTGCCGTAGAAGAACAGCAAGGCCGCCAATGCCTGACGATGCGTGGAGACCGAAACCTTGCGCTCGTTCGCCAGCCAGGACAGAAATGCCTCGACTTCGCTGCTGCCCAAGGTTGCCGGGTGACGCACACCGTGGAAACGGATGAAGGCACGAACCCAGTTGACATAAGCCTGTTCGGTTCGTAAACTGTAATGCAAGTAGCGTATGCGCTCACGCAACTGGTCCAGAACCTTGACCGAACGCAGCGGTGGTAACGGCGCAGTGGCGGTTTTCATGGCTTGTTATGACTGTTTTTTTGTACAGTCTATGCCTCGGGCATCCAAGCAGCAAGCGCGTTACGCCGTGGGTCGATGTTTGATGTTATGGAGCAGCAACGATGTTACGCAGCAGGGCAGTCGCCCTAAAACAAAGTTATGCAGCCAAATCCCAACAATTAAGGGTCTTAAAATGGTAAAAGATTGGATTCCCATCTCTCATGATAATTACAAGCAGGTGCAAGGACCGTTCTATCATGGAACCAAAGCCAATTTGGCGATTGGTGACTTGCTAACCACAGGGTTCATCTCTCATTTCGAGGACGGTCGTATTCTTAAGCACATCTACTTTTCAGCCTTGATGGAGCCAGCAGTTTGGGGAGCTGAACTTGCTATGTCACTGTCTGGCCTCGAGGGTCGCGGCTACATATACATAGTTGAGCCAACAGGACCGTTCGAAGACGATCCGAATCTTACGAACAAAAGATTTCCCGGTAATCCAACACAGTCCTATAGAACCTGCGAACCCTTGAGAATTGTTGGCGTTGTTGAAGACTGGGAGGGGCATCCTGTTGAATTAATAAGGGGAATGTTGGATTCGTTGGAGGACTTAAAGCGCCGTGGTTTACACGTCATTGAAGACTAGTCCTTTGCATAACAAAGCCATCAAACCGGACGCCAGAGATTCCGCGCCTGTTGCGCATGGCTTCGCCATTTTATGCGCAATAGGCGCGCCACCCTGTCGCCGTTTATGGCGGCGTTAGGCATCACAAAGTACAGCATCGTGACCAACAGCAACGATTCCGTCACACTGCGCCTCATGACTGAGCATGACCTTGCGATGCTCTATGAGTGGCTAAATCGATCTCATATCGTCGAGTGGTGGGGCGGAGAAGAAGCACGCCCGACACTTGCTGACGTACAGGAACAGTACTTGCCAAGCGTTTTAGCGCAAGAGTCCGTCACTCCATACATTGCAATGCTGAATGGAGAGCCGATTGGGTATGCCCAGTCGTACGTTGCTCTTGGAAGCGGGGACGGATGGTGGGAAGAAGAAACCGATCCAGGAGTACGCGGAATAGACCAGTCACTGGCGAATGCATCACAACTGGGCAAAGGCTTGGGAACCAAGCTGGTTCGAGCTCTGGTTGAGTTGCTGTTCAATGATCCCGAGGTCACCAAGATCCAAACGGACCCGTCGCCGAGCAACTTGCGAGCGATCCGATGCTACGAGAAAGCGGGGTTTGAGAGGCAAGGTACCGTAACCACCCCAGATGGTCCAGCCGTGTACATGGTTCAAACACGCCAGGCATTCGAGCGAACACGCAGTGATGCCTAACCCTTCCATCGAGGGGGACGTCCAAGGGCTGGCGCCCTTGGCCGCCCCTCATGTCAAACGTTAGAAAGGAGTAAGTATGAAAAAACTATTTGTTTTATGTATATTTTTGTTTTGTAGCATTACTGCCGCAGGAGCGTCTTTGCCTGATTTAAAAATTGAGAAGCTTGAAGAGGGTGTTTATGTTCATACATCGTTTGAAGAAGTTAACGGCTGGGGTGTTGTTTCTAAACACGGTTTGGTGGTTCTTGTAAATACTGACGCCTATCTGATTGACACTCCATTTACTGCTAAAGATACTGAAAAGTTAGTCAATTGGTTTGTGGAGCGCGGCTATAAAATCAAAGGCAGTATTTCCTCACATTTCCATAGCGACAGCACGGGTGGAATAGAGTGGCTTAATTCTCAATCTATTCCCACGTATGCATCTGTATTAACAAATGAACTTCTCAAAAAAGACGGTAAGGTGCAAGCTAAAAACTCATTTAGCGGAGTTAGCTATTGGCTAGTTAAAAATAAAATTGAAGTTTTTTATCCAGGCCCAGGGCACACTCAAGATAACGTAGTGGTTTGGCTACCTAAAAATAAAATCTTATTTGGTGGTTGTTTTGTTAAACCATATGGTCTTGGTAATCTAGATGACGCAAATGTTGAAGCATGGCCACATTCGGCTGAAAAATTAATATCTAAGTATGGTAATGCAAAACTGGTTGTTCCAAGCCATAGTGACATAGGAGATGCGTCGCTCTTGAAGCTTACGTGGGAACAGGCGGTAAAAGGGCTTAATGAAAGCAAAAAAAGTAACACTGTTCATTAACCAAATTTCTAACAAGTCGCTGAAGCATCGCACCTTCGGTGCTGGACAGTTTTTAAGTCGCGCTTTTGTGGTTTTGCTACGCAAAAGGTTTCCACAAAATCACAACTTAAAAACTGCCGCTTAGCTCGGCGTTAGATGCACTAAGCACATAATTGCTCACAGCCAAACTATCAGGTCAAGTCTGCTTTTATTATTTTTAAGCGTGCATAATAAGCCCTACACAAATTGGGAGATATATCATGAAAGGCTGGCTTTTTCTTGTTATCGCAATAGTTGGCGAAGTAATCGCAACATCCGCATTAAAATCTAGCGAGGGCTTTACTAAGCTTGCCCCTTCCGCCGTTGTCATAATCGGTTATGGCATCGCATTTTATTTTCTTTCTCTGGTTCTGAAATCCATCCCTGTCGGTGTTGCTTATGCAGTCTGGTCGGGACTCGGCGTCGTCATAATTACAGCCATTGCCTGGTTGCTTCATGGGCAAAAGCTTGATGCGTGGGGCTTTGTAGGTATGGGGCTCATAATTGCTGCCTTTTTGCTCGCCCGATCCCCATCGTGGAAGTCGCTGCGGAGGCCGACGCCATGGTGACGGTGTTCGGCATTCTGAATCTCACCGAGGACTCCTTCTTCGATGAGAGCCGGCGGCTAGACCCCGCCGGCGCTGTCACCGCGGCGATCGAAATGCTGCGAGTCGGATCAGACGTCGTGGATGTCGGACCGGCCGCCAGCCATCCGGACGCGAGGCCTGTATCGCCGGCCGATGAGATCAGACGTATTGCGCCGCTCTTAGACGCCCTGTCCGATCAGATGCACCGTGTTTCAATCGACAGCTTCCAACCGGAAACCCAGCGCTATGCGCTCAAGCGCGGCGTGGGCTACCTGAACGATATCCAAGGATTTCCTGACCCTGCGCTCTATCCCGATATTGCTGAGGCGGACTGCAGGCTGGTGGTTATGCACTCAGCGCAGCGGGATGGCATCGCCACCCGCACCGGTCACCTTCGACCCGAAGACGCGCTCGACGAGATTGTGCGGTTCTTCGAGGCGCGGGTTTCCGCCTTGCGACGGAGCGGGGTCGCTGCCGACCGGCTCATCCTCGATCCGGGGATGGGATTTTTCTTGAGCCCCGCACCGGAAACATCGCTGCACGTGCTGTCGAACCTTCAAAAGCTGAAGTCGGCGTTGGGGCTTCCGCTATTGGTCTCGGTGTCGCGGAAATCCTTCTTGGGCGCCACCGTTGGCCTTCCTGTAAAGGATCTGGGTCCAGCGAGCCTTGCGGCGGAACTTCACGCGATCGGCAATGGCGCTGACTACGTCCGCACCCACGCGCCTGGAGATCTGCGAAGCGCAATCACCTTCTCGGAAACCCTCGCGAAATTTCGCAGTCGCGACGCCAGAGACCGAGGGTTAGATCATGCCTAGCATTCACCTTCCGGCCGCCCGCTAGCGGACCCTGGTCAGGTTCCGCGAAGGTGGGCGCAGACATGCTGGGCTCGTCAGGATCAAACTGCACTATGAGGCGGCGGTTCATACCGCGCCAGGGGAGCGAATGGACAGCGAGGAGCCTCCGAACGTTCGGGTCGCCTGCTCGGGTGATATCGACGAGGTTGTGCGGCTGATGCACGACGCTGCGGCGTGGATGTCCGCCAAGGGAACGCCCGCCTGGGACGTCGCGCGGATCGACCGGACATTCGCGGAGACCTTCGTCCTGAGATCCGAGCTCCTAGTCGCGAGTTGCAGCGACGGCATCGTCGGCTGTTGCACCTTGTCGGCCGAGGATCCCGAGTTCTGGCCCGACGCCCTCAAGGGGGAGGCCGCATATCTGCACAAGCTCGCGGTGCGACGGACACATGCGGGCCGGGGTGTCAGCTCCGCGCTGATCGAGGCTTGCCGCCATGCCGCGCGAACGCAGGGGTGCGCCAAGCTGCGGCTCGACTGCCACCCGAACCTGCGTGGCCTATACGAGCGGCTCGGATTCACCCACGTCGACACTTTCAATCCCGGCTGGGATCCAACCTTCATCGCAGAACGCCTAGAACTCGAAATCTAACGTCCGTTCGGGCATCGAGGTCCATGTCGGGGTGGGACGGGCCCGTGGCTTCAAGATCACTTGCAGTCCGACCGCGATGTCTTGGTTGCGCGAGAGGTTGTCGACAGGCCATGCTGAGTGTGCGATGGTTGATCGCTTCCTCGCCGCTCTCCACGGCGACGATGGCCGCCGCCATCAGCAAGTGCGCCAGTTCCCCTATGGTGCCCTCGCTGCGTGTGAGCAGGTAGCGAGCCATGTCCAGCGTGGCAATTGGGGAAGGCCGGCGCAGCGGGAGCGAAGCGGCGAAGCTGGCCAGCAGTGAGCAGCAATCGTCGTTGGCCTCCCATACCGGCAGCATCATCGGCTCGAAGCGATTTTCCAACTGGTCATCGGAGCGGATGGCTAGGTAGGCGTCGCGCGTGCCTACCCCAACCAACGGGATGCGCAGTTCGTTGCCGAGGAAGCGCAGCAGGTTGAGGAATTCCCGGCGGTTGACGCTGTTGCCGGCCAGCACGTTGTGCAGCTCGTCGATCACCAGCATGCGCACGCCGACCTTGCGCAGCAGTGCCAGAGCCAGTTGCTCCATTTCCGGCAACCGTGGGCGTGGGCGCAGCGGCGCGCCCATCGCGGCGAGCAGCGCGACGTAGAAGCGGATCACGGACGGCTCGGACGGCATCTGCACGACCAACACCGGGATGTGCTCCTGGTCGGCGTCGGAGCTGGCCGGGTGGGTGCGGCGGAACTTCTCGACGATCATCGACTTGCCATTGTTGGTCGGGCCAACCAGCAGCAGGTTGGGCATGCGTTGCTTGTTTGGCCACGCATAAAGGGCTTCCAGCCGGTTCAGCGCCTCGACTGCGCGCGGATAGCCGATCCAGCGGTCGGCGCGAAGGCGCTGGATGCGCTCGTCCGCCGGAAGACGGGCCAAGCCCTGGGCCGCCGGCAGCAGGTGGGACAGGTCGATGATGGGATATTCGTCCACGGCTACCACTCCTCAATCTGGTCGAACGGTTTGGCGGGTGGCAAGTTGTCTGCCTGCGGGTCGGCAATATCCGTATCCGGCGGAACGGGCTTGTCCGGCCGAGCTGATGTCTTGAGGTGCTGGCGGCGATCCGCGTCACGCCGCGCCTTGCGTGTGGCCTTCTGCGCGCTGGTCACAATCTCACGCATCTGGCCGATCATGCGGAACAGCGCCGACTCATCCACCTGTTCGCGCCCTTGCTGCCGCAGTTTCGCCAGCGCCTGCCGTTGTTCCCAGAGGGTGACAGCCGGATGCGACAAGGTACGGTAGGGAATTTCCAGGTAATGCTGTCCCTCCGGTTCCAGGACCCAGATACGGCTGATGTCGCGCGGATCGCGCCGGATCAGAAAGGACGGCCAGCGTTCACGCCGCTGTGACTGACCATTAAAGTCTCAAAAATGACATTAATGTTCTAAACTTTAACAATATAGTTGTAAACTCAAAGAGGAAGTTTGAATGAATATTACGAAAAAATCAGATTCAATACTTGTGGTATTTTTTAAGTTGTTTCTTTGTAGCAGTGCATTTGTTGCATGTATTTTATTTGGATTTTGGTTGAGTCCAATGCAAGTACCATCCCCAATAGTCATTTTTATATCACTTGCAATCACCGTTTTATTTACTTATTGGATATTTGGAATAGGTAAACTCAAACATAAGTAAATTTACAACTATTATGTCATAAATGGATTGGTTATCTAAACTCAAAGTTCATTGAGTTTAGAACTATAATGTAAATTTACTGAATCATACCTAATGTAAGTTATTGATTTTATGATTCATCAGTTTAAGTCTTTAATGTGCAAAGACAGTTGCACAACTTCATCAATCAAATAAGCAACAGGACTTACAGATTGGCTTTTTGTGAAAGTCGGTGCACCAGCTTCAGCGATAAACTTCTCGCTAATCGGTTTTTTGATTTCTAAGCGATACACACGGCGCAGCTTGTTTAAGCAATCAGACATTGAGCCATCGCCAATACCGTGACGGGCTTTCTTGTTATCACGAGTCTTAAACGTGAAGTATGGAAAATGTTTGGCCATGACTGCAGTAATGTCTTTACCAACCAAGTAAATGTGGCTGTGTGTTTCGTAGAAGTGGGTAAATGACGTCTCTACGTGATAAGCAGCCAACAAGCTTTTTGCTTGAGGGTCAGTGATAACCGATTTAACTTGGTTAATCATTTTTTTGGCAATTGTTTTGTTATTCATGATGAACACCCTATAAATTTGATTAATTAGATTGAGTTAATGCAAGTTGCGTAAAAATACGTTTTAGGCACACTTTACATGTAACAAGGTGCGGTACCGTGTCCACGGTAACTTCACCTACTTTCATTTTGAATTCTTTCTTTGCTTCATCTGCAGGGAATAAGCCTCCAGCTGAGCACAAGTACTGGTTTTTCTCACGAACCAATTTAGATCCTGAGTAGTCTTCATCAAAAACCAAGTGAGTCACTGTATTTGATTTTTCACCATCGCCCCATGATCCAGCTGACAAGCCTGACATTACAATTTTTACACCAGTGAACCATTTGAACGGTAAAGCACTGAAGTTTTTCTTCTGATCGATAGCATCAAAGATCGGTTTAGCTTGTTGCAGCGCATTGAATAATTCAAACAATGCAGTAATTTTTTTCTTAGCATCCTGTTCAGCCTGGTTCCACTTGGTTTGCGCCTCATACTCAGCACGGGTATACCAGACCACTTGCCCATTTTTTGCATATAGCCAAAGTTTTTTACCAGTCATGAGATGGTTCACCATCGCATCGGGCATATCAAACATGAGGTTGTTAAATGACATAACTTTGTCATTCAGGTTGATAAAAGACTTTTTATCTTCAGGTAGTAGCACCGGCACTAACGTAGAGCGTACTAATGCTTCGTAGTTGTCAGTAGACATGCTAGAACGTGGGAAACTATGACCTGTAAACACTGGCTTAAGATAAGGGTTGTATGGCAACTCAGTTGCTAAAACCTTGGTGGACCATTCTTCCCACAAATTGAACTTTTTAGCTTGTTCAACCATATGGTGCAGATCTGCAGTAGAAATTCTAACTGATGGCATTGAAGGGTTATTTATTGATTCTGGCGCACGAGTTACACGAACAAGTTCTATAACTTCATGCGCTTCAATTGGACCATATTTGCGATCAAGGTTTTTGCTAAGTAATTCATTAATAGTAACCATTTCAACTCCAAGTTTTAAGCTTTCTGCTTCAATATGTTTATTTTAAGATAGAACCTAAACCAAAAACTTTTTTAAAATTATTTATTTTTATTATTGTTTTACTGGTCCTTGCTGCGACTTTTAACAGATAGCAGCTAAAAATAGTAATGAGGATGCTATTAAAATGATGGAAGCAATTAAGGTACCATACAAATAAGCATTGATCCTGGTGCGCCAGATCTAGCGCTGGCCACAACCAAATTTCTAAACCTTTTTTTAATCAATTAAAAAACATCGAATGCGGTTTTCAACTGCCAACCAGTGAAGCAATAGACATGCTTCACTGGTTGTTGTTATTAAGCTTCAGTCAATTCATTAATATCTAGGATATGAACGCCGTTTGATGTCAGTAGCCAACATGAGAGGGTATGTGCTTCAGTGACTTGAAGTATGAGGCTGTTAAGAGTGTCACTAGATTTTTTGCAGTAAAGGCAATCAGGTTCAGGATTGCTACCATCATCATCAATCAATGGCGTGTCAGCAATTAAGCGGTATGAAGCATACTTAATGATGTCAATATCATCGGCATTGATTGGCTCTTTTGAGCTTAGGCGTACTTGCTCTAAACTGAATGCTTCAGGTTCAATCCATTTAACCTTACTGGTGTTTTCAATCTGGTAACTTAACTGAGTGCCATCAGCAAAAAACACGACAAATTGACCATCTTCAATGTGCTGTACTTTAAAATTGCATGGAATGGTGAATGTGTTGTAGTAATTCATGGGGTTTCTCCAAGTTGTAGGCGTTGAGCCTAAGTTGATTAATCGTTTAAAACAGATTCGATAAAAGAGAGTATTTCAGCTTTAAGAGATGCTGAAATGGTTGCAGTATTTAACTGGCTTAAATACATATCAGCTTTGTCTTTTATTTCTTTTGACGTTGCGGTTTTACGAATTAAAACTAATGTATTCCACATATTAAAAGCCCTTTAGGATAGTGATTAAATCTATATTCATTATACAAAGCGCAATAGCTGTTTAATTTTTCTTAAAATTTAAAAATTCAAAACCTTTTTAATCAATTAAAAAAACATCGAATGCATTTTAAAAAATACCCAAAAGAAAAGGGATAAGGTTTTACGCTTATCCCTGTTTGGGTTTTAGATATGGCAATCAACAATCGTGATTATATAGTCGCTTGGAAAGCTCTTGAGCAAGGCTTGGTTTTTGTTTTCCCAATCTTCTTCCTTGCGAATATCCAGTCCAAACATGCCACACTCTGAACCTGTCCAGTCGCCTATTTCATCACCACTGGTCGCATCTAAGAAACAGTATGTACCGAATGGGTTTGCTGATTTTTTAGCTAGGAATTCTTCACGGCTCACCAAAAATTCATCAAATTCATGTCCGAATATGCCAAACAGGTTATCCGTATCACTGGCTTTCATTAATAAGATTGCATCTTGGTTATGATAGAAATTACGCTTATCGTTCACTGATTCGATTGATTCATCAGACCAAACATCAGCCCATGACCGCCAAGTACGTGAAGCATCACCGATACACTTCTCAAAATAGTCATAAACACGGTTAGCTTCGGTTTTTAAGCGGTTGATTTCGGTTTCAAAATCTAGCTCACCAATCGGGCAGCTATCCACTTTTCGTCCATCAAGACGCAACAGCATGTTTTTCCAACGTCCTCCGATTTCATACCAATCGTATTTCGGATTCGGGTTGGTGGTGGTGAAGTAATCGACCACTTTACCGTCAGCATCAAGCTCTATCCATTCTGTCCAACTTTCATCAGGTTTTTCACCTGTCAAAACAGTCGGCGTAACTTTTTCGTTATACCAGTTAATGAACTGTTGAAGCTCAAACACTTCAGTACATGGCACATCTTTTTGATGCCATTGAATGAACATGCCTAAATCACGAATGCGACTTGAGTACGTACCATCATCGTTTTTGACCTGTACCACTGATAAATGCTTACCGCCGTTCGGGAAGTCAGCAAAAATATCACCTTTGTTGTTTTTGATGGCATAAAGCTCTAAGTCTGTTGCATCACGCACGAAACGAGAGTCGTCAAGAAACGCATAGCGTTCTTCACCATCATCTAAGATAGGCTTTGAGTTTTTCATCAAAGTGATTTCTGTCGATTCGTATTGGTCTTTAATTTCGTCCAATGATGATTCTGAAATGCAATATTTGTTTTTAATGCCTGAGCATTCAAATTCGTAAAATGGTTCTAGGGCATCTACAACATCACCATCAGGGGTGGTAACTACTGCAACTGTGAAATGTGACATTTTAAAATCTCCAAGTTTTGAGCCGTGTGCTCTACATCTGAGATTCCATAATAGTTATTAAGTGGCGTTTATAACTTTTCCCTTAAAATATTAATGAAGCTGAATTTAACAACGGTAGTGGTTCAGTAATGACAATATTTTAATCAATTAAAATCACCGTATACGTTCAATAAAACTAATATCAATTATTTATATTTAATTAAACAAAATAAGGCTCACATATTAAAATAACCTGATTACATAGATCTATATCAAAAAAAGATGGCAATAATTAATAGTTGCCATCTTTTTGAGTTCTAGTTAATGATTAAATATATTCTTCAACCGTACTGGTCATACGTTTTTTCATTTTGTAAGGCTTGTAATGAGGAACATAACAAGGCTTGCAAACTGCTTCATAGGTTTTGGTATCAGAATGATAATAAAAGCGATCCAGTGGTTCATAGCCATTGCAATGATGGCAATAACGCTCAAAACCCAATGAAGTGAAGATCATCTTCTGCACAAATGCTTGTTTTTTATGTTTTGCTTTAAGTGTAGGTGAGTTTTTGACTTCACAAGAACAGATATAATCTTGGTAGTTATCGAACTCTGGTGCTTCTTGGTGTATGTGAACAAACCGATTTATAACTTTTGGATCAAAAATATTCCATTGCTGGTCATGTTCTGAAAATAGGAAATATCCATCTGCACCTGATGGCATTTCTTTACTGTATTTCGAGTAATGGATAACATGTTTTTCCGTTGGCTCAAAGTCACTCAGGAACATTCTCAAGGTATTGAGGTTCGGGAATTGGACTTTCATTAACTGTGCTTGAGTCACCAGATTGGATCTTGATTCGTAGTTCACCAGAACCATAATTTTACGGCTTTTGTCGATTCTGCCGATGATGTAATTATAGATATGATCAGACATTGTATTTTCTCCTATTCCATAGAGATCCATGTTAAGAACATGGATCATTACCAAAAAATGCAATGAGATCGTTGCTCTGGTAGCTAAACTGCAATTCGGTGTAGTCCATTTTCAGTGTGCTATCTAAGTACGGTGTAATGTCGAGTTGCACGAATGAATCAATAAATTCATTTTCTGCGCCATACGCATCTATTGAGCCTTTGAACAGCTCCAGTACATTGCATGTTACATAGTCGCCAATTTCTGATTTATGTGTCTTACATGATGGTAGTAGTGCCAAGTCATTCAGGATCACTTGAACATGAGTGCCATCATATGAGCCTTGATATAGGCTGTAATGTTTTTCAGGATTCAAGATACATTCAAGAACTAAATCAAAGTTGTTGCTGTAAGAGTTACGCGTAGCGACATATACACTTTCTGCTACTGGCTTTTCAACTTTGGTGAGTGTGATTGAGTCTGAATGCTCATAAGCGAACAAAATAGGGTCGTCTACGTCTTGTTCTTCATCTGGCTCAATGTCCATTAACGCCAAGCGTCTATCTTTGGTTTCTTGGTCGAGAATTTCCCAACCATCGATAGATAAAGTACCGCCGTCAGCAAGTTGAATGAGAACAGGGGTTTCTTTGTCCTGATCTGTATTGTCCAGAATGGTGAAGATCCCTAGTAATCGAACCCATGAAGTGATTAACTGGCAAATGGGTAGGTTTTCATTAATTTCATGGCGATTCTTGCAAGACTCGCTAAACATCGCCAGATTTTCAGGGTGATTAATATCAATATAGACATTGTGCAAAACAGCATCAGCACTGGTGTTGTTTGGTGCTTCGTAGCTCAATTCAATCAATAAGTATTTTTTAGACATGATCAATATTCCTTAGTACAAAACTTCAGTGCCAACAACGCAATCCAAAAACTTACCTTGCAGATCAAATACTAAAAATTGTTGCAGTTCTTTTTGTGTCGAGTGGATGTTAAAAACAGGCACAATCAAGCTGTCTTTTTCAAATAGGTTATGGTTGTTAATGACGAAATCATGAGCTGAATAGCAATGACCTTGCAGATATACACCGCAACGCATCAGCTTATCTAAATCAAAAGATTGAGAGATGTAGTGAACATCTTCTGGTGCATATTCACTGGCAATATCTCGGCTATATGCAAGATTGACTTGCTTGACCAAGCTTTGTTGAAAAAAGTCGCTGTCATGCACTTCTGAACGTGCGATGTCAGTAACAACTAAAATGGGTTGTGTTTCCCAAAAAATGCTGAGTAATTGATTAAAATCAAGATGCTCAGGGAATTGAACTTTTGAAGTAATAACGCTCCAATCATCAAGGGTTAAAGATAGAAAGTTTCCGTAATGATCAAGCGGAATAACCGTTAATACATTAAGGTCTTGATGCAATTCTTCGTTATACGAAAAATCAGCAAGGGAATGACCTGTATTTAATTCAGGATTCACAATAATGTTTAATGTTTTAGAACGGTTTGTAAAAAAATCAAGTACGCTTTTCATATCTTCAACTCCAAGTTTTAAGCAATTGCTTAGGTATGAATTAATTATATTTGTGAAATATCCCTTAAAAACTTTTCTCAAATTACTTATGGAACTGGCAATGAAAAATTTCAATATTTTTTAATCAATTAAAAAACATCGTATACGTCATTAAATCTAATGGCATAAAAAAAAGAGGGTAGACCTTTATTGGATCTCCCTCTATTTGTTTAATGGTTTCTTATGACAGGTTGTTTTTAAAGTACTCAATCAGTCTTAAATAAACAGTGTTCGCCATAAAATGTGAGCTATGCAGCGCATTAAAATCTGCGACATCTTCAAAACATTCTGTCAGTAATGCACTGGCGAAACCTTTATTCCATGTATTGAACTTTTCCAGTTCTGCATCTGACAGCAAATCATATTGAATCATGTCATTAATGGCTTGGCGTTGTAAATTTATCGCCACATCCATGACTTCGCCCTCAATCAATGCATGAGAATCATCAGGACTGAATCTAAATGATTCGTGAGCGTCTGCGATGGCTTGAACCTGTAACGGTGCATTGACTTCAATGCAGTAGGCTTGTGACTTGTGTTGGTGAAATAAAATGACATCCAGTTCAATGTTAAAAATAAACTGCGGATCTGCTTTGGTTGCTACGCCAATCACATTGATGACGCAACTTGGTAAACCGTCATACGCTTGGGTGAAGCTTTGTAGCAAGTGGCGCACATTAGCAGTACCAGTATTAAATTTTTGTAGTTGCATTGTCGTATCTCCAAGTTTTAAGCAATGAGCTTTGATGTATTCATTATATCGGTGCATGTGGCCTGTATAACTTTTCAGTAAAAGTATTACGGCTGATAGGCTCATGGTTTCAAGTTATTTTTAATCAATTAAAAACACCGTTTACGGCCATCATCTTATGAAAGGAATAAGCTATGGGTGCTTATTCCTGGTGGGTGTGATTAGTGCGGTTCTACGTCATACGTGTTTTCATTTTCTTTAAGTCTGGCTTTTTCACGCTTCAGTCTTAAACGCTCCTGATGTTCCCTGTATAGGTTGGTGAGTTGACCGACTGGCAAATGTAGAAACTTTAGATCAATGTTTCTTACCCAACTATCAACAGCAAGCTTTTTGCTTTTTTTAACGTCTGGCACTTCGTAATGATCACGCTTGATTGCGCCTTTTACGGCATTTAACACGAGATCCGCGGTAGCTTCATTCCAGCACTTGAATAATTTAATGCCTTTAAACGCCTTATATTTTGCTGGTACTTTTTCACTGTACTTAAACAGCTCTCCAGTAGATGTCACGGCGATAAACCAGTCACAACGGACAAGCTTCATCGTTTCTATACGTTTTAATTCGTTTTTTTCTCTTTGTTGTTCTATTTCTTGCATATTTGCAAAGCCGAATAAGTCAGGGTTGTCAATTTTCATAGTCGCCATTTGAATTTTTTATACCTCTCAATGAACGTTCGGATCTCAAAAAAACCTAGCATTGTTTGGTCAATGCTAGGTGTTGTGTTTATTGGTCTTCAGGCATCATAAAAGTAATGATAGGCTCACCATTCACACCAGGCCCAACCGTAGCAATATTGGTGATTAAGGTGTCAGAAAAGGTATGCGGTGTATCTTGTAGAGCATATTTAAACTTAACGCTTTGGTCATTAAGTGCAACTGAACCACGAACGCTCATGTTCAACATATCAAAGATGGTATATCCCATTAAATCATTGATTTTTTCAGCATCAGCTTCCGTACCATTCGGAAAAATTGCTTTTGCAGCTGTCAGGTGCTTGTTATACAAGTTGCTTGTAATATAAACAGGGAACTTATAGAACTGTTTGCAATCTTTGGCATGTTCTTCTTTATCGCTAAGGCAAAGAATCACGCCCTCTTCTAAAGCGTCTTGTAAAGAAAAAACAGTGATGACTTCAGCACCAGCGAAAAAATTATTCATAATAGCTACTCCATGTTTTAAGCAATTGCTTTTGATGTTTTAATTATAATAAATCCATAAACCTTAAAACTATTTTTTAAAAAAAAGATAGTATTTATTTAGGTTTAACAAATATAATTAATATAGCTTTTAATATATATTTGGGGTTTTAGGTGGTACTAACAGGAACAATTAAAAAATATAATAATGAGCGTGGTTTTGGTTTTATATCTACGAGTAATTTTGGTGATGTATTTTTCCATATTAAGGATTTTCAGAAAGGCGAACAGCCAATAGTAGGTCGAGAGGTCTATTTCGAGGTAGTTAAAAAAGAAAATAAAAATAGGGCAATCCATGTTTACTATTCCGACCATGAACAAACGCATGACAAGCAAAAATCATTGCCACTATATCTATGGATAATTTTTATTAGCATAGCTATTGGGGTGGCATATCTAGGTAGCATTCAATTAAAGAAATATCTATATAAAGATAATCAAACTACAAATGCTATATATCAAAAGCCAGTAGCCTATAAGTGCGATGGTCGTAAGCATTGCTCTCAAATGCGATCTAAAGAAGAAGCTGATTGGTTTGTGAAAAACTGCCCAGATACCATGATGGATGGTGACGGCGATGGCGATGCTTGTGAAAATGATTCAAGGTGGTAGTTGTATAGTTTCAGACAATAAAAAATGAGCTATTAATACTTAATTAATAACTCATTCCTTAGGTTGATTTTAGATTTCTGCCAGTGTTTTACCGTCTTGTAATTCATTAATCTGCGCCAGTGTGACAGCTTGAGCGTCATATTCTTCTGTCACATACGATACAATTTCTTCTATTGAACATTCACCAACTACACCCCAAAGCACAAAATTGGTATGGGTTTTTTCATTCCAGATCTGCTCAACTTGTTCTAGATCCAGATGCCCAATACTCACAAAAAGGTCATAAGCCAATGCCCAATTTTCGTAACGGCTGACAGATTCATCAATGATAGGATCATCAGACATTAAATAGGTCATCATTGCCTTAGCTTTACAGAACTTTTGCATTGTTTCGTTTAAAGTTGTCATAAACATCATCTCATATTGATTGGTTTAAAATCATTTTATGCTGACAGGTGGTGTCAAAAACTTATTCAAAAACAAAATTATTCCAAACCATTTTTAATCAATTAAAAAACATCGCTTGCGGTTTTCATCCTAAAAAGGTGCCAAATGGCACCCTAATTTACAGCGATCCACAACCCTCCTTGTTGAATGCGCCTGGTGGAACCGTCCAGTTATCCGTGAACACTGGTAGGTAATAACTTTCAATTTTGGACTGTACCAGTGCTTCCATATCCTGAATGTCGAATGGCTCAATGCCATTGCTCAGACTGACGACATCGATCTTTGAGCGACTGATCGTACAATCAAACTTTTGTTCATAACCAGCGATCAGCTGAGCGCGTTCAGGGTAGTAGGTGCTGATGGTTGACCAGATTTTAGGACTGTTGAAGATACAGGTCATGCATGAGCTACGGCCCCAACCTAAGCGATATGGCACTGGTGGAGTAACCTTGTACTTCTCCAGTAACTCCCATACTTGCTCTTCAGTGAAGTGAAGCACGTTCTTCCACCAGTCAACGCGTCTTGCTTTCTTACCGCTTCTACGGTCGCATGGGTGCGGTTCTAGCTGGTTGTACTTACTGCGGTTTGGTGACTCTTCACGGCGTTCACCAGTGATAAAACAAATGTTCTTGCCGTCAAAGCGTTCTTGGTTGTTCAATGCTCTGCGTCCGACATCGATCTTTAACGCTGAAGAACACCAGCGCGTCATGAGGCTGGCTGCTTGTTGTGGGAACTTCAAGCGTGTGCCTGTTTTACTGCGGTTGTTGTCGCGTTCAAGCTTAATTAAGCCCTCTGGTGTTTCTACGAAGTGGGGTTTTGAGTAGCTGTTTTCTTTGAGCATTTCGCCAAGGAAACCGCCCTCGAGCCAACTGAAGTACAATGGTGTGTCGAATGCCTGAGCGAATGCTTTGGTATAGTTTTCCATGAACACCCAATCCATGAACGGCTGGTTTTCTTCATCAATTTTGTGGTGCCAAAGCTCAATTTTGCTTTTATCTACTCCAGCCTCCAGTAAGCGCAAATACGCTGCAATCGAATCCTTACCGCCACTTAAGCAGACAATAAAAATGTCATAGATACTTAGATCGATGTCTGGTGCTTCATGAAAAACATGCTCAGCCAGTTCTTTGTTTAGATCGGTACCAGACAGCAACTCCAGTTGCCCGGCTATTGTTGGGATGATGACTTGATCATCGTACTTATGCGCTGTATTCACTCGACTTACTCCAGATTTAAGGCTTTGTGCCTTGCTTGCTATGGATTAAGTATAGAGGGGTGTACCAGGGGAAAAACTTTTCTCAAAATTTAAAAATATTGAAAATATTTTAACCAATTAAAATCATCGTAAGCGGTTATAACGTCTAGCAAAACGGCATTGCGCCGTTTCGGTGGTTACTTATATTTTTGGATGATGCGTTCAATAAATCGAATCATTGTGTCCTTATCAATTTTGGCCTGGTCGTAATTGTCATAGCTAAACATCACCAAAGCATCTTCCTGAGTGATGCCAAAAAACTCACGTACTGCTTTCCACTGGTAAACGACTGGTACAGTGACAACAGGCGCATCTTTTAGCTCTTCATTGCTGAGTATTTTTTCATACATGAAGATTGGCCCAACAGAACCATGAAAATTGAAACCTAGATTTTGGAAATACTCGACAGACGTAGCCCAACCAATCAGGCATCCTACAATATTTTTATCTAACAATTCTTCTGTGGTGAAACCTGAAAAGAAATCGGTGTGTTGTTCTGTATGGCTTGCGTCATAATCACGCCAAATGTCGAAATCAAAGCTTTCATCAGGAATGACCTCGATCACTAGCTCAATCAGCTTTTCTAAACGCTCAACGGTCGTTGCTTTGTTCATATCTGCTCCAAGTTTTAGGCGGTGTGCCAAAAGGGGTAGCGGTACATATTGGCGCACGTACCGCTGTTGGAATTACAAATCCAGTTGAATTAAGAACAGAGGTAAAGGTGCATCACTGTCTTGTGTAATGATGTGGTTGAACAATAAAGTTTCACCCTAAGCAATAAAGTGCTTGCCGACAAATGAGCATAGGCAAGAAGAAACTAAATCCCTCAAAAAACACGCCCATGTCGTAATCATCTTGAAAAGAAAAGGGCTGTGAAGTGATACTGACATTCTCAATAGCACTAATTAGTGCCTCGATGTTGGTATGTTTTGCTGTATCGATCACATACACACGAAAACCGGCTTCTGTGGTGTTCGGTATCTGTTGTACTTGCTGTGGCAAGTAAAAGCCAAGTTCGTTGATGGCACTGACGAGTTGCGGATTTTCAATTGTCATGGGTAGGTTTCCTTATTGAACTACTTTTGCGCTATTTAAATTTTGCAATGCGATATGCGTTAAACGTTGATTAATGATTTCGTCATACGGCGAAATGAAATCCTCTTGCCAGTTATGCATGAGATGTTCGATCGGGTATGTTTCCAGATATTCTTCTAATGCTTCATTCGGCTTAGGAACGAAAGCTAATGGCTCTTTAATGTTGTAATTGCTGGCGATGTATTCCAGTGGATCACAATCACCTGGTACGTTGACCGTAGCAACAAACTCAAGATAAGCACCATCGGGGAAAAACTTATTGAAGCAATCAACCACAACAGATATTTCACGGACTTCATCATCATTTAAAGTGAACTCACGGACTTCTTTATCCAGTGCAACAATTGAGCTAGATAACAAGTGGTCAAGGTCTTGTGGACGGATGTTCACGCAATTAATAACTTGGTTGATATGATGAATAATCTCGTCTTTGATTCGGTCTTCAAAAGCGTAGTTGCTGTCAAAAATAATATGATCGACATCTTCATAATTGAGTCCAAAAAACTCACGTACTGCTTCAGAACCGCGATAAACAACATTTGTTTTGAGTTCTTCATAAGTGAATGGCTCACCAGTATTCGCACGGAATGGTGCATAAAGGGGAACGCCGTCTAACATCATGAAGTTAAGTCTTTTAAATGTTTCATCAGCTGTCGCCCAACCTATGACGCAACAATTAGCATCACTATTTATAAGTTGAGCAAAAGTCATATTGTCGGTACCAGGGATCGTGCGCCATAAATCCAGATCAAAACGCTCATGTGGTACTTGCTTGATGATATTTTTTAAATGATTTAGCTTATCAAGTTGATTCATTACAGGACTCCAAGTTTTAAGCAATTGCTTTCGATAGAACCATTTTATTTAAAAAATACTAATGAATAACTTTATTGGAATTAATTAACCGACCTAAAACACGTAATGGATATTTGAAATATTTTTAATCAATTAAAATCATCGTATACGTTTTAAGCCATGCTTAGACGGCGTATATACCGGTCTATTTTTCTAATGCAAAAAAAAGAGTACTTAAGTTCGGACTTAAATACTCTTAATGAGTTGGGGCATTATTTCCGATTGGCTAAGTTGAAAAATAGTGAATACATTGCATTCTTAAATAACCAAAAGGTGAGGGGATTATCCGCTTCATCTTTAGACTGGTGGCGAATGATATTCCAGTTGAAATACTTTTCTGAATAGCCCATGTGAGTGACATAAGCAAAATTACGAACGTCATTTTCTGAAACGTATTGGAATGCTTGTTTAAGCTCATTTTGGGCGTTTTGTTCGCCGTCATGGTCAAAAGCATCAGCTTCTAAGATAAGTTCGCGCATGCCGACCATAGCAAGGTATATGACTGCTTCAAAGTCATAGTTCATCATGCGTAGGAAGTGTTTTTTCAAAAAAGCTTCGTCAATGTGTTCAACTTCTTTGTAATTTTTAAGTGCGCTTAGACCATGCTCACCAAAGATATATTTAAGTACACGAAATTGAGCGCATAACGGCAAGTTTTCACCCTCCACATGTGAGCAAAGGGCGGTGTAGCGGTTCATGTCGATGACTGAGCTTAGAGATTGTTTTAAAGCGCCTAATAGCATTGTTATATCCTTTTTCGGGTTTTGTTTATTGTATGGTGTACGGTTAAGCAAGAAATGTGTTAACTAAATGAGTTGTGTCATGGTGTTGAGATAACTTTTCGGCATCCATGTCGTTATGTTCTTCATAGATAGTTTTTAAGGTTTTGATGGTTTCATGCATCAAGGTTTCATGATGCTCAGTATTGAATTTGAACTTGTGGCACTCTTTAGCAAGGGATACACGAACTTTGAATTTTTCTAAAAATTCGATGGTTTTATTGGTGGTGTCACTTTCACATCCAAAGTAACAAACATTATCAATATGCAATGCGGTTGTTTTCAGCATTAATGGATTTTTATCAAACACAAAATAAGCAAAAATGCAGCTTTCTCGACTGTTGTAAGTAATGTAAGACTTCTCAACATTAATTGCGTCCACTGATTTAAACCAAACAACGCCATCGTCATAGGTTTCAGCATGGCTTGAGAAAAGCATATAAATTAAGGTGTCGATAATTTCTGCGGTGCTGTTGCCGATAATTAAATGATTCAGACTTGAATCACTTCCGTTTGTAAATTGGTATTGAGCGACCACTTTATTTGCAAATTGATGTGCTGCGTTATTCATTATTCATCTCCAAGTTTCGGACAATATTTTCCTAAGGTTTTATTTTAATCTGAGCCACTTCATTAGAAATTTTTCTCAAAAAAAAGATTCTTTTTTCAAGAATCTTTTAATCAATTAAAAGCCATCGTATACGGATTAATCTAATTATCCGTAACTCGGTGAATCATCATCATTTGATTTATCCTGGTCATTTTCCTGTTCTTGCTCTTGTTCTTCCGTATTTTCAAGCTTCAGGACTAGATCGTATGGTTCAATGATATTGTCCATGACTTTTAAAAGGTAAGAGAGGTCTTGTTCCATCGGTTCTAGGTTTTCATAGTTTTCACCGACATAAAGCTCTTGATCTGTCAGTGAACGTTTAAACGCATAGTTCCAATCTGATACGGCGACCTTGCTATATACCATGGTGTAACCAGCATCATTCGCCAGCTGGTTCATCATCAGTTTAGCAGCGCGACCGTTACCCTCTTCAAAAGGGTGAGCTTCATTTAACTTGGCATAAAGCTGAGTGAACTCTTGCACAAACTGGTCTTTGTCCAAACCTTTCAGGTGGTCTTTTTCTTTAACCGCCTGTGAGAACTTATTCAGTTCATCAGGGATCAGGTTTTTATCTAGGAAATGACCGATTTCATAATTACCGTTCGGGTCGATCGCACGTTTAGAAATGTCGTCCAGACGCACTTCTCCAGCCCAATCGTAAATATGCTCAAAGATTTTTTCATGGATTTTAGAGAGGTGGTCGAGATCGTAATTGCCACGTAAAGGCGAAATTTCCATTTTCGCTATTCGATGTTCCGTGATTTCTTTTTCCAGTGCCTTTTTATAGTCGCCTTGCGCTTGGCAACTGGTAGGTTGAGATAAGATGTCTTTTGCATCTAAATAAAACTCAAGTTTATCGTCCATATTGTTCTACTTATGAGTGATTGGGTTTGGTAATCCGCTGTAAGCTAGATTAGGTTGTATTCGCGATGATTAGGCTTTGTTTTTAAGTGCATTCCATTTTTTCATCAATGCAGCTTCTTCCTCGTCAAATGTTGTTTGACCAGTTGCTAAGCGCTCCATACGTGCGTTTGATGATGCTTCACATGCTTTAACAATGTGAGGGGAGAACTCTTGAGCTACATTGCCTTGAGCAGAACGGTATGCAGCACGTACACGGTCTTCGTATTTCACTTCTTCAGACATATCGGTTTCCTGTATCAACAATCTGTAAATTACAATAATTGTAACCCCAAACAAGGGGGAGATTCTTGCTAAATTGCGTATAAACAATCTTATTGGTATATACCGATTAACAAAATCAAATAAGATTAGAATTCCAAAAAAATCAAATATCGTATATTAAGTATATAATTTAAGTATATACAGGAAAGGCGTTAAACATGAACTTATTCAAAACACTAAAATTATCTGCAGTTGCAATAATCTCAGTGTCTATGTCGTGCGCTGTTTTAGCTAATGGTTCTTTAAATAACCTGAATACAAACAGCTTAAAATCTGCTGTTGCGCTTTCTCCTACTGCTGAAAACAAACTTAAAGTTGAGCGTTTGCTTAACACTAAAACACCGTACCAGATTGAAACTGGTGCGGTACTTAAAAAAGTGAAGTATTCAAAACACTTTAATATGAACGTTCAGATGTCTAGCAAAACTGCAGATAAATACTCTTCTGATGAAACTGATTCTTTAAACCGCTTTGTGAATGAAAAGATTCATCCGTTTTATTGCTCTGTATTCGCCAATGCTCCAGTTAAACCAGATCTGTATGTAGACATCGTGGACAATCAGGGTGAATCATTCTTTGGAAGTGCTGAGCGCTATTCAGATACTTGCCAATAGTTTTAAGGGCTAAATATTACATAGATCTGTTAACGCCGTTTTAGGCAAAAAAATAGACCGCTTAATTGCGGTCTATTTGTTTTTATACTGGCACCTAAAGCCTTATGGAAAAGTCTTAGGTAGCACCGCTGTATAGCCTACGATCTTGCGTATTTTTATCTGCATATCTAGATGCAACGGCTGTACTGTCAACCGATTGAAGTAAGACTTAATCTCGCGCATCCACGCGTGGAAACGATCATCACAATGACGCATAAGCTTCTTAAGGTGATTGCGGTCAGCTTCTTGTAAGAAACTGAGTTCGCTGTCGATTGACCAAAGATCAATATCCTGATCATTTATACATAACAAGTACTGCGTATCAACGACCAATGAAGATACCAACTTGCCTTGGTCTTGCTTGTAGATCAGCTCAAAATCAACTAGTGCATCTAAAGCGCCGTTGATATTTTCGATTTGAATGTCACGGCGTAAACGTACTGGTAGCTCCAGCAGTACAGTATTCTTATTTGACTGGTAATAATCAGCACGGACTTGGCTATCCCATGCAATATTTTCAAACATAAAATTTTGAAAAGAGGTGAGAGAGTCTTCTTGTAGACCAACAACTTTTGTTTTAGATAAGATTTTAAAGTTCATATAATTTCTCCAAATGGTGAGCATTGAGCCCATACATTCATTATATTTCACTGTACCTTTTCAAAACTTTTTTCAAAAAATATAGATTGTTTTAATGCTGTCCACGTTTACATTACATAGACAATGGCAAGAAATCTAATTAAACTGACCTTGAATAAGAAATGCGTTCAAGTGATTTGTGTTTTTTTATTCACCTTTCAATTTTAAAGAGCCAGGCGTTTTGCGTCTGGTTCTTTGCTTTCTGGTATATACCAAGCACATTTTTTTAATGTGCATTGACCAATCTCAATAATAAAGTTTCAGCTTTAAAGCTTATTTATCGCTACGATTAAGCTAGTTGCTAGATGGGCTTTAAGATATGAATGCATCAAGTACAATAGCTTTAATGGCGGTATCTATTGGTTTTCCAGTGGTATTAAACTTTGACTTTGCTTTTACTTATTTAATTGTTTTTGCCTTATTCCTCTGCACGATCGCTTTAATGTTTATGATAGTTTTTATTGTTCATAACGGTACTGTGACGGAAAAGATTAGCGCAATAATTAAAAGGATGTTCTTTTTTGCTGGTTATTGCGCTTGTGTATTAGGTGCGGTTTTGTTTACAAGATGCCTAGTCTAGTACGTTAATATTTAATGCATATTTGCTAAATAAGTAATACCCAATCATACAGATCGCTAAAGTAACTACCGTCACTTTACGCGTTGAGTTCACAACTTCAGCACTGTCTTTCTTGCTATTAAAAATACCAACTTTGACTAACTTAAACACTGAGTCAAAAAGGGTGATGGCAAACCACGTTCCTAAAAAGTAAATCGCCATGGTCAAATATTCCTGTTTGTGCAACACATACTTATATAAATAGACCAGTGTAGTGACCACAATTAATGAAAATGAAGCGCCATAGTGCAAGGTTTTGACGGCATTGCGATGTTGTTTTTCATTGTTGATGTTAATCGCTGCGTTGATAAAACAAAAAATTGCCAATTGTCCAATGATGACGACAATCCCCATTGCAAATAATTGGATGTTAAGACCATAAGCCTCTTCCACTAAAATTACGGCGCTTGCAAACGCAAGGAACATTAAATATATGAGATATGGCATGATTCTCTTGGTATGAAGCGATGATATTGGATGATTCTAGGCTAAGGTTCAAAAAAAAAGAAGTATGCTGGTCGCAACATACTTCCGATCTGATCAGGCTTCTACGTTCTGATTGATATAGTTTTTGTAGGCTAACTTCACTTCACTTAAAAGGGCTTCTTTCAAAACACCTTTGTCTTTTATCGTTGGATTGTGCAAACCAAGTGACGCACGGCGCTGTTTAGTGGTGTTTTTATTGGCATCTGTTACCCAAACTGAGTCGATATAATCATCAACTAAAGCATGCAATTCGTTTGGTTTTACTGCATTGTCTAAATTGGAAAGTATAGCCTTATTGTTTACGATCGCTAAACTTTCATCATATTCTCGATAGCTTGTACGTAAAGAATTCTTAAAATGAAGCAATTGATCTTCAATTTTTAATTTACCGCCATCAAGCTCGATGTCGATTACAAATGTCGTGATTTTAGATGATAGACCTAAAACACCAACTGATTTAACGCGAACAATAGTATCCATAACAACTCCAAGGTTTTGAGCAATTAGCTCAGGTAAAACGGTTAAACTTTTGTGAGATCTGCTTCAATATCTATCAGCAATTCTTTTACTGCTTTCATGTGTGGCAATAAAGTATAGGTGTTCATTTCACTATTAAATGCACCAGCTTCAAGTTGTACACCAGCAATAAACGGCTCATTGATTAAGTTGTTGCCAATGAGATGACTTAAGCAAGCCTGTACCAGTTCGTTATTTTCTTCAGACTTAACCAGTAGGGGATACAAAACCACGAGTATTGGTAAATCACAAAACTCCATGTTGTTTGCATCAAGTAGCTGTTTAAGTGCATCCTTAATATCTTCGTTGAGAACCAACAGTTCTAAACCTTTTTTCATGTCTTTATAGGCGTTATCAATGGCCACTTCGGAAAAGTAAAACCAATCGCGCTGGTCATCGAGCATGAAGCTATCTAATGCAGCGATTTTCTGTAAGATCTGCAATTGTTCAGGGTTGAACGTGCGAATCGCTGTTCCATTGATTTTATGCTGTAACAACAGCTTTAACGCCTTTTGCGCTTGATCGTTTAACTGCTGTACTTCTTGATTGAAGAAACTGCATAACTGATTCGACAGATCTACAAAGATAGAATTGTCATAGCAATCAGGTACCACGTTTTGAGTGGATAGCAACATAAAGCCATTTTCTGACAGCTCAGGATTCATATAGATACAAAGATTATGATCTTCGGTCAGCTCTGCAAAACCTTTTAAAGTGGTATATGCAATTTCATGATTAGGCAATTCAATGCCAGCATGGATATTAATGTGGAAGCTTGGGCTTTGGTCGCCGTGGTCTTGATCTGCAGTACTGATCATAGATAACAGGGTTTCCAAAAGCGCCGTATTCTTACGAATAGGCGCCATAGCTTCATTAATTAAGATAAAGCTACTATTCATTAAAGTGCCTCCAAGAATAGTGAGCCCACAATATCAGTATTGAGTGGGTTAATTTCAATGAATTCGACTAGCTCCAGCGCTTTATCAAGTGTGAGTTCCTTAGCGCGGAAATCAAAAAGTGTATCCACGCCAACGCCATCAATCACACCATATGAAGACATCAACTCTTCCAATTCAGGGATATTTTGATAATTTTCTTCAGCCAAGTTTTCCAAGGTCAAAAGGGCATTATCTACATGTGATTTGAACATGTGAGCAAGGAAGAAAGCTAAACGGTGCTCATGAGGTGCGCGAATGAAGAAATACTCACTATGCTCGTCATCGTTAGAATCCTGGCGTGACGCTTTAACCAAGAACAAAGGTAAATTGTCAGTACTGCCGTAAACTTCGTTAAAATCGATCGGGCAAAAATTAGGGTTTAAATTCATGAGCTTTCTCCAAGTTTTAAGCTATTTGCTTGATTTGGTTTCATTATATTAAGAATATGAACGGATAAAGTTTTTTTAAAAAATACTTATTTAAGCATCCAGAAAGAATTAATAATGACGAGCGCCATTGCAGCGCTAAAAATTCAAAACCTTTTTTAATCAATTAAAAAAACATCGTTTACGTTTTTAAGCGCAACTTTAAGAGATTTCTCTCTTAAAGGCTTAGTTTATTCAAAAGTGTTGGTGTATAAGTCGGTCTTAATAAGATTAAACACATACTCACATTCAACAACGAGATTTGCATATTCATCATCAAAACATTGTTCATCTTCAAGCATAATTTCAAGATTTAAAGGCTCAATCACTGAATAAGGGTTTTTGACGCCAGTTTCTTTGTAATTTGAAATAATGACCTGAATTGCTCTAGATGCAAAGTTACCCTCAAGCGTGTGGCTAAAGTAGAAACGATTTCTTGTATCGCTGTGAGTGCTGTCGATAGGTTCTAAAGCTGTACCAAACTTGTAGGTAGTCAGCAACTCTATAACGTCTTGAGCAAATGTCGAGTTTAAAGGGGCATCACTTTTTAGGTTGAATGCAATGTCTTTAAACTGCTTCAAGATTTCTTGCTCTTTAGACTCGTTAAAGTTTTTGAAATATTCGTCATACTTATGCTCACCATGATTCGACAAAAGTTTATGGTGGTAGTTGTATTCGTCTACCACGGTCAACAGGTCAAGTTTTTGCAATAATTCAAACTCGTCTTTTGTAATTTCTTTAAAACCTAAAACGTAAAAAGAATCACCGCTGATTTCCCAAGAGTCATAGCGAGTTTTAAAATCATGTTCTTCTAATAAGGTTTCAATGTCTTCAAGTTCTTCACTCTCATAGCTTGAATACTTAAACAGGGTGTAATTAACCAATGCCATTAAAGCTGGCACTTCTGAAATTTTTTTAGAGGCATATAAGCCGATATTAAAATCACAAATACGGATACCAATTGGTAGTGCTGATGTTTCGTTAATCGCAAGATTCATCATGAGATACTTGTGCATATTAATTTACCTAACAGGTTGAATGTATTTTTAGATTAATGTATTTAAAGTGGGAATAACTTATGCTTAAAAATTAGAATAGCCATGGAATAAGTCGAATATTTTAATCAATTAAAAGTACCGTATGCGGTTGTAAACAAAACGCACTGGTGTATATTTGATATATCCAAATTTTCGAGATTAGTTATGGAAGTTGAAAACCTAAGTAAAGACCAGTTAGAAGACCTAATTAAAAAGGCACAAAACCAAATTGTTGTAGTAGAGAATAAGAAACTTGATGACGGTTATCTCAAAATGTTTGAGATCGCAAAAGAATTAGGCTTAACTATTCTTGAATTAAATGAGCACGGCGAAAATCGTAAATTAAATAAAAAGCCAGTGGTTAAAGCAGATCCTAAATATCGCAACCCGAATAACCACAAAGAAGTGTGGGCCGGTCGTGGTAAACGTCCATCCTGGTTAAATCGTGAGATTGAATCTGGAAAAACATTAGAAAGTTTTCTTATCGTATAAATATTAAAAGGGCTTAAATGATTTAAGCCCTTTTTTTAAATGCAATTGTCAGTGTTGTTTAGAGCACGTGCGCGACTACTTAACAAAGTTCAGCTTTGATGTGTTCTAACACATCTTCTTCAACACCCTCATTAGAAAATGCTTCAATGAATTCATTCAGGTTTTCATTGCTTAATGGCAAACTTCCGTATTGATCTACTGCAATCATTTGTGAGTTATGCACCAGATATTCAATACTGCAGTCAACAGAACAAAAGGTTTCTTGAATTACATCATTCACCTGATGGCCAGACTTTTTATCGTTAGTATCAATATCACTATTACAGTGAGGGCAACTAAATAATCCCATTACGCAACTCCTTTCTCAATTAAGCTAATTACACCGTGTTCTAATTGATCATCAAACCAGTGCCAGATAATGAAGCGGTCTGTACCTTTGCCCCATAGATGAAAGTCTTCTTCGATTTCATCATCATTGTTTATCGGGGTGTTGCCAAACTCTTCCCATAATGTTTTATGGGTTTTGCCTTGCAAGCTTAATACGCCATTTTCAGAATTTGCTTCAAACCAATCTAGGATCTGATAGCGATATGTACCTTTATTCCAGATATGGAATTCGCATGGTAAGGAATTAGATTCATCAAATTGAATCTGCTGTAATTCACTCCATAACTGGTCTATTGATTTAGCCATGCTTTATAACTCCTTGCTTAATAATTCAATTTTAATAAATAAAAGCGCTCAAAAACTTTTCTTAAAAAACATATAAAATCTGTTAATAATTCCTTTTGGAAAAATACTATCTAAGCAAAACTATTGTTATTATCGAGTGAGCTTATTAAGAGGTTTAAGCATGAATCTAGATAAATACGTTAAAACAGATATAGACGATGGCAATGGTCACATTTGGCTTAAATTTACGAATGATTCAGGTAATGATACTTTTGCTTGTAGTCAATGTGGCTATATGAGACGGGTAGATAGTAATAATCGCCCACTAAACAAAAAGTGTGTTGGTAAAGTGAAAATCACGCTGCGTTAAAATTGAGATTTACAAAAACAAAATAAGAGCCAACATAGGGCTCTTTCTTATTTCATGGGGCTTTTACTGGCTTTACGGAATCAGTGTTGGAATCCAATATTTTTTAGACTACCCAACCATTGCGTAATTAATAACTTATTCCTTAGAGCCCTTTTTCTTTAGGCACACCGCCAACAATCTGAAATGGTATCCAATGGTTAACCCATTTTTCTTTGGTACCACGTTTGCCCAACCAGTAAAAGTTCCAGTGAGGAACCCGTGGATGTGGTTTTTTGGTACCTTTGTAGTTGCCAGACTTTAGATCTTCATCGCGCTTTAGGATCGCTTCATTGATCTTTTTATTTGTTTCGGTACCAACAATAGTCGGCTTGTACTTATTGGCCTCAAATAAACGCAATTCACGCTTAATCAGCTCTAATTTAGGCCTGGCTTGTGTTGTTTCTGGTGTTAATGGTCTGAGATCTGGTTCTTTTTGGCTGAACCATAGAATCAAATTGATTAGCTTCTTCTGCAGTTCCATGAACGTGTTAATTTCTTGTTCATCTGGCAAGTTCTTTTCATCAAAAAACGTATCAATGAAATCGGTCATGCAGTCCTCAACAGTTGATTCAAAATCATCATCATCAGGGAAGTGCATGGTAATGGTTTTTGCTAAGCCAGTATCGGTATATACCGTGGTAAATAGCACCTTGCGATCGTTCAACGTGTTTTTCGCAAAAATAACACCGACCACTTGTTCATTTTGCACGTAGAGATTGGCATTGTCGGTTTGAACGTAGATCGCAATATCAGGTAGGTTTAATAGGAAACCGGGGATACTGCGGTTGTACTCGGTCTTTACAAGCATTTGAATGACTTGATCTTCAAACCGATAAATATTTTTGGTTAGGCTCCATGAGCCAAGAGTAATGATTTCACCAATGTTGCAAGGTAGCTGATTGATAAATGAGAGTGGAATTTCTTGGCCAGTGGCTTGAACACCCATAATGGTACTGGTGCGTTTCATTCGTTCACGCCAGATAGGATCTCGACAATCTAGTGCAGCATATGTCCATTCATCACCACTGATTAGGCATTCGTGCGGATCTTTACTGTTTTGTCGTGCGATCGCATAAGCTTCTACACATTTCATTAAGCCATTGAGGTTAAACTTCACATGTTCTAATCGCGCTGTGATGACTTTAAGTGGTATTCCTATCTTTGGATCTAAATCTTTATTTCTCATGTTGAGCAACCAGGATCTATATCAGATCAATATCTGAAAAAATTTCGTTTAAAAAAGGACTTTAAAAGTCCTTTCGATTAGGCGTGAGCACTATTATTACAAGGCGGTGTAAACAAAGTACCATCTAAGCGGATCATTCCAAAGCCGTAGGTTTTATCACGACCAATACCATTGAGCCATGCTGTTTTAAATAGCTCTAAATCACCAACAGTCGCACTAAATGAAATATCTATGGTCTGGACTGGAATATTCAAAATGCTGAGCTGTGGTCCACATTGTTGCTCAATTATAGTGACATCCAATAGACCTTTGCTACTAAGAGCGTTTTTGGTGAATTCGGCTGCTTCATCTCCAGTTAGATTTTTACGCTTCTTACCTGAATTGCCTTTGGGTTTTTCGCCGTGGACCGAAATGTATTCTTCAATTTCTTGGCGGTTAAAGCTACATTCACGGTTAAGAGGAACCATGATTTTTCCAGTGATTTGCTGACCGTGCGAAATTTCAATGTATTCTTTGGCCATTGGGATTTTGACGTCCGATACGCACGTTCTTAAATAGATGTGCTTGCCATCTGTAAAAAATATGACTTTTGCGGAACAGAATGTCTCGACCTTATTTCGTTTAAACATTTCTCTAAAAATGTACTTGAACAAGTTCTTTTCATTTTCAGGATGTGTAAGGGCAAAACAATTGGCTGTTAGTTTTATGTTATTCAGACTCATTTCGATATCCAGTTTTCTATAAACAGCATTATTAAGAACCATTGCCTTTAAATAGCGCCTTATTGACAATAAGGGTATTATTCAGCATTTATAAACGCTAAAAGTAACTTCTATGTGCATTTAACAAAAGTGGCTTATAATATACTTAAAACCCTCAAAATTGATATAGGAACACCAGTTTTGTGTGGAAGTAAAGCGTAACACTCATATTATGAAAACCAACCACAATTTATTAAACCTACACTTTAATGATACTTATTTTTTGTGTTGTAATTTTTTTTTAAAAAAATATATGCTTTGCTGATTATTTTAAACTATTGACTGTATTTTAAGCTGTGCGTAAACTTTAAACGTTGTTTTGTACAATCCACACCTAGTTTGATCCTGTTTGGACGACTGAAAAATGAACATAAAGAATAGAACTACGTTGCAGTTTTATGAAGAACTGCAGTTGGTGTATGACCGTTTCAATGAAAGGCTATTCAAAAATGAATTACCAGATTGTTTGATTACGCTTCAACGTATCAACAAAAATACCGGTTATTGGTCTGAGAATAGATTTGCTTCGACAGAAGATGATACGGCGTATACGCACGAACTGGCCCTTAACCCTGATTACTTTGGCACCCAACCATTGCTTAACATTTTTAAATGCTATGCACATGAGATGTGTCATATGAAACAAAGCATTTTTGGTGAGCCATCTAAACGCTCATATCACAATGCTGAGTTTGCGGCATTTATGCTTGAGATCGGTTTGATTATGACTGATGACGGCACAAAAGAAGGTCGCACGACAGGCGAGAAGATGACCGAAATCGTTGCACCTGATGGCTTGTTTATTCAAGTGTGCAATGAGCTTGTCGATGAAGGGCGTATCATCAAATGGTATGACAAGTACGCACCCAAAACGATTTCAAGTCTTGAAATGATTCAAGAGCAAGTGCAGTTGTTGGAGTCCATTCCGACTGCTTCTCCAAAGCTATTTCATATTGCCTTACTTGGCAATGAAATCAATTCAGCTTTGAAATCACCTAAAAAAGAGAAGCCAGTTGCCGAACCGGCAAAAGCACCAGATTCCCTCACTGGATATGCCATCCCAACAAGTGATGAAGAAGAGGAACCGACTCCCACTACAATGAATCCCTTTGATGTAGCGATCGGACTAATCGACATATCAAATACCGGTGCAAACCTTGGCGGTTATTATCCAACGGCTTTTGATGAAGATCCGTTAGATGATGACGACAAACCAATACCAGAACCTAAGGTTGTTAAACTTTATAAGGGTGAACAACCAAACGGCGATGATAACGAGCTTATTGTACTCAAAGAAACTATGATCGGTGGAACACTCTATCAAGAGCTTGGTTTAGCCAATTTTGAAGAGCCTGAGCCTGAGCCTAAGAAACAGACTAGGGCATCTTTTGCGTGTCCTGAGTGTGGCCGTGGTGCAACGTGTAGTCCTACTTTTAGATTATCGTGTACTGAATGTGAAGTTGAACTGGTACCATCAAAATCCATTGATAAAAGCCAGGTGAAGAAAAACAAAAAGGCTGCTAAAGCTGACCAAGGGGATGCAGAATGAAAACGATTGAAGAGCTTGGAATTCTGTTTTCTTCACACAAATACCGTTTTTATAACGAAAAAGACTTACAACTCGCGATTGAGCAAATGTTTATTGCCAATGAGATTCCGTATGAACGTGAGGTTCGTCTATCAAATAAAGACATCATTGATTTTACTGTTGAGCTTGATGTCGGCAAGGTGGGTGTTGAATTAAAAATAGATGGTGCACGTAACGCATTATTGCGTCAGATCAATCGCTATTTAAGCCATGACAGCATAAAAGCGCTCTATGTGGTTGGTACACCGTATTGGGTGAATAACATTCCAATCCAACTGAACAATAAATTTATTTACCGCCATCGTATTTTAGTGGGGGTCTTCTAATGTCTAAATCTTACGGCACCATTTCTCGTCAAGAAAAAAACTGGCACATTGAATGTGAACCACATGTTAAAACACGACTTAAGCGTGTATTCCCACAAGTCAGCCAACATGCATCAAAATTTATTGAGTTAAGCGATACGCCGTCTAATTGTCACGACCTACTTTGGTTTATTGAACGTTATCCAATGCATGTTGATGATCTTAAATACATGAAAGCGCAATCTAAGGCTTATGTGTCGCTAAAAGAAGATATTTTGGATGTGATGGACTATAAACGTCCGATCAAAACATTTGATCTTGCCGTGCCTCCATATGAGTATCAAAGAGCAGCTGCAGATCTACTACTTAATGTTAAAGGTTTGCTCTTGGGGGATGATTTGGGCCTTGGCAAAACAGCGAGTGGAATATGTCCGATGATTCTACCTGAATCGCTCCCGGCGCTTTTTGTGACAATGACACATCTTCCAATGCAAATTAAGAATGAAATTGAACGCTTTGCTCCGCACCTAAAATGTCACATCCTAAAGAAAGCATCGCCTTATCCATTGCACAAAGAGGGTGAAGCAGCACCCGATGTCATTATCACCAGTTATTCAAAGTTGAACGGTTGGGCTGAATATCTTGCCGGAAAGATTAAGTACGTAGTGTTTGACGAGATCCAAGAGTTACGGACTGGCTATACATCGCAAAAGTATTCCGCTGCTAAACTCATTAGTGACCAAGCTGAATTACGCCTCGGTCTATCAGCTACACCGATTTATAACTACGGTGATGAATTCTACAACATCATTGAAATATTGCGTCCAGATAGCTTAGGTACCGCTACCGAATTCGCTCGTGAGTGGTGTTCACACGAAAAACGTATTAATGATCCTAAAGCGTTCGGGATGTTTTTACGTGATGAAGGTCTAATGTTGCGCCGTACTCGAGCAGATGTAAATCGAGAGTTACCGCCAGTACAAATCATCCCTCAATATGTCGAAAGCGATCCTAAAGTACTGGATCAAATTAAGGGCAAGGCAATGGAACTGGCAAAAGTAATTTTAAGCTCTACTCAAGAATTCCAAGGGCAAAAGCTTCGTGCGACAGAAGAATTCAATATTATGATGCGCCAAGCAACAGGTATCGCCAAAGCGCCGTATGTCGCTGAGTTCGTGCGTATGCTTGTTGAGTCTGGTGAATCAGTCATGCTTTATGGTTGGCATCGAGATGTGTACAACATTTGGCTAGAACGCTTGGCTGAATTCAATCCTGTTATGTATACAGGTACGGAAGGACCTGCAGCTAAGGAACGATCTAAACAAGCATTCTTGAATGATGAAAGTAAAGTCTTCATTAGTTCATTACGTTCATCTGCCGGGCTTGATGGCTTGCAGTACCACTCAAAATGCAAAACATTTGTGTTTGGTGAGTTGGATTGGTCGCCTGGTGTTCATGATCAATGTATTGGTCGCTTAGACCGTGACGGTCAAATCAAACAGATCTCGGCATATTACTTGTTGGCTGATTCGGGTTCAGATCCAATTATTTCTGATGTCTTAGGCATCAAAAAAGGCCAGTTGGAAGGAGTTAAAAACCCGAATGGCGAATTATTTGAACATTTAATTACGGACGGTGGCGGTATCAAGCGCTTAGCCGAACACATACTGAATAAGAAGGTAGCTTAAGAGAAACTTTATGACTGAACTTTACCTAGCTTGTTTTAGAGATTCTGCTACAAAACTTCGGTATGACCAGGCCCTTTCGTTAAAAGATCGCTATATTCTTCTTCCTTTTGATATAGCCGATGCACATAAACTACCATGGTGCTATTTATGAATATTGAAATGCTTTTGTGTATGTCCAACTTAAATTGACCAACAAATTAGGTTCTTTATCCAAAGCGAATAGATCTGAATAAACATTAAAGTTTTTACCCAAAAATGCATTGTGTAAGAAGTGAATAAGGTCTAGATCCACGTAGTTAACCGTAGACACAATCTTTAAGTATTCAGACAAAGCTTTAAACATCGGTGTTAGCTCTGCGATGGCACGGCTATACCGCTGTTCTGATTTATGCTCTCTATATTTTTCAAAGCCATTTTTCAAAATCCTTTTGAGCTCTGCATCATCAAATGGAATATTTGAATAAAACTCACCAGTACTAAGATCTCCAAAATTAGACATAAAGTTATCAATCACGGGTAATTTACGTTCTAGAGATAAGCGCTGCGTTGATCTGATTAATTTAATGAATGAATAGAAAAACGGTAAGAAGCGTCTGTAGTAATCATAAATGACCTCTGCAAGCTTACGATCGCGAACATCAGCATTGATGGGTACACATTTAGGATATTGCGTAACAAAATTGGGTTTCTGCAGATAAATGGTTAGGTCCTTAAACACCTCAGCACCATTTAGGCGATTAGATTTAAGAAATGACCAATCTACCAAGTCATAATCTACTGCACGAATCTCTCTTAGATTTAATTCATCAAACTTAAAGTTGAGTAGGCGTAGGTAATCTACAAAATTAGCCAAGTACCATGGCTGAGTTTTATCGATGTTGTATTCAGGATGACTATCAATGTCCAAGTGATTTAATAAATTGGTCCACGACTGGTCAATTCCAGCCAAATTAACTTGTTTGTCTATTCGATCAGGGGTAAGCATAGTAATCCCAATTGTATATACTAATTCGTAAGAAATTAGATACATTGTATCAATAATTCCTAGAATAAATATTCTTTTAAATTTTTTATCAATTCTAATTCGCCACACAACAAAAATGCTTATTTACTGAGCTAAAAACTTATATCCAATTAATTAAAACCCTATATAATTATTTTAATACTCTAATTCGAGTGAGTTGTTATGATTAGTGATCCAATCGAAATCGCAAAATTAAAACAAAGCATCTTAGATTTAAGAAACAATATTTTTCCTCCACAAAACCTTTTAACGGTTGATGGATTACCAATTTATTATGGTGAGAAAAAGTTTGTTGATGAATATCTTGCACAATGGATGGACTTTTATCAAAAAGCATTAGAACTTTCTAATCCTTTTGGTGATCCTATTGATTTGTCCGAAATAAATGAAATTCATTTGCCTGTGCATTTTAATTTGCCCGTGTTTGCTCGTAATGTCACTCGCATGATTTTAAATAAAACACTGGCCAAGGAATCTATTACTTTTCGTTCAAGTGCAGATCTGTTTGAGAAGTGCGGATACTTCAATCGTGAATATACGGATTTAATTTATGAGTACTTTGATCGTGATGAAGATAACGTATTGGTCGGGCATCGACCGTATAACGATATTCGTGCGTACTTGTTTTATGCCGGCGATGAAGAGCGTCATCGCACGAGATTTTATAACTCTGGCCTGGTGCTCGGTTATCCCGAAGGTTGGAATAGCATTGAGATCTTAGATAATCGTAACAACACCCGAAAACAGCGTAGTGATGCTTATACAAACCCTTTAGCGAAAAATAACACATGGTTCATCTACAAGAAGCTGTAATTAGCCAAAGCGCCGTGCGAGATCGCAATAGAGCCTTGGATCTATTGAAGTGGATTGCGATTGTGACCATGGTTATTGACCACGCATCAATATTATTTCCTCAATATAATCTGTTGTTGAGGACGATTGGCCGTTGGGCTTTTCCTATTTTTTGTATCATGCTTGCATTCAATTTGAACCAAGCTATTTCTAAAAAGAAAACCCATACATTAAAAAACTATTTTAAAAATTTGGCGTTGTTTTGTGTGCTATCAGAAGTACCGTATCAACTATTCAACCAAGAGCCATTTACAACTCTGAACGTCATGCCTACGTTGCTTTTAGGATTTTTGCTTGTTGTATTAGGGGAATCTAAACATAAATATGCAACGCTGCAGTTTGTCTCTCTGTTAGTCGTGATCACATTGCTATCTAATTTTATTATGTATAGCGTGTGGGGCGTTTTATTAATTGTATTCCTGTATTTATTCTTTAAAACAACCAACGTTCATTCTAAGAAATACTTTTTAATGATCAGCGTCTTGCTCACTTCATTGGCCAACATTTTCAACTGGTTGATTGGTGGCTACTATACGGATATGACTACATATTCTTTGGCATTCTCATTTGCTGTCAGTAGCGCCATTGCAACGTGTATTGGTGCACAATTCCTACTGAAAGGACAGCACATGAATATACCTTTTGAATTACCGCCAGTGGGGAAGTGGGCGTACTGGTTCTATCCAGTACATCTCGTCATCATTTGGATTCTTTTTAAATTTGCATAATAAATTTAGGCATAAAAAAAGCACCAAAGTATTTATGACTAAGGTGCTTTTTTATTGCTTAATCAGCGTTATTCGCTAGATCCAGCATCTAAACCGAATGAGCTAATTTCTTGCTGTCTTTCTTGCTCAGCTGCTTGTTCTGGTGATGCTTGTGGAGTAGGTGCACCAGATTGGTTATTTTGTTGATCATATTGATTCAGCAATTGCTTTAATGCTTCAGGATCTTGAGCAATTTGATTCGCAATTTCTAATGTTGGGTCCTGTTGTTTTTTACCAGCAGCATAACCAAAAATAGCCAAACCAATGAAAGCAGCAAAGAAAGTGGCAAGTACGATCAGTACAAATTTACCAATAATGCTACCTTTGAAGCGTTCAAACCAAGTTTCATCTTCATAGTGGTAAGGTTGGTTAATGTTTTGGCAACCATAGCTAAATGCATCCATCCACGCATTACGAACCAATTGTTTAATTTGTTCTGTTTGCGGTAAATGACCTTTTTTAGCCACGTTTACTTTGATTTTTGGCTCTGCTAATACAAAACGTTTTTCTTCACCATTACCTAGTGTATTAACGAGCTCTACGGTACCAGAACAAGTGAAATAACGACCAACATCATTGTTTTCTAAAGTATCAAAACCACTGATTTGTATTGTTAACTCTTTAAGATCGGCATTCGGGATTTTTATATTTTTAGGTTGACGATTCAAATCTTCAGAATCCGTATCAACTGAGATTGTTAAAAGGTCATTGTTACTAAAAATTGAAACAAGAGGGTCGTGAGATAGAATGTCTTTTTGCTTCTTAATTAAACTCACAATGTATCACCAGTTAAAATAGAAATTAAAAGTATTATATTTTAAAAAAGGGTTTTAGTGATAGTTTATTTTATGTTTAACGTAAAAAAGCCACTTTTAAGAAAGTGGCTTTTAGGTTTAAGGGAGGTAGTTATTATTTATAAAATATTCCTTTTTAATTCTCTTAATCTCCATGCCTTTGTCTAAAAGCAATTTAAACTCATTAAAATCATCACGCATAAGCTTATGAACCTTTAATGATTTTTGACTCTTAGCTTTGATAGCACTGTTGTATTGTACTGCAGCAACCAGATCGTAATGCTTATTTAGATCCAAACCATAAAGTGATGTTAATTTTTCAGAAATATAATCAAATATAACGGTCAAACAGATGACCTTATTGTTAGTGTTAGTCAGTATCTCTTCTGGAAATTCATTATTTCCCGAAGCTGCACTGGCTAAACGTGCCCATTCTGTCATGGGTAGGGAACCATCTTCACCAATCACGTTGATTAAGTTGTTTAAAAAGATAAAGCGGTGATTAAAAAACTTCACTTTGCTTTTTTGCAAAATTCTAAATGTATAAACGTTTGCCCAATACACAACATAGTTTTTAATCTTTAGACCATTGATTGAGTCTTGCGTTAATAAATCTTCATTGGTGATGCCATGATATTGAGTTGCTTCTTCAGTGACTTGTTTTTTTGGCTTCCAGTAGCTCTCTTCAGCATTATAAAGATACTGAGCCTGTTCTATTGATGATGTGCGGCACTTTTTAATACGCGTCAAAATAGACGACTTAATAATGTCAGGCACATCAACTGGATTCTTGACTTTGGCGGTAAATTCCAGTGTGAGGAAACATAATGGTGCTGGCATAGCTTGGCCTTTCTAATATCCCTTAATTTATAACTTAAAACGTTCTATTTTCTGAATTGATATTCGCGAAATAAGGAACTAATTGCTTTTCTCGGTCATGAATGTATGCAGTTGATGACATATCCAATACCGCACCTGGTACATAAGTTAGGTTTAGATTGATATTTTCACCGTTACCATCGATCAAGACGCCATTAAACCGCGCTTTGTCTGGATCTCCTTTTACAAATAGCTGTTGGCCAACATAACCGGACAAGCTATTGATATAGAGGTTTTTCATTTTTTCCGAAGATTGCAAAGCATTTATATAGAGAAGATCCATAATTTTTTCTTCTCCATTTTGATTTCTAATTTTTACTGTTTTTGGACCAACAACATCCACAATTGTAGCAATCCATAAGTCATGATGTTCAACTTCCCAACCATTGTAGCGACTTTCAATCCAATCGGGGCTTAAGAGTCTTGGCTTAAAGGGGTAGGAGTAGATTTTGAATATTAAGATCGAAACCACAATTATGATTGGCAAGCCAAAACATATTTTTATTTTATGTTTCTTAAAAGCACTGTTAAACATAACCGTATATACCAAAAAATTTAAAATCATTTTAACTTAAAATAATAAGTTTGTATTGGTTAAAACCATTGATATATCAATTATTCATCACTGTTATAGGTATAACCATCATCACTACTGCGATCTTTACCTACTAATAATTCTTCAATACGCTTAGCTTCAGCTATTGTTCTGAGTGCATTTTCCTTTTTTTCTTGTCGTTCTGTATTTTCACGAATCGCTTCAAGAATCTCAGGAGATAAGGCCTTTTCAGGTTGTTGTTCTTGGGCTTCAGGCTCGGAAGCACTTGCTTCTTCAGCCTTTATAGGTTGGTCTTTTTTCTTAGGATCTACCAAGTCATAAAACACAAGTTCTTTTGATTCACTCGTTGCGGATTCGTCTAAAAACTTCTTTTCTTGACCTTTTAATGGATCTTGTTCATTTGGAGTATTAGAGTTATTACAGGCACTTAAAAGGGTGGAAATTAAAATAACCGTTGCGAAGTTAAAAAGGGTTTTAGACACGTTGAAAATCCTTTAATATAATAACGTATTCTACATAATAAAAGTCCGTAGGTAAAAGTATGTCTTCAGATAAAAATAGTTCTGATAGTGCTACACAAAAGGTAAATATTACCAATGAGGTTTTAGATGAAGCTGCCATTAAACAGGCAATTGAAGCTAATCAACCCCGTAAATCAGGTATTTTAAAGCGAGTCTTTTTTGATTTCGGGCGTAAAAGCCACTGGAGTTCAGCTAGAAAAGGGTTTTTACCGCATTTATCTAATATTAGATCAATGCTGTCGCCAACATGCCCCGAATGCGGTAAATCGATTTTAATGCATGACAACAGGATTCCACGTTCTTATAAAGGCAACGTGAATTGGGTATGTGCACACCCTTTATGTGAATATGAAATTGTCGCACCTAACAATTTTAAACAACTGAAAAAACTCATTGCTAATACTCACTACCCAAGAGGGCAAGAACGTTTAGCTTCAATGAGTAATGATGAAATAGACAAGCTTATTAAAAACCATCAGTTTTCTTCTTATTTGTATTTAGCATTATCTATGTTTACAGGCTTGTACGTAGTTTATATGTTCTTTAAAGCGCTATATCCAATGCTTGTTGTACCAGGTGTATTATTGGTGTTTTATCTATACATGGTTAGCATCAATTCAGCTTATCGTGCATGGCAAGTCCGTACTGGTCTTTTATTCTTACCGAATTCGCCATTCTTGGCATGGTTCCGCTATGCGCCAAAAAAATATAGCTTATCGTGGTATGACGGCAAAAACCCATTGCCAGTTGAAACACTGAATAAGTTAGCTGACCGTAAACAGCACCTAATCGACAATTTCAACAACAACGATAAAGGTGCTGATTAATATGCTGTTAAAACCAACGCTATTTGCGACTCTATTAGGATCAAGCGTTGCTTATGCTCAATTGCCTCAAAGTTCTGAGGCTCTAGGTTCATATGCAAACCATGTCAATTCTAATGGATCAAGTACACCATATCGACCATTTCAGGTCATGACCAACACTCAGCAAGAAACGGCGCCAGCAAAGCAAAGAGGCTTTACGAGTCGTTACTTGGGCGTGAAGTACACACCGAAAAAAACTGAAGAAACTTCGACTAGCACTGAGCGCACGGCAGTTGCACAAAATGGACCACAACCTAGTGGCCAGCAAGCACCAGCACCACAACAACAACCCGTTCGCCAGAATATCCGTCCTGTTACTTATACCTATCCAACTACGCAATACAATCAAGCGAGTGCATCTTACGATCAAACCGTACCGGGTAGAGTCGCTACTTTGAGTTGTGTTATTCATGCTGCGCGGTCAGAAGGTGTTCCGCTGTATGTTTTATTGGGTATACATAGCAAAGAGCGTGGTACCAATGGACAAACAGTGCAAAACAAAAACCTTTCATTGGATATGGGGCAATTCCAAATCAATACCATACACTTTAAACGTGGCGGTATGTTTGAAAGTTATAACAGCCATTATGTGCGTACTGATGGATGTCTGAATGCGCGACTTGCAGCCAAGATCTTGCGAAATCGATTAGCCACAAAACCGTCAACCGATTTTTGGGTTAGAGCAGCTGCTTACCATTCATGGACGCCATCTTTTAATGCGATATATCGCAATGGCACGGCGAAACAACCTGGTTTAGTTGCGTATGCACTTCAATGGAAAAACTGGCTTGAGAGAAAGGGGATAAATCCTAACTAATCAGCTAAATATATTTTTTAAGAAAAAAATTCCAGTTATGTAATGCGATATAATTTACCTATTCTTTACCCACTAAGGATTCAAAATGAACCTTAATACAACTTTAAAAAGTTTAGCTTTAACCTTATCCATGTCTGTTGTTGCTACTGCAGCTCAAGCCGATTTTGTTGGCAAAGTTGTACGTATTTCTGACGGCGACACTATCACCGTTTTAAACAACAACAATGAGCAGATCCGTGTTCGCTTCAACCAGATTGATGCACCAGAAAAGAGTCAAGCTTTTGGTCAGAAATCGCGTCAGAACATCAGTTTCTTGCATGAAACGATTGTGTATGTGCAAGAAAATAGTAAGGACCGCTACGGTCGTACTCTTGGTACCATTTTTCAGATGCGTACAAACCAAGTGCCTAACTTAAACATCGTGAATAGTGTTAACTATAAGCAAGTTAAAGATGGCTATGCATGGGCTTATCGTGAATATCTCAAAGATAAAATTATTTTGAGTGCTGAAAGCAACGCACGTTCTCAACGCCTTGGTTTATGGGCTGATCCAAACCCTGTTTATCCAAGCCAGTACCGTCACAATAAGTAATATTGATGAACGGTGAATTAAATACCGCTAAAGCCGTAGCGGTATTAAATAAATATGTACTGCAACAACAATGTGGTAATCGTATGGAACTGCAGTTTTTCAGTGAAGAACTGCAAGCTCAGATTGAAGCTCTCAGCTTGGCTTCTGTACGAAATGAGTTGGTTACTCAGTTGGCAAATTTGGGAAAATGTCTTTGTGATGAAAAGTTGGTGAATTGTTCAGCCAACGCAAATTACTCAGAAGTGGCAATAGATTTCCTTGAAATGCACTTAGAGTCGCTGGAAGGGCGACAGTTCAAAGAAGGTTTTATATGACATCTATTGTCATATCCACGGAATCCAATTAATCACCAAAACAGAACAAGCCACTAAGCTATTTAGTGGTTTTTTAATGGGTTAAATTAAATATTTTCATCATTCTTATAGATATAAAATAAATAAATAGTTGATAATAGGTTATTAATTTAAACCTATAATTGTGATTTTTATGCCTTTACTCGATTGGGTTAATCGTAACCAAGCCGAAGAAACAGCAAGCCAAGTTCCATTCCATCTTTTAAAATTCCAGAAATCATTTGGTGATACCGATACAGCCAAAGAAAACCTTATTATTCAGGGTGATAATCTACAAATCTTAAAATCTTTACTACCTTTATATGGCGGTAAGGTTAAATGTGTTTTTATTGATCCACCGTATAACAGTCAATCAGCTTTTGAGCACTATGATGATAAATTAGAACACGCTCAATGGCTTACAATGATGTATCCACGTTTGCAATTACTAAAGGAGCTTTTAACTGAAGATGGTTCTATTTGGATTACTCTTGATGATAACGAATCACATTATTTAAAGGTCATGTGTGACGAAATCTTTGGAAGAAAAAACTTTGTAGCAAACATCGTATGGCAAAAAAGATATTCGAGAGAAAACCGTGAAGCTATTGGAGATGCTCACGACCACTTGCTTGTATATGCTAAAAACTCAATGGAGTTTAAAAAAGTTCGTAATCTAGTTCCTATGAATGAAACGCAAGCAAAAGTATATAAAAACCCAAATAATGATCCTAAAGGCAGATGGCGTGGTATTCCTATGACAGCGCAAGCTGGACATGCTACACCAGAGCAATTTTATGAAATTGTGAGCCCATCAGGTAAATCTTTCAGACCTCCAGAGGGAAGGTGTTGGGGTGTTTCAAGAGCAACATATGATAGATTGTTAGAAGAAGGGCGAATATATTTTGGTAAAAATGGTGATTCACAACCTAATATTATTAGATACTTATCTGAAGTTAAAGGTGTAGTGCCTTGGACTTGGTGGAACCATGAAGATCATGGACATACCGATGAGGCAAAAAAAGAAAGTCAACTTTTGTATGGAAAAGATGAAACATTCTCTAGCCCAAAACCTGAAAGATTGATGGAAAAAATACTCTATATTGCGACAAATAAAGGGGATATGGTTCTTGATTCATTTTTAGGTTCAGCGACTACCGCCGCTGTAGCTCACAAAATGGAAAGACACTACATTGGTATCGAAATGGGTGATCATGCTCAAACTCACGTTATCCCGCGTTTAGAAAAAGTCATTGAAGGTGAGCAAGGTGGCATATCTAAATCCGTGGAGTGGCAAGGTGGTGGAGGTTTTAGTTTTTATAAACTAGGCAACGCCGTTTTTGATGATCAGGGATTTTTAAATTCTGATGTTAAGTTTATGGACCTAGCTAGTTATATTTGGTGGCTCGAAACTAAATCAGCATTCAATAGTGCTGTAAGCCTTGAGAGTCCATTCTTAGGTGTTCATGACGGCGTATCTTATTTCTTACTATATAACGGCATTTTAGGTGATAGACGGCCTAATAGTGGGAATGTACTCACACATTCTATATTAAACTTCCTCAATGATTGCCATACCAGTGAAGGTAAGCGTGTGATTATTGGTGAAGCATCACGACTAGGTAAAACCAAATTAGATGAATTAAATATTGAGTTTAAACAGATTCCATATTCGTTATATGGCAATTAATACGTAAGGTTCCTCATGACTTTTCAATTAAAAAACTATCAAAGCCAGTCTTTACAATCTTTAGAGAACTACCTAACTTTAGCTGCCTCATTAGGTGCTGAAAAAGCTTTTAATAAGTGTGTCGGTGAAGACATTAAATATAATGATCGCTTAGATGGAATTCCTAGTGTATGTCTACGCGTACCAACTGGAGGGGGTAAAACCGTACTTGCTTCACATAGTATTGCGATTGCTGCGCGTAACTACGTAAATACAGATTCTCCAATTGTACTATGGCTTGTACCAACAGATATGATTCGCCAACAAACACTTTTGGCGTTATCTGATGCTACACATCCATATAGAAAAGCATTACAAGGGTATTACGGCGATCGCATCAAAGTATGTGACATTGAAAGTCTACAAACTTTGAACAAGCATGATGTGAATCAATCATGCATTGTGATTGTGACAACGATTCAAGCGTTCAATATCGACAAGGAAAAGACTTATCAACGCAATGCTTATGCATTTGATGAATCATTAAGTGAACATTTTACGAGCCTTACTGACTTCCAAACTGAAGGCATGGATCGAGTATCAGAAGATACTTTGAAATATCAAACATTTCTAACGCAACGTGATATAGGCCGTGTAAAGCATTCCTTGGTTAACTTTTTTCATTTACATAGACCGATCATCATTGTCGATGAAGCTCATAAGAACCGGGGTGGTAAAACGTTTTTTACTACATTAAAAACGTTGAATCCAAGTTGTTTGATTGAGCTTACAGCTACTCCAAAAGACAATAATGTGCTTTATTCAGTATCGGCAGCAGAATTAAAATCAGAAGAGATGATTAAACTTCCTGTAGTTCTGACTGAACATACTGGTAGTTGGCAAGATTGTATTCGCGATGCGCTAATACAACGCCAGAAACTAGAAGTACTGGCACAAAATGAAAGGGAATATATCCGACCAATATTGCTAATACAAGCTCAGGATAAAAATGGTGATGCTAATGTAAATGTTGTTAAAGAACATTTATTAAGTGAATATGAAAATATTACTAACGACTGGATTGCTATTTCTACTGGTGGTACCAAAGAGCTTGAAGATGAAAATCTATTTAGCCCTAAAAGCAAAGTCAAGATTGTAATCACTGTAGAGGCATTAAAGGAAGGTTGGGATTGTTCTTTTGCATACGTGTTAGCAAGTTTGCAAAACATAAATTCTGCAACTGATGTTGAGCAATTATTAGGCCGTGTTTTACGGATGCCATACGCTAAACTGCGTCAAAATGACGAGTTAAATAAAGCGTATGCTCATGTCATTTCGAGTTCTATTGCACAAGCTACGATGTTACTTAAAGATCGCATGATTCAAAATATGGGGTTTGAGAAGTGGGAGGCTGATGCAACAATTGTCGCTAAACCTCAGTACAATCTTGGGCTTGGAGGCGATGGTACAGCAACGAAACAAAAGATCCCTGAAACTATGATCTCTGTCCCGTTTGAAGTAAAGCCAGAAACCCTATCCGAAGAACTTAAGCAAGCAATTCAGACAAGAGAAAATAGCCAAGGTACCTCTTTGATTATCAATAAAGGTACGACTAATGAAACTTTTGATAAGATTGAAAAGGCCGTAATTGATCAGACTCCGCCTAAACAACTTGAAAAGGTTCAGGAAGTCTTTAATGAAGCTCGTGCTGAACGCCAGGCATATCAAGCACCTGAAAACTGGAATGCTTCTTTCGCATCAATTCCACAACTAGGTTTGTTCGTGGATGGTATGTGGCAAATTGCAGATAAGGAAACAATAGAAGACTCTATAGAATGGAATCTATTAGATTTCCCTATACAACTTGAAGGTTTTTCTATCAAAGAAACCGTCAATAGTTTTGAGATTGATCTTAATATAGATGAACAAAAACTCAATTATGCGTTACTTCAGAATCAACAAGCTCAATTTTCTAATATGCCGACTCTGGTTACTGAAACCGATCTTATTAATTGGCTTGATCGCAAAGTAAGTAGACAAGGGGTAACGCAAGTTCAGCTAAGAGCATATTTAACAAAACTGTTAAGTTATTTGCTTCACGTAAAAAACTTTACTCTTACACAATTACATCGTGCTCAGTTCCAACTATCCCTAGCCATCACAAAAGAATTGGATCGGTTATTTGAGTTGGCGCGTCAACAGGCTTTCCAAGGCGATTTGTTTAGTCAATTCCAAGTGGCCAATCAGCCTCAACCTGAAAATACATTTAAGTTTGAACCAGGCAAGTATCCTGTAAAGAAACCTTATCGTGGTGGATGCAAGTTTGAAAAACACTTCTATGCTCAAATTGACGACCTAAGAGAAAAAACTGAAGGTGGTAGCCTTTCGGAAGAGTTTCGATGTGCTCAACTACTTGAATGGCACTCTCGAGTAAAATATTGGGTCCGAAATATACCGAAACAGCCACAAACATCATTTTGGTTGCCTACTGGTAAGGACTATTTTTATCCAGACTTTGTTGCTGAGTTGGATGATGGATCTATATTCGTTCTTGAGTATAAAGGTAGTCACTTAGATAGTGCCGATGATGCGAGAGTTAAAGATGCTATTGGTAGACAGTGGGCTAAAGATAGCCAGGGTAAGCGTATTTTTCTTATGGCGACAAAACTAGATAAAAACGGACGTAGTTTGGAAGATCAAATTAACCATGCTTTAGCAAAATAGATATATACCCACTAAAAAAGCCCCGATATTCGGGGCTTTTTCATATCTGCTTTTACATATCGAACGACTGTCCACGTTCGTTAGTTTTGTTTAAATTCTGCGGTTCTATACCATACAGCTTTAGACCATCACCTAGAACGAGATCATCTACACGCTTTTCAAAACGAGTAAAGAAATCGTTCAGTCTTTGGAAGACTGGTGGTTCATCTAACAGTTTGGCCATGTTGTTTAATGTTTTACTTAGACCGTTCACAAGATTGAACTTTTGTTGACGGTCCAAAGACAAGCTGTTCGATGTATCTAAAAGGGTGGTGAGGCTTTCTTGAACCTTTTGATAGTTTTGATCATTGGTCACATTACTGACAATCAAATGCACTACTTTGTTTTTGATCTTCAATGTATCCAGATTCAATTGATCAAATGCAATGGTCCTATCAGTAAGATTTTCTCTAAATGTTTTGAGATTCTGCCACTCTGGATGTGCAGCCTCTAAATCAGATAAAACTTTCATGATTGACGCACGGTATTCGCTATCAGACGCACTAATCACAAAAAGTTCAGGATACGACCGCTTCTTAGAAACTTCTTCCTGAGCTTTATTGAGCTTATCTTCAGCGACAGCAATTGAACCCTCAACATCGGCATTACTAATACCAGCTTCATGAATTAACTTTCTAGCTTTATACATTTCTGCTGAATGAAGCCAAAAAGCGGTAAAGATAGCTGACTTAGCGTAGCTATGATGATCGATACCTTGCTGAAGGTTTTGTTCGGGAATGGTCGAACGATCCACACTCTGCAATTTAACTGTATCTTTGTTGATGTCCTTGGATACATCAATATGTACTTTGGTATTTTGCATGCTATCCATACTTGGGTTTGTGCTAGTGGTTGGTTCTTTGGCACCCATTTTCTCGAATTCAATATCACCGGCTTTAATCTTTTGATGGCCATCTGCAGTAGCTACAACTTTCAAAACATCATTTTGAACTTTGGTGACATCAATTTCAGAAAGGATCTCCATATAAGACTTAATGCCCTCAAGAGTCATGACGGGCGAAGATACAGGTGCCGTAGCGGTTGGAGTTGATTTATCATCAAATGCTTTATCAAATGACGGCGGTTGGTACTTTGGTTTTGCATAGGATTTCGTGCTACCTGTACCAGCTGGTCCATCATAGTTAGCTTTTGATAGATCTTGTTTACGCTTTTCAATATTTGCGTTGTAATTTTCAATATTTGCTTGGTTTTTAGCTCGTATGTTCTGCAATTCCAGATATTTTTCATCTGATTGTGCAATCACAATGCCGTAATTCGGTTGGTATTCTTTATTAGGGAACTTGGCTGCATAAGCTTCGCGTTGACGGTTGTAGCGGTTAATTGCATACGCAACTTCAGGGATCTTGTTGTCTATACGTTTGACGGCGTTATTTAGTTCTTTTGCCAACTCTGCAGCTAAACGTTCAACACCTAAATATTGACGAGCATCATCCCAATCAGAAACAGATAATTTATTTTGGAAAACTGGGGGTAGGGTGATACGTGTATTTTCATGTTTGCTCACATCACCTAACACACCACTTAATGAAAAGTTGTGACAAGCTTCTTGTAAGCCAGGATTCAAACCAGACTCAAGCGTTTGGCCAGCATCGTTATCATAACCAACAAATATATTGGCTTCAGGATTGATGCTGCGGATAAGCTCAGCAACACTTGAGATATTGGATTTACTGTATGACGCTAAAACTTGTGTGTTTTCTGCAGTAAAACCCTCACCCAATAAACCAAGCTCTAAACCAGCATCCAACGCCTTACGTGCGCTGATCGCTGTTGCCCAACCCTCCTTGATCAAATAGTTCTTTGCATTTGGGTTAAAGACTTCATAGGCAACATCAGGATTTTTGCTAACAGGCAAGAATGCATCTTTCGTTTTGGCTTTATCAAAAAAGTACTTGCCCTTATGCAGTACTTCTTCAAGCTTGTTGGTTTCTTTGTTGCGCTTTTTTTGGCGATGGTGGGTGATACGCTGTAAATTGACGACTTTGTTATTGGTGTCAATTAACGGTGCAAGAATGACAGCTCTGCTTTTACGTAAATCAAAGCCTTTTTTCTTTTCGCCCTCAAGCTCAGGTTCAAAGTTGATAAAATGCTTTTGATACGCTAATACATTCTCTACTGTTTCAACGAGAAGCTGTTGATTGGTGGCTGATTCAGGAAGTTCACGCTTTACTGCTTCAATGGCTTCATCACGGGTAAAGTTATCTTTACGCATGATTTTAGCGCCGTATGGCTCTAGGTTCTTTTCAACCATATACGGCATTTGTCGAATGTCGCGTTTAAAGGTCTGAATGCTTCCAGTTTTATTATTAAAAAATGAATCGTCAATAACTTTACCAGCACGTTGCCACTCAATACGGATAGCGATTTGTGCAGCTAAGAGCTCTTTTTCTTGTTGAAGTAGATGCTTCTTTTGAGCTTCTTCAAACTCACGTACACGGCGATCAACATCTTCTTTGCTTGGTGGTTTGTAGTTAGGGTTTGAATCTCGTTGAGGCTTGATTACGTTCTTATAGTGGTCAGCAAAAGCAATTGAGATTTCAATGTCAGTTACACCAAAGCGGTGTCCTTTGAGCACTGGCCAGTATTCACCAGTATCACGGTTCATGTTTGGATAGATCCAATACATCCCTCGTGGTTTGACATTGTTGCTACTTGATTTACTAGGGTTATCTGATTCGGTGAGGCAAGGCACTTTTTCATCAAATACGGTCACGAATTGATATTTACCAGATGACTTGAATACGAATCCGTAGTTTCGCTCCAGTTCTTCTTGGAAAAACTGAAACATCGTATTTAAATCACAATTATGTCGGGCGCTCGGTACTTTCTCAGCCATAACAATTCCAATTTCTAATATATATTCAGGTGCAATGTGCTACCCAGGTTGCATAGGACTATTAATCATATGCTTAAGAAAATTTATACTTTTAGTATATACCGATTCTAAAAACATTTCTGTTTAATCTTTAATATAAGCTATGTCTAATAAAGGTTTAAAGAAAAATTAAAAGTTTTAATTTATTATTTTAATAAAAAAGATTTAAGCCCTCAATGTTATAATTTACAGACAATAAATAGGTTATGAGTGACCACTTATTTAGGGTTAAATTACTTTTATTAATTTGAGGTTTATATGTCAAAACAGTTTTTTTCGGGTTCTGTTGTAATCAATGGCAACGCCAATGTATACAGTTCAGGTTCAAACCATCAAATCGTTGGAAGTGGAAAACGAGTGACTAAGCAAGTACCTGTAAGCCCATTTAACGAAATCTGTATGAAAGGTCCAATGAGTCTGAAGTTTTTTGCTTCAAGTGATTCTAAAATGGAAATTACTGCAGACGATAATATTGTGGATCTTATTAGTGCTACTTTTCAGGGTGGTGTATTGGTTTTAGCTATTCAGGACAATGTGAGTTTTAGTACTCGTTCACCGTTAGAAGTATCGATCACTTACCCAACTTTAAAAGCTATTGATTTAAAAGGTTCAGGCAATATCCAGATCTTAAATCTAAATGAAGATAAATTTACCGCAAGTATTAGTGGATCTGGAAATATGGATTTAGACGGTACCATTGAACACTGTGTCTTATCTTTGAAAGGATCAGGCAATTTTGATGCGTTACCACTGAAAAGCACCAATTTAGAAGTGGCGCTATCTGGTTCAGGCAATATCTTTTGTACAGCTATCAATTCAGCTCAAGTACAGCTTTCAGGCTCAGGCAACGTTAAAGTTTATGGAAACCCAATCCATAAGACACAAAACCGAACTGGTTCAGGACAAATTAGTTTTAAATAGGTCGATAAACCTAGTTGTAAGACACTAAACCGAACTAGATCAGGAAACATTTGTCTTAAGTAGATCGATAAACCTAGTTCAATGAAAGTTTAGAGAAAAATAAACCCCAAAAGTTTGCTACCTTTGGGGGTCTATGTTTGACATTCAAATTATCGAAATAAAAATATTATTAATGAAGTTTTCGGACCATTCAGGATCGTTCGATTTACTCAAAATATCTTTGAGCCAAACCTTTAATGTTTCAATTGGATAATCTGCATTTTTGTATAAGTTAATCACGGTGATAATCTGTTGATTCAGTGCTGTTGTTGAATCATTACGTGCGATCATTTCTACAAGTTTTGTGTAGGCCTGAAGGAGTTCTGGTTCTTCAGCTCCAGTGACTTTACGGGGTTGCTTGCTAATCTGGCCAAGAATCTCAATAAATTGTTCTTTGACCAGCTCAATCGGGTGGATCTGACTAAATCCCTGTTGAGTCAGTAAGGCGTATGCGCGTAAAACCAAGCTAAACCAATTCTTTTTGGTCATGCTATCAGGATAGAGGCCTATATCATCCAACTGTTGTTTGATGCCAAAGAATAGGGCACTGATAGAGTAGTTCGGGTTAACCGTGCTTTGAATTGCAGTCGTCCACACGGCATTTTGCATTTTATGACGTATAACATCACGCGTGTAATCAACGCCGTATAAACATTTAAAATCGTTCCAGTCACTTAGATCTAGCTGTTCTTCAGTAAATTCAGGTCCAATCATGGCTGCGTTTACAGCTCGGCATGCTTCTGTTGCGTAATAGATACCGGGATTGCGCTTTATTTTGCTTTCTAATGCTGTTTTATGGTCATTATCATTGAAAATATAGAAGCGTGAAAACGGGAATTCGGCACGGAAATCACGTACTACATTCATGATGTTGCCAGCCACGTACACGACAATGACTGGAATAGAGTATTGAATTGATTCTGCAATTGCTTCACCAGTGGCGTAGCCCTCACAAAAGATTATCCGATCTTGGTTCCATGCATCCAATGGATCTTTATATAAGATTTTGAAAGCGCCGTTTGCAAGTACACCACGTAATGTAAACTTATCTTCACCACGCTTGTTTTTGTGTTCAGCGATGGTCTGAAGGAAAATGATTTGATTTTTGAGGTTTTGCCCCTCAACTAAAAGCTTGTTCTGACGTAGCGACTGTTGATCTAGATCTGGTTGCAGATCAATAATACGGTTCAGAATAATGGTGCTGTTCTTGTGTTGAGGGTAGTACTGGCTGACATAATCAATCAGCTCATTTTTAGTGAAGTTGCTTGGATTGTACAATCTAGCATGACTGAAGCTAATCTGCTTTTTCACATTGTAGTTGTGTGGACGGTTTGGCAAGGGTAGGCTTCTGGCCCATTCAAAACCCATATAGATTTGAGCCAATATCTCTTGGTCTTTTTTGTTCTTCTCAGCACTTTTGCATGAGCTTAAGAAGCGTTTAAGATCTTCTTCTTGCTGTTCCTTGGTATATACGGTATCACCAGGTTGCAGATCCATTTCTTGAATGTATTCATACAAGCTGTAAGTGAAGTTTGCACCGCCAGCATGAAACCAACCATAAGACATACGTGCGTTATCTAGATCTACAAGATACCAGGCCGTTTTTTTCTTATTTTTTGTGGCGTCATTGTGGTGATTGGTTCTGAGGTAAATACGTTTAGAGCTTCGTTCAAGCTGAAAGTCACTCTCACGATCAAATACAATTCCCTCATTTTCAAGATGCGATCTAAATATTTTAGATAGCGTACCAATATCGATACCATACTTGATCATGAGGGGGTTCATAAATAAAGAAACTCACTTATAAATATTTTATAACCAGCGGTTGAGCGACTACATATTTTGATGGGTTGTTGGTTTGCAACGTAATTTCGTGAGCGTAATGCCATGCCTTAGTGATACGGTTTAGGATGACACTTTCAAGGTCGTCTTCTAAGAATTCGTAAAGATTAAATCGCACGTTGTTTAAGATCAGTTTTTTATAACCTTTCACAAGGGTATTTAAAAAATTCTGAGATTGGTCCATAAAGGCGTTAACGTCAGCATCATAACTTATTGTGTTATTCACGACTGCATTATAAAAGTACTGCTCAGAATCAATTTTAATAATATGCATCTGCTCTAAGAATGACTCTAAATAAGCTGGATGCATATTTTTACTTAAAAACTTACAGATCCGCTTATTCTTGTTATCGTTAAAATAGATGTATTTAGAGGTTAGCTCAGTATTAATCACTGTGACATATTCGCCGTCCACACGAAACTTCACGGTATTATTGTTGGTGAACTGCAGCATTAATTCTGTGAAGATATAGCTATCTAACGTTTTTTCATGCTTAAACGTCTGCTTGTCCAAGAAATTACTGTTGTACTGAAGATCTGCAACATTGGCATAGCTTTGAACGAATTGAGCGATGTCATTGTGCATGTTTTGGGTGTCGAGATCCGATACTTCAGTTGAAACCGATTGAAAGGCACTATTTTTATAAAGATGCCCTAATAATTCTGTTTGATTGTGGTTTTTAGGTTTAACTTTCAATCCAACTGTAAAATCGTCTTGCTCATAATTCCCTTTAATTAGATTGCTTAAATAACTTTCAGCTTCTTGAAAAGATACGTTTCCAAGGTTGTCTAAAAATGATTTTAAGGAAGTGCCATCTAATCGTACTGCAACATGAGATATAAATGATGGATCGAACTCGAAACGCATAATACTTCATTGATTGAAATGGGTATTAAAAGTATATAACAGGTTTAAGGAAAAAAGAATGAAAACCTTTAAGTATTATTACCATAAAAGTAATTTTGAATTGATTTAATAAGTTTAGTTTCGGTTTCTTGAGTATATAAACTACCTGAAATTAGTTTTAAGCCAGTATCAGTTTTAAGCCAATGTAGTGTATTAAAATGGTCATTAGCGATATGGCTACTCTTGTGCATGCGCGACACAAAACCAGTGTTCAGACCAGTATCAAACAGGCGTGGACAGCTTGGTGCGTGGACATGATAGAGGACTTCACGGCGTTGATTGCTAGAGGGTGATTTACCTACGCCACGGCGTACTGGCATACCTTTATGCTTTCTATAACTACTGAGAAATGAATCAATCGTATCGTTATACGTGGGTTGCATCAGGTAGCCACGGTGATTGTAGATGTCAGTTTTAGGATGAATAGAGAAATTAAATAAGCTAAGCATTTTACCAAGTAAGATTAATAGCTCAGGACTACCTTTAAGGTTGGTACCAATCAAACTATCTTTAATAGTTTTAATAGTATCCGTGCGATACTCTAAAACCACATAGTCACCCCAATTAGAGGTTAAGCTTAAAGGATCTTCATCAGATATGTTGGCTTCAGTATCTTCATAGCAAAACACGATGATCAGTACTTTAACGTTGTTTCCGTTAAACAAAACTTCGTTTTGATGCGCGAAAAAACCATATAAAGGTTTGTCGTTGTGTCCTAGACCTGGTGTATGAATAAAGTTGGTCCACTGAAAGTAGTAATTCAGCAAATGACCATCGACATAGCGACCGTTTTCATCATTCAATAGGGTGCGATATACATCATTTTCAAGCTTTAGCACGGGTTGGCTGTACCGCCAAGCGCTCAACGCTGCAGTCGTAAATGCAAAGTCATAAAAGTTAAACTCAGGGTTCATATTTTTATAGAACAATGCATAAGGCTGTAACACACTTTCCCATACCTGTAATGGGATAAAGATGTTGGAACCCCACTTAGGAATCTCCGCAAAATAACCAGTGCCATAGGTATGATTTACGTTATCCCAAAACAGGCGTTCTAGCTGTTTATAGTCTGGAATGTCTTCGCTTTTAACCAATGATGCTGTACATAATGCTAACTTTTTCTCCAGTGCCAATAATTGACTGACAGGAGGGTATAAGCGACCAGCTTTTTGCGTAAAAACTTCCGCATTCAACTTTGATATAACATCAGCAAAGATTGAATCTTTCACTATACTGGTCTTCCATAAAAGGTGTGTGAGGGTGGCTAATTAGTATAAGGCATTCTAACAAGTTGTATGTATTCTATAAGGCGTAAAACTCTAAAAAGTTGATAATATATATCAGTTTTTAAAGCATTCACATTTCATACATAATTCTAACCTTGCTCAAATATAACATCATATTGTTTGCGATTTCTAAACAACAGTTTAACTAATCTGCAATATATCAGGGTAGAGCTGAGTATAGGGCTTAATCATTACTTTTGTTCAGCATGAGATAATAGTTTGTGGAATTTCCGTGAATATGATTAAAAAAGCTTTAAAACTTATTAGAGATCGGTTATATTACGAATCAAGGGATATTACCCTATTTAATAAACTATTAGACTGAGATTGTTCTAATAGTTTTTTTTTGCCCTTTTTTTGACATTTCCTGTTTTTTCTTCTATAGCTTCTGCTATATTTCTCCATATTTTACTCTATTTTTCGTTATTTTGATTAATTTTTAATCAATGTTAAAAGCTTAAATAATCAGCAACTTAGCCATTTATACCCACTACTATCCACAAAAACCTGTGCATAAAAAAACCAAATATTAAATCCCAAAATGGAATTTCTTCAATTTTAAGCTATAATTATGCTCATAGTTTTAATCATTGTAGTGGACTTAGTTATGAGCCATGTAGACCAAATAGAAACGATTAAAATTACTAACCGCGAAATCGGAATATTGCCTAACAATGTGCCAGTAGTAGATCAGTTTTTGAATAACTACCGCACACATAAAGCATCAACGACTCATTCAGTGGCTAGTAATTCACCTTTAATGAACATTACCAATTCAATGCATGTGCATCGAGTAGAAGATTCCCCCTATACTCAACCTATTCGTAAACTTCATTAGAAATAAAAAAAGCAGCGATTTCGCTGCTTTTTTATTGCCTATTGCATTTCTTTAGTGCTGATCCATATAGCTTTGAGTGAGCTTCTTACGCTCGTAATTCTCTTTGAGCTGTATGCCAATACCAATAATTATTATAGGTAAAATGGCTAGGGCAAAAAGAATGCAGATCGAATCAAAAATTGGCCTGGGCATATGAGCGCATTATTGCGGATTCGCATTGGTTAATTCCTCCAGTGTTGGTGGTTTTGTGGCGACTGGTTCATTTGCTGGTGCTTCAGGTGACACTTCTGGTACTTCAGGTGATACTTCTGGTGTTGAATTTGGTTCTTGTTGTGGATCTAACTTGTCTTCATAAGACTCTTGTGGAAGGCTATTGCTTGCAACAAAGTTATCTAGAATATCCTGAGCCTTATATGCCTTATTGCATTCGTCATTTGAGGCGTACATTTCTTTTTGTACGCTATCGTCTAAATACTTTTCTCGGCCATCACTAACATCATCGCTGTAATAACCAGCTTTCTTAGCAGAATCTATATAAATGGAATAACAAATATTTAAAACATTACTACGCTCGTAATCATGTTTGTAATACCAGTCAATACTACGTTCCTTTGCATCAGTTTTCGTATCTTCAAGGTATTGATCTAAGCGTTTCTCTTGTGGCGTAGACGAACACCCGATGATTAACAATGAGGTGCTTAAAACTATAAGTTTTTTAATCATGGTTTTAACTTAAAACAAACGATACCTTTATAGTACAACATTAATTCGTTAAATAATATTTTTGGAATTTTAATTTGTGACGGTTAAACAGTGCATTTTCAAACAATTAAGCCATTTTTTCCCATAATTTTAGATAAATATTGTTGTCTTTTTTCGCGTAGATTATTGAAAACAGGAAGTAATTTAACCACTTGAAATGTTCATCCAACTAAAGATTAAGAAATAAGCCCTTAAAAGTGTTTGTTTATCAACCCTTAAACCTATTTAAACATTTTAAAATTGTATATACTTAAACCATTACTAGATTAACTTCAGTAATTATTACTAAAGAAAGTTAAAAATTGGATGAATTTTAATGAGTAGTTTGTTCATAGTAGAGTCACCCGGAAAGGTCGAAAAAATTCAACATATCTTGGATGACCTGTATCCGCACGAATTCGTTGTACGCGCTTCAGTTGGCCATGTATGTGATTTACCTAATCATGAGATCGGTTTCTCATATCCAGCCTTTGTTCCTAAATACGAAATATCTCAAAATAAAACACGCGTTGTTCAAGAATTAAGACAGGCTGCTAAAAATGCAGATACGGTTTTCCTCGCAACTGACTTGGACCGTGAAGGTGAAGCCATTGCATATCACTTAAAACGTATCCTGAACTTATCTGACGATCAGTATATTCGCGTCAAATATAACGCTATTGATAAAACTACGATCGCTAATGCACTTCAAAATGGTGAAGAGCTGGATCAAGGTATGGTGGCATCTCAAGAAACACGCCGTTTCCTTGACCGTATGATCGGTTTTTACTTGTATGAGCCAATTTCAAATATTTTAAAAGGCAAATTTCCTGTTGGCCGTGTTCAATCTGCCGTACTCGTTGTGCTTGGTGATTTAGAAGATCTACTGAAAAACTTCAAATCACATGAACATTACAACCTTGAAGTAACTCTAAAACAAGGTTGGGCTGCGAAATGGGATTTTTCTAAGTGGCTTAATCCTGAAATGAAGGATGTGCACAATAACCAGTGGTTAGATAAAGCTTCAATTACCCGTCTACAAAGCGAAATTGATAAAAAAGACTTAACCATTACCAGTGTTGAAACTAAGCCATCTTTCCGTAGTGCTCCAGCGCCGTTTATTACTGTTGATCTGCAAGCTGCAGCTGCAGCGCGTCTTGGTTTGGATCTAAAACAAACTATGGATGCAGCGCAAAAGTTATATGAAGGTGGTTATATCACTTACCATCGTACTGATGCTGCCGTAATTTCGCCTGAGGGCATGCAAGCTCTAGAAGCTTTTGGTGAGAGAGAGGGCATTGCGATTATCGGCAATAAAGCCAAATCTCGCGATGGTGCTCAAGAAGCACATGAATGTATTCGTCCTAGTGACTTCTTTACCTTTGAAGCTGGTGAGGACAAAGTTCAAAAGGATCTATACCGTCTAATCTGGTTGCGTACTGTTGCATCGCAAATGGCTCCAGCTGAATACGAAGTTAAATCCGTTGTAGGTGTCTATAAAGATGTCACGCTCAATGTAGATGGTGAAAGCATTACTAAAGATGCTGAATTCAAAGCTTCTAGCCGTATCTTAAAGGAAGATGGTTGGTTGGGTTTATTAAAGACCTACAGTATTGATGAAAATGCACTTGAATACGTGGACGGTGAAGAAGATTCAGAAAAAGAACCTGAACATACGCTACCTATGGATATTGAGGTCGGTCAAAACCACAATGTTATTGCTGGTAAAGTTATCGCGACCAAAACCAAACCACGTTCACGCTACACCGTACCATCATTGGTCAAATTACTTGAGAAAAAAGGAATTGGTCGTCCTAGTACTTATCAATCAATCTTTGAACGTTTAATCAAGCACGGCTATATCAAGCTTGTTAAAAAGAAAATTGAAGTTACACCGCATGGATTGACCTTGATTCAAAACATTAGAGGTAAGTTTAGTTTTGCAGATCCGCTTTACACCAAAGAAATTGAAGAAACACTGGATCTAATCGCTACTGGTGATGCCGATTACAAACAAGAACTCCAAAAGTTCCATTTAGGGATTGAAAGTGAATTAGGACAGTTCTCAAAACATTGGCTTGATTCATTCCCTATCTACAAATGTAATAACTGTGATGACGGACGCATGTTGCCGAAAATCGGTACCAATCGCGACAAAACAACATCGGTCTACTGGTCATGTAATTCATGCAAAAGTTCAGCGCCAAACAGAAATGTTGATGGTAAAGATGAACCGGGTAAGCCAACTGTACGTGAGCCAACTACTCATTTATGTTTATGTGGCAAAACACTGACTCAGGTTACAACTGATAAATCTGTATTTTTTGAGTGCTCTCAACGTGCGTTCGTAGATGGCACCTGTAAAGAAACATACCGTTCTACAAATGACGAAAGCGGTAACTTGGTTCCTGATTTTGACGAATATCGCCGTAACCATACATACAAATGTCAGCTTGAAGGGTGTGGCGGTTGGTTGCGTGAGTTAAAAGGTATTTCAACTTCTTCAGGTAAGCCGTATCACTTCTTTTCTTGTGAAAAATCCAATCCAAACCTGAAAGGCAAAAAATGTAAGTCGGGTCCATTAGAGGTGTTCCCTGATGGTAGTCCTAACTACGAGCCAAGATTCCAAGTGACCAAAACAGAGTATCCATGTATCTGTAAAAAGCCTCTTATACATACCAAGTACCGCAAAGAACCTGGTGTTTACGAAGAGCGATACAGTTGTGAAGCTGCATCATGTAAACGTTATTTCGACATATTGCCAGATGGATCACCAGATACCCAACTTACAAAATCTCGCACTGGCAACGAAGCCAAGTGTTTTGAGTGTGGTCAGACCATGATTCAGTCTGCATTTAATTTACGTGGTGAACGTAAGTTTAAATGGGATTGCTTTAGCTGTGGTGCAAGTGGATACGACAACAACGGTGAGCCAGTTCAACGTGGTAAAAAGAAAGCCAAGTCTAAATCGACCTCTACAAAAGCTAAATCAAGTAAATAATTGAATAGGTGAATAAATGAGTAATCACGAACCAGATGATATGGACAACATCGGGAAGGAAGCTGAAGAAGCGCTCAAACCCCAACCCGATGATGAACATGTAAGTGAGCCTGAACAGCCGGCCAAAACAGCAAAAAAGGGCAAAAAAGTAGACATTGATGAAAACTTTTTTGCTAAGCATAAAAAGCTAATCTTGATTGGCGGTGGTGTTCTTTTCTTTTTGTTAGTTGCTGTGGTTATTTTTGGCAATCAAAACATCGAAGTTGAACGTCCACAACAAAGCGATGTTGAACTTGAAGCTCGACTGCAGAGTGAAGTTGCAAGACGAGTAAAAGAAGAAAGTATGAAATTGGCTGCTCAGCGCAATGAAATTATCGACCGTATTAGTCGTAACTTTGACTGTAACGCACCACAAGTATTCTGTCATGCACAAGATACGTCAGAACCGTATTCAACTGTCGTTTCTAGTTTGCAGAACTTCCAATTTAAGCCAGATACGCCGTATGAAGTTTACATTGAAGTCTACCCCTTGAAAGTGGATGCCCAAAACCCACAATCAAGTCAGCGTAAAGGAAGTGTTTGTAGCCCGAACAACGTGCACCTTTTCTTATGCCAAAAAATCGTAATGAAAAATCCTGCGCTTATGGCCAATCAGATCCGCGAACTATATGCGCTGCTAACGCCGTCTATGACTTATCGCTTGCAGATCAGCAGTCGTCCAATTACGCCAAGTGACATCGATCTGACATTGATTTCTACCGAACTGGACAAAATGAATGCCGATTCTGCAACTGCTAGTGAACCTGAATTGGAGTGTGTACCGCCAGATCCTAAAAAAGATCCTGTTGCGTACAACTTATACGAAACAGGGGGCATGTCTTGTCAAGACATCATGAAGGACTTAGCTTTACGTAAGACTACTACTCCAGCTGGTCAACCTGGTCAAGCTCAACAAAGTGGTGGTGAGCAACCACAATATCAACCGCAAAGTCCTGATGCATTTGGTACGCCAGAAGCAACACATTAAACATACCAATAAGAAACGGATTGATTTTGGTTAATCCGCTATTAATTGGCTTTTGGTTGAGAATACTAATTTAAGCATCTGTTTATCAAATAGATCTTAAAAAAATGAAACAATAAAATGCAGATTTATTCTGCATTTTTTAATTTTCACATTACAATAGTTTAAATTCGCAACTTTTAAGCAACCGGGTACGCTATGAACAACCCAATCAAAATTCAAGATCTGCAAGTGGCAGATTTGCCGTCCACGTTTAAGCTGAAGAAAAAACATAAAGAAGAAGTTTTTCTGAAGTACAAAGAGTTGAATGAGGCACTATTCAAAGTAGGGTACATTCCAGTGACGTTCTCAGACTTTGTGCATGCACTTATAGAAACTGGCGTAAAGGGATTTTCTGTCGAAGAATATGTCAATGCTCAATTAAACTCTTAATTTTAGAAGTCTAATTATTTTTTTGATGTCAAAAAAAGTGGACCACATTCGTAATCCACTCCTTTATTTTCTTTAACGATTAACTTTCTTTTTTGGTACCACACTGAGGGCAAAACAGCATATTGTCCTGAAGTGGTTCACCACATTTCACACAAAACATATTCTTTTTCGGTTTGATGATCACGGGTACTTGATCTGATAGATCCTGACCGTGTGTTTCAGGGTTATTCATCAATCCAAGATGTGTACCATGTGTTCTTGGTGAGCTTTTATTGATTGCGCTATTCATCTGGTTCATAGATGACATGCGGTTAATATCTGCTTCAGACGTTGGGGCAACCACAATGCTTTGGCTTTTGGCAAAGTCGGCTAAATGCTCTTTCAGTACAACAGCATCATCAGTACAAGCAGTCATGCTCAAGATCGCACGGTTTTGATATTTACCGAAGGTCGTTGTGCTAATTTCAGCGTACCAGACACGTAACGTCATGGTTTCAACATTGATGACTTCTTTTTGTGATTTCACGCTGTCGTCAAGGTAACGGCCAAAGTTTATTTGAGACAATTGATAGCTACCTTTAGCCTCAACCCATATTAGTTTTGATACAAAGTCAAAACGGCTCCATAGGTAATTACCGTGCTCAAAACAAAACTTCCCTAAGATCCACATCGATACACCAAAGAAACCATAAGTGAAGTCGCTAAAATCCAGATAGCTTCCGTTATATAGACCTTTGGCAAAAATAGTCATTAAAACGACTGAAGCAATAAAACTTAACAATCCAAAACTATTGAGGATGGCTAACCAGCGATACTTTTCTTCTTTGAAGCATGAGCTCAATGTCATATCACGAAGGGTATTGATTGGCACTGGTTGAGTTTCTTCTAAGATCTCACCCTCAAAAGCACCGTTTTTACTGCTAGAGTTGATAACTGGCAACTGGCGTGAATAGATTCTGTTAGGAATAGCACTTTCCCAATTCTTTTGTAGATGGCGTTCAAGTTCATCAAACAATTGCATTGGTTGGCAATTCATACTCAAACTATCCTGAACGACTCCAGCACTGGCTTGTGGTGGCTGTTTTACCATTTGAGCAACCACGGCCAAGAAGAATATCGCAATCGCAATCAGCGCTGCAATTAACGTAAAAATGGCTTTATCCATGCTTGGCAACCAAATAGGCGCAACTGCATGTTGGGTAAGGATAGGTACCAATACAGGTCCAAGAATGGCAACTAAAACCAAACCAATGACCTTAGATAAACCAATTTCTTGTGCACCTGTGTTCGGATTAGCCATAGGACGCAATAAAACAATCAAAATAATGGCGTTGTAAACAATCCCAAGCCAAGCACCTGTATTGGGTGATGCGCCCACATACGCGATTAGAGCACTCACTAAGGTAATCAGAAAAACAATCGCATTTTGAAATTGAGCTTCTGCAGCGTTACGGATGAATAATGGCGAAAAAATAAGATTAGGGAACAGTGAATATAGAATCCCGTTCACTGAGCCTTTTGGTTCTTCATAAATCAAAGCGCTTTGGCGTAGGATCTCTTTAATATCGGTTGCACCAGGATAAGCACCAGTTTCTTGAATGGATAACTCCTGTGCAAGTCCGGCTGGTTGATCACGACCAAAGTAGAACTTTAGGTTTGATAAGCCTGTGGTCAGCAGTAGAGCGCCATAACTGAACATTGCTAGACCAACTATAAGCGGTGGTAGTGCAACAAATACACCGTTACTGAATAGACCTTTTGCACTGAAAATTAAGCTTAGGCCAGCCAGCATAAAAACGATGGCACCGATCACTTTAAAAATGTTTTCTATTCGGTAGGGATTAGGGAATTCAAACCGCTTATCTTGCGAGTTATATTCATATGCCATTTTTAATACTCCTTAACGCATTTATCTAATTACGTTTTAATTGGTTAATTATAACTAAGTCGTGGGGTATAAAGTTTTTTTAGTTAAAATGAATCACTGTTTTAGTTAAGTTTTAATAAGGGAATTTAAAAAGTATTTTAAAGGCGCATTAAAAAAGGGGATAACGAATCCCCTTTAAAGATGTACCAAGCTTATGTGCTGTTATTTGTTTTGATCTGCTTGTTTTTGAGCATCTGCAGCTGCAGCGTTCAGCATAGAAGACATATCATTTTGCTCGTCCTCTTTTGGTGGATTTTGTTCTGCAGTTTTTTGATGTGCATCAAAATCGTGGCCCTCAACTTTTGAAGGTTTTTCATTATCGACATAAGTTTCACGCGCTGCTTGTAAGTCTGCAGATGGATCTACTTTGTCAATTTGTTCATCTGGTTGAATAGGTTTTGATTGAGATGTTGATTCTTCTTTTTTACTACAACCAACTAAAACCAAACCTACAGATAATAAGCCAGTTAATAATAGAGTTTTGAATGACATTTAATCGCCTCCAGCGAAACATAAGCAAAGGTATAGTCACATATACTTATAATGTATATACCAAAATTTAACTAAAACTAGTCCGTTGTATAACGTGACCTTTATAAAAACGGTTTAAGTATATACCAATTGCAAATTTTCTTGTTATGGGCTGAAAGCTAATAGACTAGGGTATCGCTTAAGGACACTATATAGTGGCAAAAAAAAACCACCTTTTACGGTGGTTTCACTAGTTTTAAAGATTAAATCTCTTTAAGGTCTAGATTTTGTTCGCAATAACTACGTACTGCTTCTTTATCTGTAGGATCAAAACCCTTTTCAGTCATTTCTTCACGTAACCATTTGATTACTTGACCGCGACCAGCCCAACGTAAGCTGTTGTTCTCACGGTGAACCCATTCATGCGTAAGCTTACGTTTTTGACGTCTTACAGGCTCAACTTTTGTGGTTTCAATGTGGTTGTTTTTTAGATATTCGCTAAGTGTATGGATGTCCACAACACCATCGGCAGTAATTTTTTCTGAAATGATTGCATTAATGGCACTAACAGCATCGTGAAAAGCTTGGTTTTCTTTAACGACTAGTTGTTGTTGAAGCTCTTCAATATAAGTCTGAAGTTCAACAGGTGACATTTGAGCAACATTTTCTGGTTTTGATACATTTAACATGTCATTAGTTCCAGTATTGCGAGTTAAGTTGTTCATGATTAAACCTTTAGAAATATATTTGAAAATTAATTCAAAATATCTCTTACGACAAAACCATTTTTACACATTTACATTATTAAAATCAATTACAGTTAATCGTATTTATACCTAAATATACCTTGAAATGGTTTTTCTTATAACTTTTATGTCGGGAATTTCCTTAAACCTAATGACAGGAATGCCAGCACTCTTCAAAAGCAGGTCACGCCTTTTATCTTTATCCTGGGTATATTTATGATAATGCCCATCAAGCTCAATAGATAATATAGGATTGTAGTCTTCATCAACAATCAAATAGTCCACGTAAAGCCTAGAAAACTGATTTCGGGTACTTATGTTTTGCGTGGTCATAAAAGCACTCATGCTTACTTGCACCAAAATGTTGCGTGATGGAATGACCTGTTCTAGTGCATCAAGCATTATAATCTCGTCTTTTGTAAGGACTTTTTTAGATACAAGCTCCTGATTCTTTTGAGGCTTACGATAGCCTTTTTTTGAATTCTTTTTGGCTTTAGTTTTAGGTTTGCGAAATACGCCACATAAAGCAAAAACGAACTTATACACTATATAAAACAATAATGAATAAATTATGAACTTTAATAAAAAGGAATTTAAAATCGTTTCCATAAACCTAATACACAACAAATTTTAAAGGGTGCTTAAACTTCTTAAACATATTAGATAGTTTTAACGGTGATTGATACGAATTAACTAAAAATGTTTAAGGACTATTAGTGATGCAATGTTAAAAATAGTATAATCTTGTAAAGACAGCTTAGAAGCAGTTTTAAGAGTAAAACTGGTTCTCACAAATAACACCGACTATTTCACTGGAAAAGTTTAAAATGGTATTTAATAAACGTACTTTAGCTTTACTGATTGGTACAATCTCGCTTTCAGCACACCTCTATGCCAACAACACAACCGTTAAAGTCTCACAAACTCCAATTGTATCATCTTCACCAATTCCCTTAATTAAAGCGAATGCAATTGAACAATACTATATCAATGTTAAACATCGCTTTAATGGTGCGGAATTTGAACAACCGCCTCGTAAAATTAAGAGCATTAAACTTAACTTGAATGTTATTAATAACGGGGAAGTGGTTTTAACGGCGCACGAAGCTGATAAATCCAAGCTGGAAAACTATTTACAGCAAAACCCTAAAAACTCGGAACTATTGGCCAGTTACGTTGCTCGTATGATCAATTACAACCACGGCTATACGGTTCCTGAAAACAAGGGGAAATACAGCAAGTATGCAAGTACGACTGTATATGAAGCTCTTCTTGATGAATTGAACTATAACTTCGCAACTACGCCAGTAGTATCAGTAGATAGCTATGCAAGCCAACAACAGCTTGAATCTGTTTATCTATACATCCTTTCTCGTTTAGATCCACAAGAAAAAGCGGTGTTTTGGCAATTTGTGAACACATACAAAGTAGGGGATAAGATTGAGATCCCTGAAGGTACTGTAATAGCAGATGTCTTGAACACTTATAAAATCCAATTGAATTTTAAAGCGCCTTAATCACTAAACAGGTAAGGAATATTTACGAACAAATTATATTATTTTTTAAAGTTATTTTTTACCTGTTCCTATATGTATTCGCCTTTTTATGTTTCCTCATGGTATTGGGTGTTTATATTAAGCTGGTGATGTATGTTGCAGCACTATTTGGCGTCAATACAGCTTCTATGGGTGTTTTATTCATTATTTTGGGGGGCCATTACAGCATCAGCAATAGTTGGATCATGAAATTGCTCAAACCATAAATTTCGGAAATTGACTTTTAATCAACCAATATATTGCTCGAAAATTAGAAGCAATGGGTTGATGTGATTATTTCGCATTTGTTATTAGAAATTAATTGAAAGCAGTATTTTTTAAACTTTAGGTGGAATGAAAAGGTGATTTTTTCAAGTATATTCACTGGTCTTTTTATGACAGTGGGTTTCACAGCGTTAATTTATAACTACGTGTTGATGGGTGGTAATTCTGGTTTGTTCTTTTTGGTTTGGGGTGGTAGTTTCTCTCTAGCAGGATTGTATTTCCATTACCACGGAACAATTGGGCAAATTGGGTGGCAGAGACAGCGCTTTGTTCGTAACACGCAAACACTTGAATGGTATAAGAATGAATACCCTCAATGTGTTGTGACTACAAATATCGTGAAATGTTGTTTTTGCGAAAGTACATCAATTCGCAGATATGCCTTAAAAAACAATACTTACAAAATTCGCAACTCTTGTGCTAAATGCGGTGAAGTTTTGTTTTATACGGATGAGGATTAATAATGACTATTCATGCGTATTATGGTGATGTTAGCCACCTGAAAAATGAACAAAAAATGTTTGAAGACTTATTAACCCAATTGAAGCTTCATTGGGGTAATAGTGAAGATTGGATTTATTTGTTCTATAACACAATGTGGTCAGGTCAGGAAATTGATGTTATTGCTTTCACCAAGGAAGCAATCGTTGTTATTGACCTAAAAAACTATTCAGGCAATCTGGTTGGGTCGGAAAATGGGGAATGGCAGATTAATGGTGAGCTTGAGGTTCAGGGTGGCTCTCAGATTAATCCATTTGTTCAGATTCGGAAGAACAGATTTGCTGTTTTAGAGTGGTTCAAAAGTGCTGAATTGTTTACCGACCAAAACTTAGGTTTTATTAGCGGTTGTATCATCCTGAATGAGTTATCTAGTACGCAAATGGATTTGTCTCATTCGGTAAGAAAGTGGTTTTATGTTACCGATATTGCTAATTCAGTGGATACTTTGTCTAGACTCCATACCAAGGGGATTAGTCTTGCTAGTGATGATATTCTATACCTAGTAAACAAGTTAAAGCTTAAAGAATATTCTTGGAATCAGGGTGCTGCTCCTAGAGTGCGTAATCTTATTCAGTCAGATGATCGTGATACTCAAAGTGATAATAGTCGTGATCAAAGTTTCGCTCCGATCAAATACACATTACATGATCAAATGGAAAAGAAATTCAAAGGTGTTTTAGCACCGTACCTATTTTTCTATGGAACGGTCATCATCTGTTTAGCTTTTGCTTTTCATATTGCAAATGGTATGAAAGTTGGAGGGATTTTTTACTTATTTGGTTTGTTCTTTGGTCGCTAAAAATATCATCTAGATAGATGTTATTCAGGTTGGGATTCCGTAATTATTAAACCTTTTTCTTTTTGCATTAAAAAAGCCTACATTGTAGGCTTTTAGCTTTCTTAGATCTGTATTACTGAATTAAGTCGTCAACGGCTTCACCAAGGTAGGTTGGATCGTATTGCTTATACAAATAGTTTTCCAGAATTGGTAAATCTGGTGCTAAAACCATTCGCGTAATTTTAGGACGATCTTCTTCAAGGTTAAGCTTCACATGTACGGCGAAGAAATCAATGTTGTTCGTGATGAAGTCATATTCTTTACGACCAGCACTTTTGAGTTGATCAACCATACGCGAAAAGTAGTGGTTATTCGTAATAGAGCAATTCAAGAACTCTAACGCATCTTTTTCAGTAACATTAATTTCAATAATGTTATTAAGGAAGGCCAGCTCTGGTTTAATTAAGTTGCCGTTACGGTCTGCAGTTAGACATTTTGTAGAAAAGGTACCAATACCAGCCATACGACCATCATATTTCACAAAACCGTGCTCTTCAGATGCAACTAAGTTTGACGCATGAACGTATAGAGTAGGGTGGTGCTTTGTATTCCACTCTAAATCAATAACGTCAGTTTCATTTTCTGCATAGTGAGATTGTAAAAGAGATCTATTGAGGTTGGTATAGAGGACTTGATCAAGCTCTAATACTTTACGGCGATATAGCTCAGCGAAGGCAATACCGTACTGAGACAAGATATTACATGTAGTATTGAAGCTATTGCAGTAAATCGCACGGTTATCGTTACCGCCGTCACGATCCTCACTGACTACAATTACATGGTTCCCTAAAACACCATTGATTTTATAAACCACAATTGAGCCTAATGCGAAGTTTTGGGTAAGTAGTTCTTCACCCTCAAATCGTACTGCCGTGCAGTTTTTAATATTTTCTGCGCTTAAAGGATAATTACCCGGTGTGATGGACCACAATGTTGATACTGGTACAAATAGAGGCTCAATAGCACTACTTAAGTCAACTCGACCAATCGTGATGATGCTTGTGCCGTTAAAACTATCGCCCTTGTGTTCTGCAACGGCTGATGTTCCGATCGTACCTGGTATTTGTGCGTTCTCTGAAGCGCTATTATTTGGTACAACTGATTCTGTCATGAAACAACTCACTAAAAGTTTTATCTTTGTTTAAAAATACCACATGATAAATAGTATTAAAACTTATACTAGTATTATAAGATGATCTTTAAGATTCATAAAGGTATATTTATGCTAAACCATAAAACCCAAGTTTGTTTTTTTAATAACCTGATTGGACGTTTTTATAAAAATCATTTGATCCTAGTTGTTAAAACTTTAAACCTAGATTTTATTTTAGATGTTATTGAATTCCCGACATCAATTGAAGGTTTCAAAAAAGCACCTAAAGTATCAAAAATTAAAATACCTTTTACGCAACTTGCTCAGGATCTTCAGCCACAAAATTACCTAGATTTAGTCCAATCTGATGCCAAAAATCTGTATCTGCAGATTGGGCAAGAAAGACGTTATATTCACGGCGAACAAACTAATTTTTCATATGCTACATCGGTGTTTCAGCAGATCGGTGATGATGAAGTGCTCCAGCTTGAGGCTTTGAACTATGCACTGAAGCTCCAAAGCATTACTAATGGTATTCAGCAGCATACAACAGCGATTGAGACATATATCGAGCTAAAGCCTTTACGATATGCGTTTAGCTTAGATACGTTCATAAGTGAAACTGCAGATCTAGATCAACCTTTCGATACTCGTGAAGCGCTTTCTGGCCATATCGTTAACCATTGGGAAAAATGGGTTAAAGCAAACAATATCACCAGTGAAAGTTCTTATGATGCGGTGCTATTAAATGCCGATAAATTAATACTGATTCGAGTCGGTATTCACTCATTCTCAGTGAAGATTACAGACCTTGAAGTGGCTGACGGCATTATCTATGCTTCTCTTTGTGATTTAGAGCTCTTACAGGGGCTTCTACCAACGTTCTTTGATGGTATGCCTTGCCGTATTACTGCATATGCCGATATGAACATTCAATATGCTGTATCGCAATATAAGACTTGGCTATCAAGCCAAAACCTGAAGAAGATCCAGTACGTTCGCAAACAAGGTATTGAGAAGTACTTGCGTAAAAAATTAGAAGATGAAAGTGACTTAATCGGTAACGCGCAACTTGCCAAAACCCTAATGAATACCAGCTATACAGAACAAACAGTCTCATTTTTTTCTGACGCTTGGGGATTATCGTACGCAAACCATTTTGAGAAGAAAATTCGTCATGCTTTTGATCTGGTCATACAGGCTTTGGATCATGAAGGGATCTCATTAGAGCAGCTGCAGTTCATCAATAGCCTAACAAAAGGGGCAATTGAGAATGCTATTAACGAGATGCTGAATAAGACTGGTTCGCCGTTAAACGTGGTACCAACACTCACTCAAGAATTACTGTTAATTTGTGATGAATTCAATGCCAAAAAACTCAACATATCAAGTGAGCTCTTGGATGCAATCACTCAGTTTACAGAACAATATGCAGTATCACCACTGTTGGCCATTAAGCGTGATAGCGCCGTGTATTTGCTGTATGAACCATTAGATGCCGATAATCGGTTAATTGATTATGAGTGGTTTTCTACTGCGGTATATACCAAAAATCAGTTTGTGCCTGAAGCAGATGAACAACATAAAACAAATGTAGCGGATCTTCTTAAATCGGTTGAAGTGCTGCATGTATTCAAGCCGAATATCCTGTCGTGGACCAATGGCAAGGTATTTGAAACGCCAGAAGAAAAGAAAAATGCTTTTATGTTATGTCTCACACCTGAAGCATTTGAAAATCAAATAGAATTCTTACGCACGAAGTACGCAATACCAGGATATTTTAAAAACCTGATTACATCCTTAGGTGGTTTAAATACAGTGGCCACGGAACAAGATAAATACGGTGTATTTTTGATTGAGTCGATCGCTAAAAATTCGACTGGTTTTGCATATCAAGGACAACTCTTTCCTATCGATCAAAATGCCCAAATTGACTTAGATCAATGCTCAAATTTAACGCTTAATTCTAAACTACTACCAAAAAACTACCTGACCTTTAAAAGACTAATGAGATTAAGCGATAGTTTAACGAATGGCGTTAAATAGGTTTAAGGAATATTATTATTTTTACTTTAAGTTTAAATAGTGGTTTTTTAAATGCACAAAAATAAAGTATTATAGCTTCAAACTTAAAACCCTTTTTAAAGTTATACAGAGAATACTGAATGAAACTATTAAAAACTGCGATGGTGGGTATCCTTGGTACTGTATTAGCGCATACAGCTTTCGCATTTGAGGATGAAACTACCCCAACACCGAACTTTAAGGAAGCGTATGTAGGACTTTTAACGCCATCTAAAAGCTTTAATGTTGTTGCTGGTGGTCTTACACCTGAGATTAGCGAATACAAACTGTCTGATAGCTATTTTGAAAACAATTCAAATCAGCGTTATAAAGCGACAGCTCACCTTTACCAGCAAATGAATACTCAGCAACGTGCGATGTATATATTGCTTCAACATACAGCGTACTTAAACGATATTTTCTATCCTCAACGTAATCCGCTGACCAATCTGAACGTATCTGACGAACAATTAAATGTAGAGCCGGTACTTAAAAAGCTCCAGTCATTCCGTACTGATAATGGCCTGGTTGAAAAAGTTGTAGACCGTGAAACGATGCTCCAAGCATTAAAAGCACATTATGACTATTACATGCGTGACCAGTTCACCGTGCGTTTTTATGGCAAAAACCAAAATACCTTTACTTATGGCATAGATAACTTTTCAGGTTTAAAAATTCGTTCGGTAGAAGGGAATATTCGCATTGTCGATCGCAAAACAGGTACATTGTTGGGTGATTCAATGATTAAGTTAAACCACTGGATTCCATCTAACCGTGCCAGAGAGCGCCGTACTATTGATTTACCGTCTACCATGCCTGAATGGAAAGACGTAGACATTAAAGATCTTGCAATCAAATTCCAACCAACTGCAATCACAACCATGCAAGGTAAACGCATTGATATTAATAAGATCTATAAGTACAACACTGAAAAATTTAATTTCTAATGCATCAAGCGGTCTATCTCGACCGCTATTTTTGTTTGGTTCTTTGCACTTTAGCGTGAAGATTGTTACGATATGGACTCATCCATGAGATAACCCGCACATGAGCGCTACCAAGAAAGCAGACAAGTAAGCCGCAGCAACCTTCGTTTTCGGTTGTTGCGGCGTTCTCAAGAACCTAGTTGCTCTGCAAGAGCGCCGCCAAATTCTTAACTTAAGGAGATGGCTTCGTGCGCTCAAAAGATTTTTCTTGGCGGTATTCTCTTCCCGCCACGCTATTGCTGTTATCACCATTCGATTTGCTGGCGTCACTGGGCATGGATATGTACCTGCCCGTGGTGCCTTTCATGGCGGATGCACTTGGGTCCGGTGCAGGGACGATCCAGCTGACGTTGACGGCATACCTGGTTTTGCTTGGAGCCGGACAGCTTCTCTTCGGCCCACTGTCGGATCGGCTGGGTCGCCGCCCCGTTTTACTTGGTGGCGGGATTGCCTATATTGCGGCTTCATTCGGCCTCACCGTAGTTTCATCGCCAGAACTTTTTCTGAGCTTCCGCGTTCTTCAGGCCTGCGGCGCTTCGGCATGTCTCGTTTCCACTTTCGCGACGGTACGCGACATCTATTCGGGCCGTGAGGAAAGCAACGTCATCTATGGCTTGCTCGGCTCTATGCTTGCGATGGTTCCTGCGATAGGCCCACTGCTAGGAGCGCTGGTCGACGCGTGGCTCGGATGGCGCGCAATCTTCGGCTTGCTAGGGATGGCAATGATAGGCGCTGTTATCGCAGCCTGGCGACTCTGGCCAGAGACTCGGCGGCACCGGACGGCAGACCTACAGTGGTCGCAGCTATTGACTCCTGTGAAACACCTGAACTTCTGGCTGTACACGCTCTGTTACAGCGCGGGGATGGGCAGCTTTTTCGTCTTTTTCTCGACCGCCCCCTGGCTAATGATGGGGAGGCAAGGGTTATCGCAACTTAGCTTCAGCTTGCTATTTGCTACAGTGGCCATCGCTATGATGGCTACAGCGCGAATCATGGGACGACTGATTCCCCGGTGGGGAAGCCTGAAGACCTTACGAGTGGGAATGGGGTGTCTGATGGCGGGAGCGCTGTTGCTCGCTGTTGGCGAGACATTGGCACCGGTCTCGGTGCTTGGCTTCATCGCCCCGATGTGGCTCGTGGGTGTTGGTATCGCCACTGCGGTATCGGTGGCACCCAATGCCGCTCTTCGAGGTTTCGATCATATCGCTGGGACCGCTACAGCAGTCTACTTCTGTTTGGGTGGACTACTGTTAGGGATTATCGGGACACTCATTATTACGCTTTTATCGACTGGTACCACCTGGCCGATCATCGCTTATTGCCTCATCCTCGCAACAGCAGTGCTTTGTCTGTCCTGCATCAATCCCAACAGACGCCATCTCAGCCAAGAAGAACATGATGCCTTGGCGCTACAAGGCACCGATAGCGCGCAATCGGTCCATGATCATGACTAGCGCTGATGTTTGGAGCCTGTTCTGGAAGGGCTTTTCGCCAGCGTCTCATGGGCTTCTAGATGAACAGACTTTGCTGATCCGTCTTACACACGACGAGGAGCATACGCCAATTTGTAGCCGATGCGATTGCCCTTGTTTCCTGGTACATGACATCAATTGGCGCCGAGTTCGCGAGTCACCAATTATGCAGTATCGCGTCGAGTTGGATGTACCTGTGCGGCGGCTGCGTTGTCCACAATGCGGTCCAACCAGAGAGCGGATCGATTGGCTACCACCGCGCTCCCGTATTACGCAATCATTGCGCAACTGGATTGAGAAATTAGTACAGATGCTGCCCGTCAGTCATGTTGCCAATCTTTTGGGCTTGCATTGGCATACAGTCAAGACTATTGACATGGAGCGGCTCAAACGTGATTTGCACGAGCCAGATCGAAGTCGATTGCGCCGCCTGATGATGGACGAATTCGCCTTGCACAAGGGTCATCGCTACGCCACGGTGGTCGCCTGTGCCGACACCCAGCAAGTGGTGTGGATTGGCGAGGGCCGCTCGCGTGAGGCGATCCGGCCGTTCTTCGAGTGGTTAGGCGATGCCCGGAACCAGATCGAGGCAGTGGCCATGGACATGAACTCAGCCTTCGATCTTGAAGTGAAGGCCCAGTGCCCCAACGCGGTGGTGGTCTACGACCTGTTCCATGTGGTGGCTAAGTATGGCCGCGAAGTGATGGATAGAGTGCGAGTTGATCAGGCCAATCAACTGCGAGATGACAAGGTCGCCCGCAAGGTGATCAAAAGCAGCCGTTGGATACTGTTACGCAATGCTGACAACCTTGAGCCCGAGCAGGCGGTCAAGCTGGACGAACTCCTGGCCGCCAATGCGTTCTTGACTACGGTGTACGTGCTCAAGGACCAACTTAAGACGCTATGGTTTGCGGAAAGCGAGACGACGGCCAGAAGCGCCTGGCGGGAATGGGCCGGCATGGCCCTCGGTAGCGGAATTGATGCTTTGGTACGATTTGCCAAGAAGCTGGAGCCATATATGGAGGGTATCGTTTCCAGTGCCCTCCACCGGCTGAACACCAGCGTGCTGGAGGGCATGAACAACCGGATCAAAGTCATTAAGCGGATGGCCTATGGATACCGCGACACGGACTACTTCTTCCTCAAGATCCGTGCTGCATTTCCCGGCAAAGTGCGATGAACTTTTTTTTTTGCTTCTGTACAATTATTAACCGTAGCCTAAGCAAAAGTTATAAGTTGCTTTTCCCACTAATCAAATTAAGGTTAAAACTATGAAAAAAGCTCTCCTATCAATTGCCACTGTAATCATGGTCGGGGGATGCTCAGAAGTGCCGAATGATATGTCGCATATCGATGTTTTTTCTTCCGATCGCTACCTATCAACTGCACATCAATTTAATAAGCTTGTTGATGATACGTTTAAGTATCCTTATTCAAAAATACCGTTTTTTCTAGTGACGAAAGGGTGGAGTGTTAGTGGTCCAAAAGAGCCAGTATCGCAAATTGTATATAGTTGCTTAACTTCTAATGAGGTGGAATTGGTGACAAAAATCAAGCCATTCATGCCCGAAGTGACCTACATCAAAACACCTGAAAACCAGGTGAAAAATTGCATCATTAAACATTCAAATGACTCAATTAATGCTGATGCGCTGAATGACCTTAAAGCGTTCCCTTTATTCCAAAAATATGCAGACAATCCATTTTTACGTAAGACCGTGGATGCTGCGAAAGCAGATGGCAAAATCTCAGTAAAAGAATATATGGATATTGTGCAGATTGTCATAAAATTAAGTGGAGCTGACAAACAGGTTCAGCTAGAGAAAACTATTCAAGAGCTTTAGGTATTCATATGTCGGAAAATCTATCCATGCATAGCATGTCGAATGAGGAATTGATTCAAGAATGGCTTGATAGCCTGAAGCTTGAAAATAAGTCCGACATGACGATTAATGAATACAAAAAGAGCTTACTTTTGATGTTAGAAATGCCTTTTTTTAAAGGTAAACATCTATTGGAACTAGACCGCGATTACATCACATCATTTCGGTTGCATCGAATCGATGTTGATATTGTTTCTGCAAGAACACTCAACAAAAATTTATCAGCTTTAAAAAACTTCCTGAACTATTGTCTGCGTAAGGAATATATACCTGAAAACTTCTTTTCTGACATTCGGGTTAAGTTCAAAAATCAAAGCTTACCGCGCCCGATCGCCGTGAATACGTTGAATGAGATACTTGATAACAAGACGCCATTAAATCCGAAATACAATAATCAAAAGTTAAGAGATCTAGCAGCTGCAGAAATTGCTTATTCTGGCGGTTTACGTATCTCTGAATTACATGCCATCAAACTAAGTGATATCAACCTCAGTGCTATGCAACTAAAGGTATTGGGTAAAGGAAATAATGAACGGATTGTTTTTTTAGGAAAAAAATCACTAGAGGCTATTTCTACTTGGCTTTTAGTTCGTAATCGTTGGATTTCAAAAGCTGGAGTAGAAGACTGCGGATATTTATTCATTGCACCATCTGGCAAACATATTGCGAAAAACCATTTAGGTGCATGCATTACAGCTCTGTTAAAGGCGCATGGTTCTGGACATATTGGTAGTACTCATGCTTTGAGACATAGTTTTGCATCGCACTTGTATAACAAAACAAAAAATATTCGCGCCGTTCAGGAAATGCTAGGTCATAAATCACTATCTTCGACACAAGTATATATTCTTGTAGATCACGAAACGTTGATTAGTTCTTATAAAGATGCACATCCACGCGCTAGAGCGAACCAAGATTAATAATTTATTCGCTTCTTGTACTTCTAAAGATATATCGTAAACGATCGAAATAATTAACTTTTGATGGTGCCCGTAATGGCTAAGACTTTTGAACAAGTAAAAAAAGAATTTTTCAATACAAGGGTCATCACAAACAATCGACTACCTAAGCGTGGTGAAAGCCACAAAATTGCTGTGAAACTTGGTTTAATAGACCAAAAACAATCAACATATGTTAAAAAACAGAAACTTTCATATGTTGGCTTATCTGTAATTGAGTGTTTTGAAGAAGCTGGTTTAGATGATGTCTATATCAATGAAAAAATTGAAGAGTTTTCAGAGCTAAAAAACTATACTTCATTACATAAGGCATTAAGAATACTTGATGACGGCCACATGGCCCGTTTAGCAAAAAAATTAGAGGTTTCAGTCGATATGCTCAATGCGACATTGGCTGTGCTGAATAAAATATAAAAAACGGATTGAACCAACCCATGAATGCAAATGAGCTTTATGAAAAGTTACAGCAAATTGGTAAGCCACTGGTCCACGTAGAAAGCCTCGTATCTACAATGCAGTTGGAAATCCCTGTTGAAGAGATTGAAAAACACATTGAACTTTTCGGGGTTAATTTTTTACTGGTAGAAGTTGTTCGATATACCTTTGACGGTTTTCTATCTCCAGAGTACCAACACTATATAGACGAATTCATTGCAGAAAATGAACTGGATGAAGATGTCATTTTGAATATCAGAAATAAAACATCATCAGATATAGGCCTGGTTAATGTTGGCTTTAATCTAAATGGTTGCATCCTTGGCTTAACCCATACGGATGAATGGATGGAACATTTATTCCACTTGGTTAAGTTCATTACTGACAGTGAAAAACGCGAGAAAAGTAGGAACTTTTTGTCTGAACAAGACAAAATCAAGGAACAAAAAGTTTTAGAAAAACAAGCCAAAGAAAAAGAAAGGGAAGTGATGATTCAACAGGTAGAGGATCTCACCAATACCGATGATTTTAAATTATGCAAAACGAAGGGTGAAATATTGTTGTTTTGGGAAAAGAACATTCCTGACCTATACAAAACTCTATCCAGAACTTTTATGGAAACAATGTCTAAGAAATATATCTCTATATTGCGTGGCTCATGAAGTGATACGATATGAGGAAGAACAACGAGTAGTGCATAAATCAGTGTTCTTGAACAACGCAAACAACAATAAATATTAGTACTCAGCATTCACCAAAGTTTTGTATTGAGAATATTTCGTCAAATTTACTGTGTCACGTACTTGGCCATATTGAATACTGCCTAGATCTGAGTAGGTAAGGTTTTTCTTTTGAGATACTGCAACCAATAATTCAGAGGTGGTCCCACATGTTTGAACAACTAAAAGCTTATTTATAAGTGATACTCTGCTCTAGTTAAGCTACCTTATTTTGTTGTGGTAGCTGGTCATAGTAAAACTCATCTGGAGTCATTTTGTCCAGACTCGAATGAGGTCGTTTCAAATTATAAAATTCAAAATATGCGTTTAATTGCTTCTTCGCATCCAAAACATTGCTGTAGGCTTTGAGATACACCTCTTCATATTTAACGCTCCGCCATAATCGTTCAACCATCACATTATCAACCCATCGACCTTTACCATCCATACTGATTTGAATGCCATTTGATTTCAATACATCAATAAATGCATCACTGGTAAACTGACTGCCTTGGTCTGTATTAAATATTTCAGGTCGACCATATTTTTCAATAGCTTCATTTAATGTTTCTATGCAAAATATAACCTCCATACTAATCGATACTCTATGCGCAAGTACCTTGCGGCTATGCCAATCAATCACAGCACATAAATAAACAAAGCCTTTTGCCATAGGGATATACGTTATATCCGTAGACCACACTTGATTACTGCGCTGAATAGCCAATCCTTTGAGCAGATATGGATATTTGCGGTGAGCTTGATTAGCCTGGCTTAAATTTGGTTTGCAATATAACGCATTAATGCCCATTTTCTTCATTAAAGTACGTGTATGACGTCGTCCTATATGATGTCCTTGACGATTCAACAAATCACGCATCATCCGGCTACCTGCAAAAGGGTATTGCATATGTAACTCATCCATACACCGCATTAGCTTCAGATCTGATGCACTCACAGGTTTTGGGCGATAGTAATAACAACCACGGGAGACTTTCAGCAGCTGAGCTTGCTTAGATACTGAAATCTGAAGTGAGTCATCGATTAACTTTTGTGGTTGAAGCGGCCCAGTTTCTTCAACACACCTTCTAAAAAATCAATTTCTAATGCCTGCTCACCGATTTTTGCATGTAGTTTTTTTAGATCGATGGGTGGTTCTGTTGGAGCTTTTGATTGATCGAAAGCTTGCGAGGAAGCTGAAATCAGTTGATTTTTCCAGTCGATAATTTGGTTTTGATGAACATCAAATTCAGCACTCAATTCAGCAAGTGTTTTTTCTGCTTTAATCGCAGCAAGTGCTACCTTAGCTTTAAAATCATTTGAATGATTTCTTCTTGGTCTACGTGCCATAAAATACTCCATATATTGATGTTTATAACATCATTTGGGGAGCAAAATATCACTTATAAGTGTTGTTCAAATTTCCTGATCCACCTCTATTCATAGTTATTTCTTTGATTGAGTTCAATTGCTGAAGCGATATTTTTGTCTTGGCTCACTTGAGAAATAATGCTTTGGATCTCCTTTCTATCTGAAGCAGATACATCCAATGTAGTTAAATAAAATCCGATCGATAGAAATATTGTGGCGGTTAAAGTGAATAGGGATGCACCAGTAAGATAAACGGCGCGTAGAGTTCTATACTTTGTATAAACCACAACTGAAGATATGCAGATTGCCAAACATAGCGCAAGAATAACGGCATGTTGGTCTAGATAATCTGAGAAAAGCATTGTAAAGCCTGAAGCACAAAAACATGTTATATCACTTAGCTACCAAGCCATTTGTAGTATTTGAGACTTATCGTATATATGAAATATAAATAGCAAACCTTTGGTATATACTGAATCGGTTTAAAGTGCTGAAACAATAGGCTTTAGAAATAAAATACTAGTCAAAATGTGAATAATCAGGGGGTACACATGGGGCAAGCTAAGCAAAGAGGTACAGCTCAAGAACGTGCTGAAAGTGCAATTCAAAGTACGATTGATGCAACCTTGGCAAAGATTAAGACCGTACTTGATAGATACTATCAAGACATGCCGAATAACTTCTCGCAAGCTGAAAATTACTTTACTGGATATGTCGCTGCATTTGATATTAAAGATGGGATGGAACTTGAAGGTAAAGAGTCTGAATGGGCTTATGATGGTTTACCTACGCCTACCGCTTTACTCAAACTCGTTGAAACTGAGTTAAACGAAGTGATACGTGAAGATAAAGAGTTTTTGGATGACTTTGATCCTGAAATGTATATTGAAGAACTAGGCGAAAACTTGATGTTCTTCCGCTATATAGGTGCTTCTAGTTTCGATACGCCAGATGATGTTTTGCATAATATTCAAACAGTGTCATTTTGGGCGCCACACTTGGTCATGATTAATGGCGTATGGCATAACACTTATGATGCTGGTGCGGTCAATGATGATGGTGAAACGGTCGGCATAAGATTCTAATTCTAGAGGGGTGCATATTGATTACTGCAGCATGCACCTTATTGGTTTAAACATTGCTGTATCGACTGAGCAATATTTTCAGATATTTTCCAGATTACTTTCTGATTAGATAAGCGATTTGCTTCTTCAGGATTGGCAATCACGCCGATCTCAATTAAAACCGCCGGCTTTTGTGATTTCTTCAGGACCACTAGATTGTCATATTGATATACGCCATTTGAGGTCAAAAGCTTTTTGTTTTCACCTGGTATATTAATGCCATGGTAAGTAGAAGGGCTTTCACCAATTGATTTTAGGTTCTGGCCAATGAGATTGGCGCATTTCAAACTTTTTCCGTATTCTGGATTTTTCTTTGATACAAAAATTGAAAAACCTTTGAGTTGATTCTTGTACTTGGTCAGCTCAGTAGGTATTGAGTCGTGGTGCACCGAAATAAAAAGATTAGCATTAGGGTATCTGGTCGCACGTTGAACCAGTGAGACTTTATCTTCATTCACTGAAGATCTGAGCACTTGGACATGACGCGATTTAAGAAAGTATTCAATAGAATTGACCATGCTAAGGTTGTAAGTGTATTCAGGATAGCCGTTAGCTGCAGTAGATCCAGCTTGTTTTGGTGAATGGCCAACATCAAGTACTACTGAATTTTCAGCAAAGATAGATTGTGTAATGATTGACATTGCTAATATCGATATACATTTTAGCTTTAGCACAATTAAAACCCTTTAAGCTATTATTATGGTTTTAAGTATATTTAATTTAAAAAAAATTAAAAGGTTTAAAAGGTTTTGTTAAAATGGTTTTAAGATGGTTTTAAGATGGTTTTAAAGTACTTATCATGAGAGCTCTAAATACAATTTTGGATATAAAATTTATACATCGACTGTTCACTCAGTTTGTAGAACATCACCCACGACCATTGAGTGTTCACTTCCTGAAAGGCACCTATATAGATGAATTAGAGGGTTATAAGTCTAAATGGCTCGTTCGTTCTATTCAGCGTCTTATTAAAAATTGGGTCCAATTGGGGATGATAGAGGATCTAGGGCGTTCTACTTGTCGCTCATCTAAATATTATAGATTAAGTAAGTATGGTGAGCTGTTCCTTAAAATATATAGAACGAATGCTAATGTTAACTTTTATGACAATCCTAAGTTTAAGATATTAAAAAAAGATATTTCATATCGTTATTTTACCTTTACATATTTTGCAGTTTGCCAAAACAAATCCTTTAAATTGTCAGATCTGCAAAAACTTGGTGACTGCCTGAATTACCACATTCACGGACGTTCTTGGCAGCGTAATATTAATTTGTTCATTGAAGCTGGAATTATTTCATGTGAACGTCAATGTCCATCAGAAAGTTATAATTATCATGTAATCAAAGCATCCATCCATGCATTTGTGAAATCAGAACCCATTGAACGCATTGAGTTTGAAAAAAACTTGCTGAACTTAGGTATCGTGAACAATTATGAAAAATATATAGACTACAATAATTTGCTGTTTCACGTTTTGTTTAGCAAATGGATTAACAGTCCAGTTGACTTTGGATATTTTGTCGATCAAAACTTTTACGGTGCCAGCTAAGCTCACTCAAAACATCTACGGTGTAATACACCGTAAAAAGAATTGCACCTGGTACTTGCCACTAAAAAATGACAGTGAATGACATTTTGAGAGAAAAAAATTGTGGGGTAGTGCCTTTTCTACTCCTTTGAGAATTTTAATTATGACAATTCCGATACACCTAACAATAACTTCATATTTTTCTTTCTTGAACTAAGATTCAATAACTTAACTAATTTCTATTTCAATCATAAAATATGATATGTTGACCTTAAGAATAATTCATAAACTTTACTATGTTTGCTTTAAAAACAATTCATTTAGAAAAGAAAGTCTCAAACGAAAATCAAATTATTCTTTTATTTGATTTAGATTCATTCTGTCCATGTATGTACCCTATGCTGTACACCATGAAATTTCTTAGATTTCAAAGTATCTCTACGCAGCATGCAGATTTAATCGCAATAAAATTTTGGTATGAATTTTGGTTTGAAAAGTTTGCCACGTCCTTTTGTGAGTCGTTCTATTCGACATCCTATAATTTTGAGATCATTCAATGTGAAATTGATAATTTCATTGTTTACTTAGAAAATAATAAAAAACTTGAAAGTAATCTTATACGGCTAAGCAATTCAGAACATATTAATTACACAACAATTGGTCATAGAGTTAGATCCTTCTTAAAGTTTTACAACTTCTTGATTAATGAATACTTAAGCATGCAATCACAGCCACAACTTACGTTGAAGGAAATTCAAAAAATTAAAGAAAACTTGAATAAATATATGACAATAAAGAAAAAAATTATAAATAATTTTTCAAAAGCCAATAAGACAATTAAAAGTGAGATAAATCATAATTTTAAGAGCATGAATCAGGAAATGATTAAAGGATTGTATTCAGTCATTTCACCAAGTAACTCTAATAAATACAATGAATTAAATCCTTTTAGATCTAAAAATGTACAACTCAGAAACTTTCTGATCATACATCTCATGCTCAACTATGGTCTTAGAATTGGTGAGCTTATGCTACTAACAACCAACTCTATTAAAAAATCAATTCAGAATCATAGTTTTAGTTTAATTATTACAAATACAGATGATGAGTTCGATGATCGATCAAAAAAGCCAAAAATCAAAAATGAATATTCGTACCGAGTAATTAAACTGCAGGAACGAGACTACAGAATTCTTCAAATCTATATAAATGAAATCCGAAAAGAAATTCCTTCACATATCTTATTTACATCCTTAAAGCCTCCCTATTCTGCTTTAAGTTTTCTAATAAAAGATCTAAATACGTATCTTTCATCAATTGAGATTCATTGTTATTCAATATATTGTAGGTTGAAAGTATCAAATGTGAAAGTTGAGGATCAGAACGTAGGGTTGATTCGATAGCAAGTTCGATAGGCTCATTAAATATTCCTTCATAGCTTTTTTTTAACCATGCTGGATCTAAATGCATCATTTTATAAGTGAAGCCGAGAGGATCTGGTGCATTACCATCATGAACTTCTTCAGGTTCAAGCATGAAAGTTTGACCTTGATAGCTATCAATAATTTTTTTTCTACAATTGAATTGTTGATGTCCTAACTCTGTTACCCCTATAAGATAACTTGAGTGTAGATGAGGATCGTATGCAAAGCCTTTGAAGTGGGCATGAATTAGTTCTATACCTGTAGACTTATCCTGTGTGACATTGACCCAATTGCTCATATTTACTTAATTAGTCCTAATGGATTTAGCTTATCAAAAATTATCTAATGAAGAAATTCTAAAATTAACATAATACACCTTATACAAAATGCCCTTGTAAGCCCTTAATCAAGGGCATTTTTAGTCTCTACTTAACATAAAATTTTGGTGGTGCTTCAAAAAGTATGCTGCCTTTAAATGAAGCCATTATTGATGTAAAAGAAAAGAAGGCTAAATCAAAAGCTTTAAAATGGTTTTCAAGCTTTTTTGAAAAATTACAGCTTCTTCTGAAGCTACGCCTAATTCTATGCCTTATTTTGCAATTATTGCCTTCAATACCTACAGTAAAAAATTTACCAATACTTTGCTTACCATTTTTAAAAGCAGTGATGAAACTGTCCCAATGATCACTTGCAATTCGGGTGTAGTGAATATCTAATTGTTTAAGCTTTGTCTTCAATTGTTAGACTGTAGCTAAATCTCGTTTACCCCAAACATAAGCAACAATTTCACCTGTTTCTCGATGATAGGCGTAAATAAGCCATTGTTTATTCTTTTTATTTCCAACAAAATTCCAGAACTCATCTACTTCGAGAGATTCATAATGACTTTGCTGAGGCTGAATTTCATAGGTTGATTCAGTTAAAGTACGTAAAACTTTACCGATACTGATGCGCTCAACTTCAGCAATATCTCGTATACCGCTGCCTCTGACCATCAACTGTAATATTTTACGAGTAATACCTGACTTACATCCTAGATAGCTCAGTGCATGATCACCAATAAACTGACGTTTACAGTCTTTGCACTGATAGTTTTGTTTCCCATCTACTTTGATACCATTTTTCTTTATACTATCACTGAGGCAGGTTGGACATTTGATTGCTAGAGTTATTTGCATTTCTCTATTTTATCAAAATCCAATCGGCTTTTTCTTCAGCATACTTTTTGAAACACTACCAAAAATAGATTAACCTCAAACTTCTAATTCTTATAAATAATGAAAAACACCCAACTTATCTAGCACATCTAAAGACAATTGTTTACGTAGAGCAATATCATCACCAGCTTTCATTTGCATATTTAAAGCAAATGCCACCACTTGCCCATCTGCCTTTTCAACAAAACCCACATACCAACCCACTTGCGGGTCTACAGCCATTCCCCAGCCACTTTTAGCATATAGACGATTCTCCCCTCTGCGCTCTACATACAACATCTCTTTCACTTGTTGCTGAACTTCAGGTTTAAAAGGCAATTGCCCTTGGGCTAAATCATACACAAACTTTACTTCTTGTATAGGTGTAATTGTCAAAGGCCCTTTCAACCAAAATTGATCAACTTCCGTGCCTATTTGCATATTGCCATAACCAATACGTTGCAATTCACTTTGCATTAAGCTTGGACCAATACGACGTGCCAATTCTTGATATACAGGCACTGTAGATGCTTGCATGGCTTCGCCCAAAGTAAAATCTTTGTCCCATGCTTTAAAAAAACGTGGCTTTCCATCCCACTTAAATATTTCTGTAGATGTTGCTTTATGATTTTCTAAACCAATTAGTGCATTGGCAATTTTAAATGTAGATGCAGGAATATAAGCTGTTTTTGCTCGGTCTAAATGCGTGCCATATTTTTTAATATTTTGACCATCATATGTGACAAACACAGCATCAGCTGAGATTTCATTAAAAAGCGCTTGAACATTCTGATCGATGATTGAGTTATTCACTTGTGGAATTGTACTTGTTTTTGCTCGACTCATACTATGCTCAGCACAAGCCCCAATACTTATGCTTAAGCAAACTAAACTCAATATTTTTAATAATTTCATGATATACAACTTTAAAATTTGGTAGTGTTTCAAAAAGTATGCTGAAGAAAAAGCCGATTGGATTTTGATAAAATAGAGAAATGCAAATAACTCTAGCAATCAAATGTCCAACCTGCCTCAGTGATAGTATAAAGAAAAATGGTATCAAAGTAGATGGGAAACAAAACTATCAGTGCAAAGACTGTAAACGTCAGTTTATTGGTGATCATGCACTGAGCTATCTAGGATGTAAGTCAGGTATTACTCGTAAAATATTACAGTTGATGGTCAGAGGCAGCGGTATACGAGATATTGCTGAAGTTGAGCGCATCAGTATCGGTAAAGTTTTACGTACTTTAACTGAATCAACCTATGAAATTCAGCCTCAGCAAAGTCATTATGAATCTCTCGAAGTAGATGAGTTCTGGAATTTTGTTGGAAATAAAAAGAATAAACAATGGCTTATTTTTGTTCAAAAGTCATATTTTACCTCGGAGAAACCGGACATTTTTATTGGTGAGAATATAGACACTTTAAATGGGTTCTAACACTCTCGTTTCGTATAACAGCCATTATGTTAAATGAATGATAATTGACATTTTGTTCATTAATACTGATATGCAACGAATTTTATTATATGTCACCCCTCAATTACAAATATAAATGACTGCTCGTCTAATCATCTCCATTACACAATTAAATGTTAAAATGCATAGCTACTTCATCTAAGATAAAATATATGTATCCAAATCTACAGCACAGCTTCGAAAACAGCGTCATTCTCGTTGTAGAAGATGATTATGATATTGGTGACATTCTTGAAAAATACATAAAAAATGAAAACATGCAGGTCATCCGTGCATTGGATGGACAACAAGCTTTAGAGTGCCTAAAAGCCAACTCTATCGACCTGATTCTCCTTGATATTAAATTACCCAAACTAAATGGCTGGGAAATTCTACAAATCATCCGTCAAACAAGTCATTTACCTGTCATTATGCTGACTGCCTTAGATGATCAAGTGAATAAGATCATGGGGCTAAAAATGGGTGCTGATGACTTTATTATTAAGCCATTTAACCCAAACGAAGTGATTGCACGAATACAAGCCGTACTTAGACGAAGTACAAGCCAAAATATGGAAATAACTAATATTATTCGTTATAGAAATATTGAAATTAATCCAGATCATCATCAAGTTTACATTTCAAATGGTCAAAGAAATCAGTTGCTCAACCTTACGTTAACTGAGTATAAGATACTGTTTTTGATGGCAAAAACACCGAATAAAGTCTTTACACGTAATGAATTGATCCAAAACTGTATGCCTGAAAGTGATGCTTTAGATCGCACTGTAGATAGCCATATCAGCAAATTACGCAAAAAACTTGAAGAAAATGATGTAAATGGCTTATTAATCAATGTCCGTGGCGTGGGGTATCGCTTAGATCAAAATCATGAAATTTAACTTTTTTAAAAATTCTGTTGGAATTAACTTCCAGTTTATTATCATGATGAGCCTATTCAATTTAGGCATTACGCTGTTATCTTTCATGATTGGCTATTTTGTTTATAGCTGGGCGATAAAAATAGGTTTTCTAAATACACAAGTTATTAATTCAAATGAATTTTCAGTTACCTCCGTTGACTTTATCTGGCTGTTTTTAGTGCTATTAACAGGCTTTTTTCTTTCTACTATCCTCGCCTTTAAATATGGAAAACGCTATACACAGCCAATTAGTGATTTAGCAGATGTTATTCAACAAATTCAACAAGGCAATTTAGCACTCAGAATTAAACAGCCACATCATGATATTCCACATGAAATCAAGTCTCTTATTGAGAACTTCAATGAAATGGCAAACCAACTTGAAGTATCAGTTAAGAATTCAACTGTTTGGAATGCTGCAATTGCACATGAATTACGAACACCTGTGACAATATTACAAGGTCGCTTGCAAGGTATTGTCGATGGTATATTTATTGCCGATAAAGCTTTACACCTAAGCTTATTGAACCAAGTCGAAGGCTTATCTTACCTTGTGGAAGATTTACGGACACTGACACTTATTGAAAATAAACAATTACGATTAGAACTAGAAAAGACCAATTTAAAAAATAGTATTGAAAAATGTCTGCAGATGTTTAATGAACGGTTTCATGTTAAAGGTTTAACTATTGTTTTAAATTTGACGGATAAATTGGTTTGCGTTGATATAAGAAGGATGGAACAGGTCTTTATTGCATTGTTCTCTAACTTTCTAAGATATTCGAATGCTGGAAAAATAAATATTACATCTGTAACCACAGCAGAACATTGGGTATTGACGTTTGAAGATGAAGGTCCTGGTATTGATGAATCGCATCTTAAACACCTGTTCAAACCCTTCTATCGACTGGAAGACTCTAGATCATGTCTAGATGGCGGTACTGGATTAGGCTTGGCAGTGATTGATGCAATTATTGAAGCACACCAAGGTCATATTTATTATTCTAAATCCAAAAACTTAGGTGGCAGCTGTTTTACTATTCAACTAAATCGTAAGACATCAACTCATTTATAATGTGTTAAGTTCAGATTAATACGGCTTAATTTAAACCATAAATTTAAGATAAATTGATGTCTGAACTTAACCATTCTGTTTGATGATCCTCAAATAAATTTCATCACAATGAATTCTCATCTCGATATTTAGCTAGCATAAAAAATACCACAATGGAGAGTATCCCGATGATAATCCCTGCTGTTAATAATAAATTAACATGAGCTGAACTGAAGGCAATTTTACCTGCGTTAATCAATGCTGTACCTTGTTCAACGGGTAACTGGCTCGCCACTAAATAGGTATCACCAATCGAAAGTCTGGCTTTTTCTGCTAAAACAGCAGTTAAATCTGACGGCACTTGAAGATGACTGCCAAATATATAGGCCATGAAAACACCAAATAAAGTAATACCTAGTCCTGTACCCAGTTCATAACCTGTACTTTCAAGTGAACCTGCCGCACCGCCCTTTTCTGCAGGTACTGAGCCCATGATCGCAATGGATGAAGCTGTTAAACCAATACTCAGTGTTAATCCAATCGAAGCTAAAATAAAGGGAACGATGATTCCCGGATGATGAAAATCTGAATAACTCAAACTGACCAACGCAATTGCTGCCAATATTAATGACATGGTCGCAACCAGACGGAGTCCAAATTTATTGGATAAAAAACCAGCAATAGGCCCGCCAATAGCGGCCGCAACCATAATCGGAACCATAAAAAGACCGGCTTGCAGCGGTGTTAAACGAATGACATATTGCAGCTCCATTGCCAAAGTTAACTCAACCCCTGCCAAAGCGCCTGCAGCAACCATTGCCATAATAATGCCGGCTAAAATAGCAGGACGTGAAAATAGCGAAAGATCTAGCATCGGCTGAGGAGAATTCAGCTGTTTGCGTACAAATATGGTTAATAAGCCGATAGATAAAACGACCAAAGGCAAGACAATCAACAACGACTGTTTACCGCCTAAGCCTGCTTTTAGTGCATATACAAACGAAATCAAACCGACAATCAGCAATAGCGCTTGACCAAATGCCCAATGTCCAGGGGTTATAGCTTCTTTTCGGGACAATAAGAAATAGCACATTGGTGCGACAACCAGCATGATTGGGACGTTAATCAGGAAAACTGAACCCCACCAGAAATATTCTAACAATCCCCCACCAATGAGCGGTCCAATGGCGGCACCGGCTGATCCGATTGTGCCCCAAATACCCAGCGCAATGGCACGTTCGCGACTGTCTTCGAAGGTTCTGCGAATAATACCCAATACACAGGGCATAATCATGGCACCGCCTAATGCTAATAAAGCACGTGCGGCAATCAGCATAGAAGCCGTTTGGGAAAATGCCGCAAGGACTGAGGCAATTCCAAATATAACCAAGCCAATCAGCAGAATCTTACGATTGCCGACACGATCAGCCAAAGTTCCCATCGGAACTAAAAGTCCAGCCATAAGTAATGGATAAATATCAATAATCCATAAGACTTGGTTACTTGTGGCACTCAGCGATTGGGTTAATGAGGGAACCGCAACATGCAGTACAGTCATATCAATCACAATCGGCAGAAATGCAAGCACGACAGCGAGCAATATCCACCAGCGTTTCGGATCAAGATTGGTAGCTTTCATGATTAAACCTATATTGATGGTTTATTAAATCAATTCTGAAATAAAGATGTAAATGAAAGATTTGTTGTGGGCTAAACTCGTTAACCCACAGCTTTTATTCTCAGTTTTGATGCTTAATGTGCCGCTTTACGTTTCGAGAATTTCTCAACCATGCTCATGACGACAATAAAGAAAATCGGTACAAAAATAACAGCTAGAATTGTTGCGCTGATCATGCCGCCAAAGACGCCTGTACCAATCGCTTTTTGAGTTTCAGAACTAGCGCCACTGGCAATGACTAAAGGAATAACGCCACAGGTAAATGCCAAAGATGTCATTAGGATTGGACGTAAGCGCAATTTAGCGGCTGCAACGGTTGCCTCCACTAAACCCATTCCTTCTTCTCTTAGTGCTTTTGCAAACTCAACAATCAAAATAGCATTCTTTGCAGATAGACCAATAATCGTGATCATGCCGACCTTAAAGAAAATATCATTTGGCATACCACGTAACATTACTGCTAAAAAGGCGCCAATCAACCCTAGAGGGACAACTAGCATCACAGAGAATGGAATTGACCAGCTTTCATAAAGCGCTGCCAAGACAAGGAAAACGACTAACATCGACAACAGTAATAAAAACAAGGTTTGTGATTCCGACTGTTTTTCTTCTAGAGAAATCCCAGTCCACTCATAACCCACACCTTTCGGAAGTTGTTCAATCAAATTTTCCATCTCAGTCATGGCTTGTCCTGAAGATATACCTGCTGCTGGACTGCCAGAAATACTCAATGATGGACGACCGTTGTAACGATTGTATTGTTGTGGGGAATGTTGCCAAATTGGAGTAATTATTTCAGACATTGAAACCAATTTACCGCTTTGACTGTTCACCTTAATCTGAAGAATATCTTCAATACTCATGCGTGATTTGGCATCAAGTTGCACAATGACTTGCTGCATACGGTCATGATTTGGAAAATCATTGATATACATCGAACCCATTGAGGTTGAAATAATATCGGTCACATCACTGAAATTAACACCTAATGCCTGCAATTTATCTCTATCAATTTTAAGCTGTACAGAACTGCCATCTGGCAAACCTTCAGGATAGACCTCCGCCACGATTTTACTTTGTGCTGCTAATGCTAAAAGCTGATCTTGTGCTTCTCTTAAAGCAGGCATGCCAATATTGCCACGATCTAATAATCTCAGTGAAAAACCAGATGAGTTACCCAATTCATCAATTGCTGGTGGTAACACAGACATGGTTTGACCTTCTGAACTTTCAGCCATCGCTATATTGGCATTATTCACGACTTCTTGTGCCGTAATAGTACGCTCTTCGAATGGCAATAGATTGGTAAAATACATCGCTGTATTCTGACCAGATCCACTAAAACCAAAACCTAAGACCGCCATATTGTCTTTAATCCCCGTTTCTTGGTCTAAATAATTTTGAAACTCAGCAACGACTTTACGGGTACGTTCTTGAGTTGCATCCGCAGGAAGTTGAATCGAAGTCATAAACCACCCCTGATCTTCTTCTGGCATAAACGCAGTCGGAACGTGTTTAAAACTAAAAATCAGCACAATGACAATGCCTAAGAAACATAACATTGCGAGGGTTTTATGTTTAATTACTTTAAATAAACTGCGTTCATAGCGATTGTTCAGCTTCTCAAAACTGCGATCAAACGATGCAAAAACACCCTTTTTCTGATGGTCTTGATCAATCGGTTTTAACATCGTTGCACATAACGCAGGGGTTAATGTCAGTGCAAGGAAAGCTGAGAATAAAATTGAAACCGACATGGTAATGGTGAACTGACGATAGATAATCCCCACTGAGCCTGACGCCAATGCCATCGGCAAGAATACAGCGGCTAACACTAAGGTGATGCCAATAATCGGATTGGTAATTTCCTTCATGGCTTTAGATGTGGCTTCAACTGGAGATAAGCCTTCTGTCGCCATAATGCGTTCAACATTCTCAATGACCACAATCGCATCATCGACAATAATCCCGATCGCAAGCACCATACCGAACATGGTCAGCACATTAATCGAAAAACCAGCAAGCAGCATGACTGAGAATGTGCCAAGCAATGCAATCGGTGCAACAATCGCCGGAATTAAGGTGTATCGAACATTGTGTAAAAAGATAAACATGACAATAAAAACTAATGCCATAGCTTCAAGCAATGTCATGATTACTTTTTCAATCGAGATTTTTACAAAAGGTGCAGTGTCGTAAGGTATAGAGAATTTCATACCATCAGGCAGTGCTGAACCTAACTGTTCAATTTTCGCTTTAACACCTTCTGCAGTCTTGACAGCGTTGGCACCAGGACTCATTTGTATCGCCACAGCTGTAGAGGCTTTGCCATTTTCTAAAATCGCAAAGTTATACATCTGTGCCCCGATTTCGACACGAGCGACATCCGACAGTCGAACATTGGCGCCATTTTGTTGAGCACGTAAACTAATTTTCTTGAATTGCTCTACAGTTTCTAATTGACCTTGAGCAGTTAAAGGAATAGTAATTTGTTGCCCCGTCAAAGCAGGAACATCACCAATACGACCTGGTGATATCGGCAAGTTTTGGTTTTGGATGGCTGTATTCACATCTTGAATACTCAATCCATAAGAAACCAAACGATCTGGATCGACCCAAATCCGCATGGCTTTTTCAGCACCAAAATTTTGGACTTTACCAACACCGTCAACCCGCTTTAATTCTTCAATCACATAGCGAGTCATATAGTCACTGACATCAATTTCACTATATTTGCCATTCGGTGAACTTAAGCCCACCATCATTAAAAAACCAGACGACGCAGCATCGACCATCAGCCCTTGTTGTCGCACTGTTTGAGGTAAGCGTGACTCAATGGCTTTAATTTTGTTTTGCACATCAATTTGTGCAAGTTCTACATCTGTACCTGGTTTAAATGTTGCGGTGATTGTTGCTGTTCCAGAACTATCTGAACTTGAACTGTAATAAAGTAAGTTTTTGACACCTGACATTTCCCGCTCAATCAAGGTCACAACACTATCATTCAATGTTTTTGGCGTAGCACCTGGATAGATTGCCGTAATACTAATCTGTGGTGGCGCAACACTTGGGAATCGTGCAATAGGTAACTTGGGGATGCTTAGTACACCCAACAGAATAATAAATAAAGCAATCACCCATGCAAAAATAGGACGCCTAATGAAAAATTGGGACATTATTGCTGTCCTCCATTTTCCTTAATATTTGTAGGTTGCCACTGCTTAATTTTTAATTTTTGCTCAGGCTGTATACGATCAGCCCCTTCAACAATGACTTTCTCACCTGCTTGTAACCCTTGTTTGATCACATAGTTATTTTGATAACGTTGACCAAGCTGAACAGGCTTGCTTTGCGCTAAACCTTTTTGATTAACAATCGTAACATTGGCTTTACCACTAATATCATGTTGAATCGCTTGTTCTGGAACTAGGAGCGCATTTTCAACTTGAGCTCGGCTCATATTGACTCGAACATACATGCCTGGCAAAAGTTTTTGATTTTCATTATTGGCTAAAATACGGATTGTGACATCACCCGTATCAGGATCAACTTTAGTATCCGAAAATAGGATTTCACCTGTAACGTTATAAGGTTTACCCTGACTATTTAGGATTTCAACCGTATGTTTGGTATTTGACACGTCACCTTGCTGTAAAGCTTCCTGTAGTTTTTCATAATCACTAATTGATTGCTTTACATCAACATAGACTTTATTAATCTGTTGTATTACGGCCATTGCATTAGTATCACCTTGACCAACTAATGCACCCTCAGTCACTAAGATTTCACCAATCGTTCCCGAGATAGGGGCTGTAACAGTCGCATATTTAAGATTAAGTTGTTGTCTGCTTAACATGGCTTGCATTTGCGCCACATCGGCTTTTGCTTTTTGATAATCTGCTTCGGTATTGTTGTATTCCTGCTGACTAACCGCATTTACTTTTACTAATTCAGTGTAGCGTTTTAACAGCACCTGCAAACGTGTCACCTCAGCTTGTGCACGGTTTAAAGTGGCTTGATTGCTTTTTACATCTGCCTGAAATATTTCAGAATTCAATTTAAAAAGCGGTTGACCTGCTTGCACATAAGAGCCTTGCTTAAAAAGTACTTTATCAACAATTCCACCTACTTGCGGGCGAATTTCAGCAATACGGTAAGCGACAACACGGCCTGGAAGATTTTCAATTAAATTCATGGAATGCGGTAATACCGTGATGGTACTGACAACCGCTGGTGGCATTTCTGTTGGGGACTGTTCAGCATCTTTGGCTTGTGTACAGCCGATTAAAAGTACAGTTGTAATAAGTATTGAACCTATTAAATGATAATGTGTTGACATGCTTTTTCAGAGGGGGGGTTTTAGATACTACTATTTTGAAATAGCAGTGTTTATGAATTGCTGATGTTGTGTGGAGATTGTGTGGAGATTGTGTGGAGAGATTAAAAGATTTATTTTTTAATGACACGCTTAAACAGCGTGGCTTGTAAATTAGTATAAATAATTTTGTTGTTCTACAATTTTGATCGTATCTTAGTTTTTTCTCATAGTTCATGAACTTTAAAATTCTAAACCAAGACTAATATTTATATAAGCAATTGAAAATACAATACATAGTTTCTTTATACACTTATGAAGTGAACTTTAGGTGAACATAAGTTAAATAGAAATTTTTAATTAGTTCAGCACAAACGTACAATCTTTAAGGCCTATAACTCGATACCGTTCTCTCTTTGATGTTTATTGCTATCTAATTGAGTGAACTCTGTGGAAATATTTCTTTATACATTAAGCGTTATGTATAGCCCAGGCCCTGTAAATTTTATGGGGCTAAATTCTGGCCTTACAGGTCAATTAAAAAAGACTATAGGATTTTACCTAGGCATTGGTTTCGCCATGTTGATCTTATTCGTATTGTTTGGCTATATAGGTGAAGCTGTTATTCCACATGGATTGATTCATTATATTGCTTTAGCGGGTGCAATTTATACATTCTACTTGGCTATAAAAATGATTAGGGCGAATGTAGAAACAACTCAACAGCAAGAAAGCCATCTAACATTCTTAAATGGCTTATTTATTCAGTTATTAAATCCAAAAGCCATTCTCGTCATTCTACCTGTTACGACAATTATGTACCCTGCAGCCAAAATCACAGGAATCATGATCTTGATAGTTTCTTTACTGATTTCACTTGGTGCTGTTGGCGCACCATTCACCTATGCTCTGGTTGGAAAAGTATTAGGCAACAAAATTGCTAATCCTATCTGGTTTAATCGGCTAAATAAGCTGATGGGTATACTCTTGATTTTATCAGGGCTTTTTATGTTCAAAGATTTTCTTAATGGAATAAATCTGCTGTAGGACAAATTAGCCGTTCAAATCGAACGGCTATCTTTTAATATTTATCATTTTCCATTGAGTGGGAGTTAAACCAAATGTTTTTATAAAATGTCTGGTCATATGACTCTGATCAAAAAAGCCTGCATTTAAAGCAGCATTAACAATAGACTCCCCTTGAGCAAGGTAGAACTTAACTGTTTCTAAGCGACGCATGATCATATAACGGTGTGGGCTAGTTCCAAATAATAATCGGAAATCACGAGAAAGGCTCCAGCGGTCACGATCAGCATGTTTCTCTAAATCTGACAAACTTAAGTTTTCATGTGGATACGCCAAAATACACTCACGCGCTCTCTCTGCTGCCTTGTAGTCAAATTTTTTGTTTTGGTTAGATGAAGTATCTGAAATTTCACACAGTGTAGTTGCCAAATCAAATAGAGCATCTTCCTCTTCTAGGGTATCCATATAATTATTTATATTATTTAGAAAGCTATCCATTGCCCTAAACAGGCGAATATCATTACTTAAGCCATGTCTGATAAAAGGCAAAGGTTTACCCTTTAAAATGGTTTGGATCATCGCTGGTTCGATGTAAATCATTCTATAGCGATAGCCATCTAATGTTCCTGATTCACCATCATGCTTTTCATCCGGGTGTAGAACCATAGTCATGCCTGGCAAGCTATGTTGCAATGTACCTTTGTAATGAAAGTTTTGAACTCCGGAAAGAGTCCTGCCAATAGCATAAGTATCATGTCGGTGAGGTTTATAAGCATAATTGGAAAGAAATGCTTCAATTCTTTCTAATTTATGATTTTGAGTGGGGGATCTCACAATCCAATTATTTCCACTGGAGAAATCAGGCATAATTGATGGCCAATTTTTCGTAGATTCTATTGTAGATTATTTTTCACTTTTCCTAAAATTAACATAATACACGTTATACGTAATGCTTGTGTTAGAAACCATTTAAAGTGTCTGTATTCTCACCAATAAAAATGTCTGGTCTATGATGCGCATCAACATCATGGACTGGATATGAATCGAGATGCTGATCACTATGTCTGACAAGGAAATACAACGTATTGCAGTGCTGCAAGATGTTCGAGATCGACGTATTACACAAGTCCGTGCTGCTGAAATTCTGAATCTTTCAACCCGTCAAATTACCCGGTTATTGCACAAGCTCAAGCAAGACGGTATTTCAGGCCTGACACATGCCAGTCGTGGTCAACCGGGTCATCGTCGCCATGATGAAGCCGTAAAGTCTGAATGCCTTTCCCTTATTTCTGAACATCTGCTGGGCTTTGGCCCAACCTTGGCGCATGAGAAGCTCAGCAGCATGTTTGACCTGAATATTCCTGTGGAAACGGTTCGTCGCTGGATGACTGCCAATGAACTCTGGATTCCGCGATCCAAGCGTCTGAAACGGCCATATCAGCCTCGATATAAGCGGGATTGCTTCGGTGAACTGATCCAAATTGATGGCTCATATCATGACTGGTTTGAAGGTCGAGCTGCAAAATGCTGCTTGCTGGTTTATATCGATGATGCCACTGGAAAGCTGTTGCATCTGCGCTTTTGTGAGGCTGAAACCACCTTTGACTATATGCTTTCCACCCGAGCCTACATTGAACAATACGGCAAGCCGCTGGCCTTTTATAGTGACAAACATTCGGTATTCAGAGTGAACCAGAAATCCAGTCAGGACAGTCAGATCACACAATTTGGCAGGATTCTGAATGAGTTAAACATTGATATTATCTTTGCCAACTCCCCACAGGCCAAAGGTCGTGTGGAACGTGCTAACAGGACACTGCAGGATCGTCTGATCAAGGAGATGCGCCTGGAAGGCATCTGCTCGATTGCCGAAGCCAATGCATGGCTGCCCTGCTTTATTGAGCATTTCAATCAGAAGTTCGCCAAGTGTGCGAGAAATTCCAAGAACTTGCATCGCCCTTTAACCGAATCTGATCTTGAACTGGAGGATATTTTCACCTGGCAGGAACCACGTAAGGTCACTAAGAATCTGACCATCACCTATGACAAATGTATTTATATGCTTGAGCCAACAGTACTGAATCATAAGCTGGTTGGGCAATACATTTCATTTCTGGAGTATCCAGATGGCACTGTGGCCATCATGCATGAAGGACGGAAGATCAACTATAGCGTCTTCAATAAACTGGCTGGACTGCAGCAAAATGAAGTGGTTGAGAATAAACGGTTAGGCGCAGTCCTAGCTCATATTCAACAACAACACGAAGAGTTGGAAAAACAGAATAAACGTTCCCGTCTCAAGAAAAGTATGCCGAGCCGTAAAGCTCAGAAAGCTGTTATTGAACAAAGAAATTTAAATCCTGTGCTTGACTCTTATGGTTAAAAACAGGACATTTTAAATGGTTTATCGCATAGACATTTTAATTGGTGAATAACAGAGATCTACCAGCTCTCGTTTTTTGTTATGGAAACTGCTAAAATTCAAATACGCCATTGACGTATAAAGAGTCCATGTTATTTATTGAAACCAGCATCTTTACCAAGCAAATTAAAGACCTTGTATCTGATGAGGAATATCGTCAACTTCAGCAAGATCTTTTGGTACAGCCTGATAGAGGTGACCTAATCAAGAATGGCGGTGGTATTCGCAAAGTACGTTGTGCTCAAGGTAACAAAGGGAAAAGTGGTGGGATACGGGTGATTTATTATTGGGTCACCGAGGATGATCAGATCTTTTTCTTAGTGGCTTATCCAAAATCAGTAAAAGATAATTTAACAGATAAGGAAACCGCCATTCTGCACCAACTCGTGAAGGAGCAATTTCATGGATAACAACTTATTTGATGACTTGGTTGCTTCAATCAAAGAAGCTGGAGCTATCAAACGTAAAGAAGTTAAAGCAAGCCGAGTTACAGAACTCGAATTGCCTGATATTAAAGAAGTACGTGAAAAAACTGGCTTGAGCCAAAATGAATTTGCTGCACGTCTACATATTAGCCCCCGTACCCTGCAAAATTGGGAACAGGGACGACGCTATCCAACTGGACCAGCAGCTACATTGATTCGAATTTTAGATGCTCACCCAAGCCTTATTTGAAAAAATTACTTAAAAAATGGGAGCTTAAGGCTCCCATTTTTATTTCGTATAAGGTGTATTATGTTAATTTTAGAAAATCTTCACTACTATTATTTTAAAATAAGCCTTATATCCAAGCATAAAACAAGGTTGTCTAGACTTCTTTTAACAGTAAAGTTATCATAAAACTGAATTTTATTTTTTAGGTAAGTTTATGCATTCTATCCGCATTCGTTAAGACACAACTATTTGCATAGTGACACTATTTTATAATGGTGGGCTTTTGTTGTGTCTTTAAGAATATATGCGGATATATAAAGTAAAAGTATGCTTAATTTATAAGTATGCTTTTAGTGCATAGTTTCCAGTTATAACTTAATTGACTAGCTATTTGTCCACCCTGTGGATGAATAGCTTTTTTTTTGGGAGGACACTGTGATGCTAGCTTTTGTTTTCACCTAAATCCTGTTTGCTGCATAAAAAATTTCAAGAGCTAAACAGGAGTAAATAAAAATGAGTTTAATTATTAAAGCGAGAAACATACGCTTGGATTATGCTGGGCGTGATGTTTTGGATATTGATGAATTGGAAATTCACTCTTATGACCGTATTGGTCTTGTGGGTGATAACGGAGCAGGAAAGAGTAGTTTACTCAAAGTACTTAATGGCGAAATTGTTTTAGCCGAAGCGACATTACAGCGTTTTGGTGATTTTGCACATATCAGCCAACTGGGCGGAATCGAAATAGAAACGGTCGAAGACCGGGCAATGTTATCTCGCCTTGGTGTTTCCAATGTACAAAACGACACAATGAGTGGCGGAGAGGAAACTCGTGCAAAAATTGCTGCCGCATTTTCCCAACAAGTACATGGCATTCTAGCGGATGAACCAACCAGCCACCTTGATCTCAATGGAATAGATCTACTTATTGGTCAACTTAAAGCATTTGATGGAGCATTACTTGTTATCAGTCATGACCGATATTTTCTTGATATGGTTGTAGACAAGATATGGGAGTTAAAAGACGGTAAAATTACGGAATATTGGGGTGGTTACTCGGATTACTTGCGTCAAAAAGAAGAAGAGCGACAACACCAAGCCGTAGAATATGAGCTGATGATGAAGGAACGGGAGCGATTAGAATCTGCTGTGCAAGAAAAACGCCAGCAAGCTAATCGATTAGACAATAAGAAAAAAGGAGAAAAATCCAAAAACTCTACCGAAAGTGCTGGACGACTTGGGCATGCAAAAATGACTGGCACCAAGCAAAGAAAACTGTATCAGGCAGCTAAGAGTATGGAAAAGCGTTTGGCTGCATTAGAAGATATTCAAGCACCAGAGCATTTGCGTTCTATTCGTTTTCGTCAAAGTTCAGCCCTAGAACTGCACAATAAGTTCCCGATTACGGCAGATGGTCTGAGCTTAAAATTTGGTAGCCGTACTATCTTTGATGACGCTAACTTTATAATACCGCTTGGCGCTAAAGTCGCTATAACTGGATCGAATGGAACAGGGAAAACGTCCTTGTTAAAAATGATATCAGAACGTGCTGATGGATTAACCATATCTCCAAAAGCTGAAATTGGCTACTTTACACAAACAGGATATAAATTTAACACGCATAAATCTGTGCTCTCCTTTATGCAGGAAGAGTGCGAGTACACAGTTGCGGAAATTCGTGCAGTATTGGCTTCAATGGGGATCGGAGCGAATGATATTCAAAAAAACTTATCCGACTTATCGGGAGGTGAAATCATCAAACTGCTTTTATCCAAAATGCTTTTAGGAAAATATAATATTTTGCTTATGGATGAACCAGGAAACTATCTTGACCTAAAAAGTATTGCCGCATTAGAAACAATGATGAAGTCCTATGCAGGAACTATTATCTTCGTATCTCATGACAAGCAATTGGTCGATAATATTGCTGACATTATCTACGAGATCAAAGACCACAAAATCATCAAGACTTTTGAGAGAGATTGTTAATGATAGCCAATCTAATCCGAACATTAATTATTGAACTCTTTAAAGGAAATTAAAAATGACAATTCAAGATATTCAATCACTTGCTGAAGCACACGGCTTGTTGCTTACGGACAAAATGAATTTCAATGAAATGGGCATTGATTTTAAGGTCGTTTTTGCTCTTGATACAAAGGGGCAACAATGGTTGCTGCGTATTCCTCGTCGTGATGGCATGAGGGAACAAATCAAGAAAGAAAAACGCATTTTAGAATTGGTAAAAAAACATCTTTCTGTAGAGGTTCCTGATTGGAGAATTTCATCTACAGAATTAGTGGCTTATCCCATACTTAAAGATAATCCTGTTTTAAATTTGGATGCTGAAACCTATGAAATAATTTGGAATATGGACAAAGATAGCCCGAAATACATAACATCTTTGGCAAAAACCTTATTTGAAATCCATAGTATTCCTGAAAAAGAAGTTCGGGAAAATGATTTGAAAATTATGAAACCTTCAGATTTAAGACCTGAAATAGCAAACAATTTGCAGTTAGTAAAATCTGAAATTGGTATAAGTGAGCAATTGGAAACCCGCTACAGAAAATGGTTGGATAATGATGTTCTATGGGCAGATTTCACCCAATTTATACATGGCGATTTATATGCTGGGCATGTACTAGCTTCAAAGGATGGAGCTGTTTCAGGCGTTATTGATTGGTCAACAGCCCATATAGATGACCCAGCGATTGATTTTGCTGGGCATGTAACTTTGTTTGGAGAAGAAAGCCTCAAAACTCTAATCATCGAGTATGAAAAACTAGGGGGTAAAGTTTGGAATAAACTATATGAACAGACTTTAGAAAGAGCAGCGGCCTCTCCTTTGATGTATGGTTTATTTGCCTTAGAAACTCAAAATGAAAGCCTTATCGTTGGAGCAAAAGCTCAGTTGGGAGTTATATAATTTAAAAATATGATTGCTGAGAACTGCCTTGTTTTGAAACTTGGTTGGCTTTAATTAGTTTTTAGTATTCTTTATAGAAAATGCCTCGATCAAGGGGCATTTCTAACAATCATTTAACATAAAATTTCTGGCACTGTTGCAAATAGAGATTTGAGTCGATGATGTTCCCTTTAAAAAGTACTTAGAGACCGAAAACCCTGTTGATTAGACACACTTCACCCTGAGGCTGACCATAATAAAATGACGATGCTTGTCCTTTACGTAGTGCACGCATGACTTCAATACCTTTAATTGTGGCATAAGCCGTCTTCATAGATTTGAATCCTAATGTGGCCCTGATGATCCGCTTTAGCTTGCCATGATCACATTCAATCACGTTATTTTTAAACTTAATCTGCCTGTGCTCAAGGTCTGGTGGACATTTACCTTCCCGTTTTAACCGTGATAAAGCACGTCCATATGTGGGTGCTTTATCCGTGTTGATCACTTGTGGAATTTGCCACTTCTTCACATTATTTAAAATTTTTCCAAGAAAACAATATGCTGATTTGGTATTACGTCTAGAAGAAAGATAAAAATCAATGGTATCGCCACGTTGATCGACTGCACGATACAGATAAGACCATCGTCCATTCACTTTTACATAGGTTTCATCAATATGCCACGAGCTCAGATCTGTAGGATTACGCCAATACCAGCGTAAACGTTTTTCTATTTCAGGAGCATAACGTTGAACCCAACGGTAAATAGTCGTGTGATCAACATTCACACCCCGTTCGGCCAGCATTTCCTGCAGTTCACGATAGCTAATGCCATATTTACAATACCAGCGCACAGCCCAAAGAATGATTTCGCCCTGAAAATGCCGACCATGGAAAGGATTCATATGCTGCACCTTTAGCTAAAACAGTCTTCAGCTTACCATTCGTGGTTATTTGCAACAGTGCCGATAGCAGCGTGTCGCGCCCCACATCAAAGCGCCGGATCGACGGTGCGGGCCAACGCCCGGCAAGGCGCAGCACGATATGGTCATGGACCTGCGGGCCGGTGCCACCATAGCGAACAATGAAAGTCTCGCCGACCAGATCGGACCAAGTGATTGCGGACTGCCCGGCGAGGCGATGCCCATCCGATAGCACGGCCACCAGCGGTTCGGTCCAGATCGGTCGGGTATGGCAGTCGGGCATCTCGGGCTTGCCCGCGACGAACACCACGTCGAGCTGGTCAGCACGAAGCTGCATCACCGCATCGCGGGCTGTGCCTTCGGTGATCTCAACCTCAATGCCCGTATGTTCTTCCCGATAATGACGGATCAGCTCCGTGAGAAAGCTGCGTGGGATTAAGGCATGGATGCCGATGCGAAGCCGGCCGTATTCTCCTTGAGCTGTCATGCCTGCGGTCTTCACTGCGTGATCGAGTTGATCGACACCCGCCGTGACACGCTCCATGAAGTGCCTGCCTGCGTCTGTTAGCCGAACGCCCCGCGCATGGCGCTCAAATAGCAGGACACCAAGGTTATCCTCCAGCGCTTTCACACGCGCGCTGACGCTCGACTGGCTGATACCAAGTGCCTTGGCCGCATGCCGAAAATTCAGATGCTCGGCGACGGCGATGAACTGAACAAGGGAAATGAGCGGTATCCTGCCAGACAGGATACCGACATTCACGAGGTTTCGATGGTTAGTGCGCCGCATCGGAGCGGGCCTGCTACCAGTCGTCGGTTAGACGACTGGCGACTTCTCGGTGGCAGCCCCACGGAGCCGAAGGAGCACCAGCCCCAACGAAACCAGTACCGCCATCGCCGTGGCGTAACAGATCACGGGCCACGCTGTGTCACCGTTTAAAAGTGCCACCGCCAATGTCCCGACAATGCTGACTATCAGGCTTTGAACGCAGAAGTAGAACGCGACCGCTGATCCCGCGATGTCGTCGAACTCTGCCAAAGCGCCGTTCGCGGTAACGGACACCGTGAAGACAATACCGACCGCGACAACCCACATCGGTAGGATGAAGGTGAGGAATGACGGCGAGCCGTAAAGTTCGCCGATCCCCAACAGGACCGCTCCGCAAACAAGCAACGCCATCCCACGCGCCACGCATCCTGCGATGCCCCATCTGGCGACAAAGGACTTCGCGAAACGGGTTGTCACGATCATTACAAGCGCGACAGTGGCGAAGGCAAAGCTGAATCCGATCTCGGAATATTCCGCTTGGCCTATGAGCACACGGGGAGCCGTCGAGAAGAAGACGAAGAAGGTGCCCATACCGGCGCTAAAGCCGACAGTGTAAACCCAAAAAGCCGGACTCGCGAAGATCGGCAAGACAGATCGGCGCGTCTTGACTTGATCCAGAGGGCGGGTTTCGTGCCACCTGAAACCCGCATTTAGGAGTGCGAGCATCGCCAGTATAGCCAAAGTAATGAATATCGCCTGCCATCCCAAGAACTCGCCGATCAATGCTCCGGCGATAGGGCCGAGCGCAGGCACGAACGCCAGCATCGAACTGAAAAGGCCGTAGATGACGACACCCTCAGGACGGTTGGCATAAACGTCGCGAACCGTCGCGAACGTCGCCACCAGCATGGCCGACGCGCCCACTGCTTGAAGTAGACGGAAAGCGACAAAGGCCGGTGCAGTTGAAGACCAAGCTGCTCCCAGAGACGCAATGACGAAAGCCGTTGCGCCCGCAAGTAGAATTGGCCGTCGCCCGATTCTGTCTGAGAGCGGACCAAAAATCACCTGGCCCACGCCGAGCATCACCATATAGAGGCTCAACGTGAGTTGGATCATAGCGGGCGTCGTGTTCAGGATGCCGGGCATCGCTGGAACGACAGGGAGATAAATATCCATCGCCAGTGAAGCGAGGATGTCGAAAGGAGCCATCAGCAGCAGTGCTGCCGGCAGCGTATAGGCCCACGCGGGGCGTGTGGTGGTCATGACGAATCAACCCTCGATTAAGGAATACCGGGCGACGTCTGCTCGTCAGCAATCAGATGAGACTAGCCTTACAGAGCGCCGCAACAACAATACTGGTTGTTGCGGCTTACTTGTCTGCTGACTTGGAATTTCCCATCTGATTACTCCACGCTTACGAATATGAATTGCTACATTTTATCCGATTATCTTTTGCTTCGCAATGCGGCATGGGCGCACTCAGCGTTCCAGCCCCCTCTGCCGCCCTAACTGCCACGACACCGACCCGCCCTGCACGATGCCCATAACCTCGCGGCCGAGTTGGCGGTCGATGATCGGCCGCCACGGGACAAGGGTGAACTCATGGGATTTCTCGACCACGGCGAACTTGCCGCTCGATAGATGCACGGTTCCGGTAAACTTGCCGCTGACGCTCTCGCCGTCCGTGGCGGCGCGGAACGGCAGGCCCTTACTCAAAGCCATATCCGATCCGACGCCGGCTACCTCGCGCTCCCGCAGGATGGCGAGAAGGTTGCGCCGGTAGAAGACGCGGCTGTCCCGGCTGCGGGTGGCGTCGCCCTGTTCGATATGGTGCTCGCGGCGCTGGTCCATGGCTTCGCGGACTTGTTGCCCGAAGCCGGTTGGCGCAAGGTCGGCCGTCTCGCCGTGGATCAGCCGCCGGTCCAGCCAGGTCGCGCCGTCCGATCCGATCTGTTTGTTCAGATCGACCGGGGAAAGGACGCGAACGCTGGCCTGACTGTCTCGGCCGGCGTCATGGGCGGCGGCACGGCTGACCAGATCATCGGGGATGCGCCATTGGTCGGCGTCGATCCGCTCGACGATACCGGCCCGGCGTAGCGCCTCCAGCCGGCGCACATGGGCATCGACATAGCCCTCATAGTCGCCGCCTGGAACGCGGCCCTCGAACTTGGCCTGCTCCAGATGGCGGCTCGGCCGATAGATGCCGTCCTTTGCAATGGCGGTAATGGTGCGGTCGGACGGCCGGGCTGCCGCCTCGGCGGGGCCGAGCTGGACGACGCTGCCGATGCGGGCGTCCTCGAGCCGCTCGAGCGCGATGCCGGCGATGTGGTGCGTGCGGCCGTCGATGCCGTCCACCACAACGGTCAGGTTCTCCCCCAGTTCGTCGGACAGGTGCTTGTCCACGACGCGGCCGACGATGGGCGTCTCGGGCGCTCCGTCATGGATTTGGAAGCTCATGGGATCGCGTTCGCCGCCCTGCGGGCCGAGCGCCTTCTGCATGGTGCGGATAATGTCGCCCCGCTCTCCAAGCTCGCGCAGGGCCGGTTCCATGTCCTTGCTCAATTCCCAAACGCCGGGCGCGTGCTCGGTCGCCAGTCCCATCTTCTCCAGCTTGGTAAGACGATGCAGGCGTAGGGTGCGCTCGAACTGCCGCCTCGGCGCTGCCGGTTCATGGCGAAGGTCGAGGAAACGGGCATCGGCTTCCTCGGCCATGGCGCGGTCGATCCGGGTGAAACGATCTTGGTCTATTTCGGCCGACAGCTTGCGCGTCTGCTCGATCTCGGTCACGGGGCCGAGTTCGAGACTGGCAAGTTCGCTGGCACTGTTGCAAATAACCACGAATGGTAAGCTGAAGACTGTTTTAGCTAAAGGTGCAGCATATGAATCCTTTCCATGGTCGGCATTTTCAGGGCGAAATCATTCTTTGGGCTGTGCGCTGGTATTGTAAATATGGCATTAGCTATCGTGAACTGCAGGAAATGCTGGCCGAACGGGGTGTGAATGTTGATCACACGACTATTTACCGTTGGGTTCAACGTTATGCTCCTGAAATAGAAAAACGTTTACGCTGGTATTGGCGTAATCCTACAGATCTGAGCTCGTGGCATATTGATGAAACCTATGTAAAAGTGAATGGACGATGGTCTTATCTGTATCGTGCAGTCGATCAACGTGGCGATACCATTGATTTTTATCTTTCTTCTAGACGTAATACCAAATCAGCATATTGTTTTCTTGGAAAAATTTTAAATAATGTGAAGAAGTGGCAAATTCCACAAGTGATCAACACGGATAAAGCACCCACATATGGACGTGCTTTATCACGGTTAAAACGGGAAGGTAAATGTCCACCAGACCTTGAGCACAGGCAGATTAAGTTTAAAAATAACGTGATTGAATGTGATCATGGCAAGCTAAAGCGGATCATCAGGGCCACATTAGGATTCAAATCTATGAAGACGGCTTATGCCACAATTAAAGGTATTGAAGTCATGCGTGCACTACGTAAAGGACAAGCATCGTCATTTTATTATGGTCAGCCTCAGGGTGAAGTGTGTCTAATCAACAGGGTTTTCGGTCTCTAAGTACTTTTTAAAGGGAACATCATCGACTCAAATCTCTATTTGCAACAGTGCCGCTTTTTATTGATTATTCATGTTCCACGCTTAAAATTCGAACAGTGTTTCATGATTTTTATAAGTTAAACTAAATTTAGTTGCTAATCCCAATAAGCTATTCACTAACTTGTAAATATCGGTATACCGCCTGACGACTAATCCCAAAAGCTTTCCCTAATGCCATTTTCGATGGATACTTCCCCTCCTTCCATGCTTGTCGTAAAGCTTCAGCTTGGTCAGGCTTTAGTTTATGCACCCGACCTTTGTACTTCCCCTGAGCAGAGGCGAGTTTTATTCCTTCCTTTTGCCGCTCTAAAATGATCTCACGTTCGAACTGTGCAAAAGCACCCATCATTTGAAGCATCAAATTATCCATCGGGGTGGATTCGGCTGTAAAAGTAATATTTTCTTTTACAAACTGGATGGCGATCCCTCGTTTGACCAGTTTATCTACTTCAGTGACCAAATCTTTTAGGCTTCGCGCAAAACGATCCATTGAATGTACAATCACCCTGTCCCCTTCCCGGACATAGTTCAACATTTCCTGAAATTTAGGTCGGTCAGTATTTTTACCTGAAGCACGGTCAACAAAAATCCGGTCGACCTCAATTCCTTCAAGTTGACGTCCAGTGTTTTGCTCGACAGAACTTACCCGGACATACCCTACTTTTTGGCCTTTCACTTTTTCACGCCCCAATTGGATAAAAATGAACAATTTCGTAAATTATAATTCTTTAACACTAAAGTTACATGTTACTTATGATTAAAAATCATTTAAATGATACATAATTTCATGAACTTTCAGATTGTAACTTTAGGGTATAGTCTAAAGTAACAGAATGAATATTCTACCCCCGATAGAAACAGCCGTACTCTGGGGGGAGATTTTTTTGATGTGCAGGTGCCGACCCTTACCAGAAGGCACTGTTGAAAATAACCACGAATCGTAAGCTGAATACTCTTTTAGCTAAAGGAGCAGCATATGAATTCTTTCCATAAAATTTAGGCTTGTATACCCAGAAAAATGTGGAACTTCTTAGGTTTCATACATGAGGATTTTGATAGGCTCACTGACTATTTTAAATTGTGTGCCTTAACTCTCTGTTCTAAAAGGCTATTCAGAATTTTTAGACTGTTTATTTTGAACATTCTTTTTACTCTGTGGTGGCGATGCCGTAATTGGACCTTGCAAGATGCATGGTCGTGTATGGGCGATGTCCAGAAAGAATTTGACTCAAAACTATTTTAGTTGGGAAGGAATGCTAAAAATTGGAGATTGATACATCTCATCGTTTGTTTAAATATTTTTTGATTAAATTTTCCCTTTAAAAATTCTATTTTTTTTAATGTCTTAACTTGTATTTAATATAGGAGATCCCCATAACAACAAAAGCACTACAGGAATACAACAATATGGCGAATCCACAAAAACACTATGCTAAGTTCCACACAAATATTCGATTAGGTCGTTATGACGAAGAAAGTACATTACGTGAAAAACGTGACCTTTTGATTAGCACCTTAAAAGATGAACTCAAAAAGGATCCAAATGGTCCTCAATTTGTTGAATACTTTAATCAAGGTAGTTATGCCTTGGGCACAGGGATTAAGCCTAAGAATGGAGATTATGATATTGATGTAGGAGTTTTATTAGATTGTGACAAAGAGGAATATGGCTCAGTAGAAATTAAAAAAATTGTTAGAGATGCTTTAACTCATTCAAATAGAACTGTAACGATCAAACGACCTTGCGTAACTGTCACTTATCTCAAAAATGGTAGTCCCGATTATCATGTAGATCTGCCCATCTACGCTGAAGACGACAAAGGCAATATGTATCTAGCTCGAGGTAAGGAATTCTCCTCTGAAGACCTTAAGACTTGGGATATTTCAAATCCTACTGAACTTACCGATACAATTTTGGGAAAATTTGAAGATGATTCAGATTTACGTCATCAGTTTAGACGATGTACTCGCTACTTGAAACAATGGCGAAATGAGAAAGGTCTAGATTTTTTTAAGAGTATTGCTATCACTACAGCTGTATATGAGCATATAACAGCTGAAGATTATGAGAATGATAATAAGGTATTACTTTCTATAGTAAATAATGTATTAGATCAATTCACTACCTTTAGCATTGATCCAGAAAATAACGAGTATTACTTCAGACTCGTAATTAATTTACCTGCACATCAAGGTGTAGACTTACTCGAAAAATTGACCCGAAAACAAATGGAGCACTTAAAATCAAAACTTGAAGATTTAAAATCATCTTTAGAAGCTGTAAATGAGGAAACTGATACAGTAGAAGCTTGCAAAATTTTAAATAAAACTTTTGGAAGACAATTCCCTATCCCTGAAATACAAGAAGTGTCCGAACCAGTAGTACAAACTTATTACACTCAAGAAGGAAAATCTGCTTAGGAAAACTCAATGTTTTTTGATAACCCAAAGTTAGACAATATTGAAAAGCTATTAAGTGAACATGGAGCTCAAAATATCCATGTCACTTCTATTACTAAGGATTGGGTTAATCTAAAATTTGATTTTCTCATTAATACACAACAGGTTTGCCTTGGTCTAATTTTTCAAAATAGAGCTAATTGGACGATACCTCCCATTTTTAGAATATTGACACGACCAATGTCTGCCTTAGATCATGTGAGTCAAAGTGGGGAAATTTGTACTACGGATCATCAAGGTGAAAACTTTGAAGGCTATAGACATAAAGAACTTATTACTGAATTCTTTGAAAGGGCTATAGATATACTCAAGCAATCTTTTATTAATTTTCAATTAAACAACCGAGTAAGCTTGTATAACGAACTAGAAGGATATTTAGGCAGCACTCAAAATATAAATGAGGATGTAATATTACATTGCGACCCTACTTCTACATTTAATTTATATGGTTGGTTAAGAAAATCATCAAAAGGGAATCATCAAATATTAGAGCATATTGATGATGGCGATAGTTCTTACATAAACCACAACCAGCTCACAAAAGTAAAAATTCATAAGATATTATTAGAAGATGCTTCTGTTTTCCCCATACCAGATATAGGAGATTATTTTAATGAGGACTATTTTCTAAAAATTGTTAATACCCTCTCTAATGAGAACAAACGATCTTTGTTAAAACAAGGCAATCATTATGCCCTAGTGGGAATTCCAAATGAACATGGATTTGCTTATGTGATTTTTTATTATGCCATTTGGTATTCTTTCAAAGAAAAAGTATCCTTCAAAGGCTTTAAAGTCTCTTTAACACAAAGAGCGTGGATAGATTATTTATTAAATAGAACGGGGCAAGAGAAAAAAACAAGACATATAGCGATTATCGGATGTGGGGCTTTAGGCTCAAAGATTGCAGAGATATTAGCTCAAACAGGCGTAAATAAATTTTCTTTCATAGATCCAGAGCTTTTAAAAACAGATAATATTTATCGTCATTCTTTAGGTTTGCAGTATGTTAATACCTATAAATCTACTTCTTTAGCTAATAAGTTTTTAATAGAAAGGCCCGGATTAACTATTTTTCCATTCGTAAGCCATGGTGAAAGCTGGATAAAATCAAAAATTACTGAAGATATTGATACTATCATCATAGCAATTGGCCATACTCCTACTGAGATTTCTCTCGTAAAAACTATTTATGAAATAAGTGCAAACATTCAAGTAATAATAGGCTGGTTAGAACCTTATGATTTAGGTGGACATTTTATTTCTTTCAATAATAAACATGTAGGATGTTTAAACTGCTTATATTTTGATGAAAAATCAAATAAAAGTCTTACCCCTATGTATAAATATGTACAATCTGGACAGCTAATTGCTAAAAATATTACAGGGTGTGCTGGTGCATTTACCCCCTTCTCTTCTTTAAATTGCATGAAGCTAGCAAGCTATATTTCTGAATATGTCCTGAATCAACAATTAGGATTTGTTTCTATTTCTGGCGACAATCAGAATGCAAATAAAAATGGAATAATTACTACCCCTTTTTATAATTCAGTAAATAATTCAAATGGAATTAATATATTGAATTTAAAAGAAATTTATAAAGAAGTATGCCCATGTTGCAATACATAACTCAAGGGAGGATTAAATGTGACACACCTACAGGCCAAGTCTTTATTATTCAAGCAAATGTTTTAAAGAGTTTAAAGCAATTTATACAATTAGAATCAGATTCTCCAGAATCGGGTGGCATTCTAATTGGAAGAACAGACATAGAAACTAAAGCTAAAATCATTGAAAGCTTTACCTCTCCTATGGAAGGAGACTGTCAAACACGTATGTCTTTCTTTAGGTCAAAGTCCCACCAATATGCTTTAATACAAGCTTGGAACGAATCTAAAAAATTCTATAATTTTCAAGGCCTATGGCATACACATCCTGAAGATGTACCAACACCCTCTCCAACCGATTTAAGGGATATAGATACTGTTCTAAATGGCATTACCAATCTTAATGACCCAGTTTTATATTTAATAATCGGAAGAGTAAAAACTGGAATCTGGATTGGTAGAAAAAATTTTAAAATCAAACTGTTAGGTTATATTGAGTTAAATTGAAAATGCAACTAGACCCATCCCTAAGTTTACAGACTTCTTTATCAGCAATAGATGATTTATCAAATGCAAATAAATATATAGAAGAAATTTTAAAGCATATTTGTATAGATTCATTAGGTGTATTAGTTGATGAAGAACGTAAAAATATAATTTTTGTCTTATTGAAAAATAAAAGCCCTGAAAGTTTTTTCCGTATAATTCTCAATTATGATGATACTTTAACTTTTGTCCGAAGATTGCTTGCCAAAAAAATTTCCATTTATGCACGCTTTCTTCAAGGTCACATAATTGATGCCCACACTCTACATGATTTTGAAAAGTTAAAAGAAACATGGAATTTAACCTCCTCTCAAGAGAGCGAAGTTAAAGATGTAGATTTTGTTCCTAGAAAGATTCCTAAACAAAAACCAAACCCTGTAAACCAATTAGAATATTTCATAAAAAGAATTTTTGATTTTGAGCATCTTACAGGTAGGGGTAACGATTTATCTGAAAAAGATAAAAACCAGATTTATCTCTCAAGTCATGGCCGATGTATGTTTAAAGGATGTGGTGCAAAATTAAACATAGATGAAATAACTGGATTTGAAGGTACATATGGCGTTTTAGCTCATAATGTTGCAGCATCAGAAAATTCTACTCGCGGTATCCCCTTCTTCTCATATCAACTATCAGATGATCCAACGAATATTTTATTATTATGTGAAAAACATCATAGGTTAATTGATAAAGTTGCTGGCGCAGAATATACAGCTTCAAGACTCTCGCAAATGAGAAGTAATTTCACAGCACAATGCGAAGATTTATTAGATTCTTTAAGCTTTACTCCTATGCCAGTGTATTTATTTTTCTGGCCCGTGAATCGCAATATTCCTCAGTCTCCTTCACGACGTGATATTGCAAGCTGCCTTCTCCCATTAAAATCTATTTTGCATAAAGATAAGACACTAATTCATGAACCATTACCAGCTCATTTAAGAGCTTCAGCTGATGAGTTCTATAAAAAGTATTTTTTAGAAGAATTTGAAGTTCAAACAGAACAATTACTTAGGGAAACTAAATTTGATGATAAGAGAGTAGCTATTTTTGGCTTCGGCCCTATGCCATGCCTAATAGCATTAGGAAGTAAATTAGGAAATAAAGGGAAATTTATACCTATGCTTATGTATAGGGATGGAAGTTGTTGGATGTGGCCTGATCTTATATGTACAACCAAAGCGTATGAAATTAATAATTTCAGTGAAATAGAAGATTGTACTGAAATTACTATTAGATTGAATCTCACTGCTGATCCAGAAACCTCTAAAAATAAGGCTGTTGAATTAGGACATCCGGTAATTAATATTACTGCTAAACCAGAATATATGGGGAATGGAGCAATAAGAAATCCTGAACGAGGACTAAGTTTCATGCAAGATATTCATGCGTTATTTCATAGTCTAACAGATAAAGGAATTACCAAAATTCATGTCTTACCATGTGCATCCAATGCTGCTTGTATATGGTTTGGACAAGCATTTGATCTGCATCATCCTGAAATGGTTATTTATGATTACTTAAATAATTCAATGGTTCCAAGACTTCAAATTCGAAATAATGGAAGCAAGAATGAAATCGCTGTAATTTAAACAGTATATTTGATAGTACTTTCATACCATTAGATTTAAATATGACATTAGTAAATGGAGTTTAGCTCTAATGGGGCTTTGTTGCATAAATATCTAAGACTATGATTTTGTTTAATTTATTTTTGGATTAAAATTTAAACAAATCCTTAAAAATCAGTATCTTGAAGAATGTTTATACAACAAAGCCGTTTTAAACTAAAAAATGTTTGTAATACTATTTTATTTAAATCACTCTGCGATCTAGGTATTAAATTTAAGACTTTCCATGGTTTTAAATAATCTTGCAGATTTTTTTGTGGTTCGAGAATATTTAAATCTTTATTAATATCAAAATTTGAGGGAATTCCATTTGTATTTTTTGCTAATAATTCCTTAACTAAATTTGTTGGAATAGCTCCATTTAAATGAACGTGAGAGGTGGATCAGGAAATTTGAACAACACTTATAAGTGATATTTTGCTCCCCAAATGATGTTATAAACATCAATATATGGAGTATTTTATGGCACGTAGACCAAGAAGAAATCATTCAAATGATTTTAAAGCTAAGGTAGCACTTGCTGCGATTAAAGCAGAAAAAACACTTGCTGAATTGAGTGCTGAATTTGATGTTCATCAAAACCAAATTATCGACTGGAAAAATCAACTGATTTCAGCTTCCTCGCAAGCTTTCGATCAATCAAAAGCTCCAACAGAACCACCCATCGATCTAAAAAAACTACATGCAAAAATCGGTGAGCAGGCATTAGAAATTGATTTTTTAGAAGGTGTGTTGAAGAAACTGGGCCGCTTCAACCACAAAAGTTAATCGATGACTCACTTCAGATTTCAGTATCTAAGCAAGCTCAGCTGCTGAAAGTCTCCCGTGGTTGTTATTACTATCGCCCAAAACCTGTGAGTGCATCAGATCTGAAGCTAATGCGGTGTATGGATGAGTTACATATGCAATACCCTTTTGCAGGTAGCCGGATGATGCGTGATTTGTTGAATCGTCAAGGACATCATATAGGACGACGTCATACACGTACTTTAATGAAGAAAATGGGCATTAATGCGTTATATTGCAAACCAAATTTAAGCCAGGCTAATCAAGCTCACCGCAAATATCCATATCTGCTCAAAGGATTGGCTATTCAGCGCAGTAATCAAGTGTGGTCTACGGATATAACGTATATCCCTATGGCAAAAGGCTTTGTTTATTTATGTGCTGTGATTGATTGGCATAGCCGCAAGGTACTTGCGCATAGAGTATCGATTAGTATGGAGGTTATATTTTGCATAGAAACATTAAATGAAGCTATTGAAAAATATGGTCGACCTGAAATATTTAATACAGACCAAGGCAGTCAGTTTACCAGTGATGCATTTATTGATGTATTGAAATCAAATGGCATTCAAATCAGTATGGATGGTAAAGGTCGATGGGTTGATAATGTGATGGTTGAACGATTATGGCGGAGCGTTAAATATGAAGAGGTGTATCTCAAAGCCTACAGCAATGTTTTGGATGCGAAGAAGCAATTAAACGCATATTTTGAATTTTATAATTTGAAACGACCTCATTCGAGTCTGGACAAAATGACTCCAGATGAGTTTTACTATGACCAGCTACCACAACAAAATAAGGTAGCTTAACTAGAGCAGAGTATCACTTATAAATAAGCTTTTAGTTGTTCAAACATGTGGGACCACCTCTGTGTAAATCACCCTTAGGAAGATTCACTATCATATCTTCATTAATTTTTTGTAGTGCAGACATAAGTGTAGAAATTAATATAGCTGATTGAATTTTATCATAAAATCTATTTCCAAGTTATTTATTTTTAAATTTTTCTATTTCAATTCTGAATGGCTTTGTTGCACAAACCTATCTGTAAAGGGTTTTTCAGCGATATAATTTTCAAATGAAGAAGCCTACACACAAAATCTACCGCACAACCAATTGGCCCGCATATAACCGAGCACTCATGAGTCGAGGAAATATTGCCATTTGGTTTGATCCTGCTACGCAATGATATGCTCCATCAAAAGGCAAACAAGGGCGAAATCAAATCTACTCCGACGCAGCCATCCAATGCTGCTTAATGATTAAATCCTTATTCCGTCTGTCTTTACGTATGGTCACTGGCTTTGTGCAAAGTCTGATTAAACTTTGCGGATTAAATTGGATAGCTCCAGATTACACCACGCTTTGTAGAAGACAAAAGCATATTGATATTGTAATCAGCTACCAAAAAAGTAGCGATGGGCTGCATCTACTCATGGACTCTACAGGCATGAAGTTTCTAGGTGAGGGCGAATGGAAACGCAAGAAACATGGACCTGAATATCGTCGCCAATGGCGTAAACTTCATATTGGTATAGATGCTAAAACCCTACAAATACGAGCAGTTCAGCTTACAACCAATAATGTCAGTGATTCACAGGTGCTTGGTGATTTACTTAATCAGATTCCACAAGATGAGCGGATTGACTCTGTTTATACCGATGGGGCTTATGACACCAAGCAATGCCGTCAGGTCATTGCAGATCGGCAAGCGCATGCGGTGATTCCACCTAGAAAAAATGGAAAGATACAAAGAGTAGCTCGCTAGAGCGAAATGAATTACTTCGAACAATTAAACGTTTAGGCAGGACACTATGGAAAAAATGGTCAGGCTATCATCGGCGAAGTTTGGTTGAAACTAAGATGCATTGCATCAAATTATTAGGAGATAAACTCAGTGCAAGGAGTTTTGATAGCCAAGTGAATGAGATCCATGCACGTGTAGCAGTCCTTAACAGATTTACGGAATTAGGTCGACCACTTACCCAAGTTACGCCTTAAATTTGGCTCAATTAGGGTAAGCGTCCGCTGAACCCCATGCCTATTTTTTAATTTGAGTTGGATTTCCAGCGATGTGGCAGTAATTCTTCTATTTGGGTCGCTTTATGTGTCGGCAACCTTTTCAGCACATCACTTAAATAGGCATACGGATCCAGCCCATTCAGCTTTGCTGACTGGATTAAAGTCATGATATTCGCCGCTCGCTGGCCGCTGCGCAGCGAGCCAGCAAACAGCCAGTTCTTGCGCCCCAACGCCCAGGGACGCATTTGATTTTCTATCCAGTTATTGCAAATCGGTAGATTGCCATCATCCAGATAGCGGCTTAAAGCTGGCCAACGCTTCAGAGTGTAATTGATCGCCTTGGCGGTGGGAGAACTCGATGGCACAGTCAGTTGATGTTGGTTGAGCCATTCATACAGTTGTTGCATCACCGGTTGACTATGCTGTTGTCGGTATTCGCGGCGCTGTTCTGCTGTACCATCGGTCTTTTTCCTGAGTTCTGCTTCTATCGCATACAGTTTCTGAATCAGCACTAATGCCTGTTCAGCGACCTGACTTTTCCCAGTTACATGCAGTTCATGGAATTTACGACGTGCATGCGCCATGCAGCCCACCTCAATGACATCGCCTGATTTAAAGCGTGCTTTATAACCACTGTAATCATCACAGACCAGATGGCCCTGCCAGCCATTCAGGAACTCTTCTGCATGCTGACCTGAACGGCTATCCTGAAAGTCATAGATCACCGCCTGAACTGGATTGTACTGTGTAGTGGCATAGGCCCAGACATAACCTTTCTTCGGTTTTTTATCATTCTCACCCATCCGCATGATGGTGACCGGTGTTTCATCTGCATGCAGCACCTGCTGTTGTAGTACCACCTGTTTTAAGGCATTGGCCAGAGGTTCCAGTTCTACACCGCAGCGACCTATCCAGTCAGATAACGTTGATCTAGAAAGTTCGATTCCCGCCCGCTGATAGATCAGACGTTGACGGTACAGCGGCAAATGATCGGCATATTTCGATACCAAAACATGGCTGAGCAGTTCAGGTGAAGCAATGCCTTTATCAATCACATAGGCGGGCATCGCTTGCTGAGTCAGGGTGTCGCACTGATCACAGACCCATTTGCCACGTACATGCTGTTCCTTATAGAACTGTGCCGGTCTGAAATGCAGTTTTTCACTGATATCTTCGCCGATACGACGTAACTGGCAGCCACAACTGCATTGGGTTGATGCAGGTTCATGCTCAATACGGATGGTGTGTAGATGATCTGGCAGCAGTCGACGTTTAGGTTTGTTGACTGTGGCTTTCTGTGTCGCTGCATGGGTTTTATCTGCATTTAATCGTTCTAATTCCAGATCAACGGCTGCGATATCTTCTTCGACCGCCTCATCCCACAGATGGATTTGTTTTGCGGTGAGATGTTCGTTTTTACTGCCGAATTTATGCTGTTTAAACAGCGCCAGTTCATGCTCGTATTTTTGATTGAGAATAGAAAGATGCTGAACTTTAGAATCTAATTGCTGATTGGTGACTTCAAGATGTTGAACTTTGGCATCTAATTGTTGATTTGATACTTCCAGATGTTGAACTTGAGCATCTAATTGTTGTTTATCTTCTGCGAGTTGTTGATGCTGCATCGCCAACTGCCGGGTGAATTCCAGCAGTTGTTCATGGGTCAGTTGGCTTAAGTCAGGCAGCGTATTCATGACCGCAGTATGCCTGAGGTCATGAAGAGAATGAAATAGAACGTTTGGAGGATGGCAGAATAGCCGAGCTTGGTTTAGAGCATTGTTACCACTTGCTGTCGTCCAATGCGCTGCCAGGGCAACCCCTGGATTAATGCCTGTAACTGTTCCGGGTTGAGAGCTACGCTTTCACCCTGGTGAACTTGAGCCCAGTGGAATTTTCCCTGTTCCAGCCGCCGGGCACACAGCCAGATGCCCAGTCCATCATGTACCAGCACTTTCATGCGATGGCCACGTTTATTACAGAACAGGTAAGCACAATGCGGTTTAATGTAGCCAAAGGCTCTCACCACCTGAGCCATGACAGTATCCATCCCTGCTCGCATATCCAGAGGTTGGGTAGAAAGCCAGATTTCATCAATGCGGATCATGTTGCAAGTGCCTTGAGTAATTCTGCCAAGGCAGGTATTTCTGATGTCTGCCATTTCAAGCCAATTTCTGCTTTTGAGTGGGGTAAAGTAATTTGAACTTTTAACATGTCAGTAGGAGTAGGATCTAATGGTGCAGAGCAAGATAAGGCAATAAATGCAGGTTTATTCGGTAGTGGTGAGCGATCACTCCCTGGCTTAGCATCAATTAAGCGAATCCATTTGGATACAAGATTTGTATTCAATCCATGTTGCAAAGCGACTGAAGCAATTGAAACGTCCGGTGCTTTACAAGCCTGAACGATCTGCTGTTTAAATTCAGCACTGTATGTTCTTCGTTTTTTCGCAAGAGATGCGATGGATGTCTGATGATTTGTAGTCATAAATTTAAGTCCCCACTTGTTTCTAAGTGGGGACTAAATTAAGGCTTATAGGATGAATTCAGAAGGTGTGTTCAGCGGACGCTTACCAATTAGGGGCGCTTTGCATTTCAAATCTTTGTGCAACAAAGCCACTTCAAAGTAGAAATGTCTGGTCTGGATTGTTGCCACTCTAATTTGAGTTTAAAAAAGCTAGCAAATCTGCTAGCTTTTTAAGATGATTATTCTATTTTTTAGAATTTAATAAACCAAAGAAGTTCTCTCCATCGTTCTCTAAGTCTTCAAAAAACTTATAAAACGATTGGGCAATAGCCTTATTTTTGACAATAATACCCACAGGCACTGTTGTTAAAATATTTGTGGATGAATCACTAACGTGAATAATCAAAACACAAAAAGAGTCTTTCATAACCAAAAGCTCAAAATTACCGTCAAAAACTACACTACTTTCCTTAAACGTTAGAAAGTGCTTGGCTCCTGCCTCAGCTGTGATTAGTTTTTTATAACTTGCGATTGATTGTTTATCATTTCTGTATGCCACTGGTAAGAAGCATTTAAAGTTTTTGGTAATTGTGGTTGTCGATAAACGATCAATAAAATCACTAAATCTATCTGACTTACCCCAAAATTCATCTGATGGAGCTAACCAATACAGCTGTTTATCATCATTATTCTGGTCTTGATATTGTTTGATTGTTTTGAAAAACAGGTCTGAATTTTCCTTAGAATATATTGGCCCGATAAAGTATTCATTGGATTTGTGTTCTAGCTTAAATAAGCGATCTAAATTAAGCTTATTCTCGCTAAAAATAGATTCAACTGAAAAAGTATCCTCCATATCTAATTCATGGAGTACCTTTAGAATATCCTCAATATTTTGTGGCTTCTTAGCTGATCTAAGAGCAGCGTAAAGAGAATCTTCGATTTTGTTAAGATTTTCCATGTGATTAAAATCACTAATCTCTGTAGGTGTATAATTCTCATCAAGCGTCAATGGTAATGTAAAACGACGAGAATGGTCTCGCAATTTTTCCACTTGGCTCATTTTATACAGTTGCAGCTTCTTTTCATCCACTGATGGATTCAACTTAACTAATCCTTGGCTGAAATAAAATCGAAAATTTTTCTGAAACTCCTTACTAACCAAAGACTCACCATTTGAAAGGTATTGGTTAGAAGCATCTAATTTAATTGAATTTGCCCCATTGTCAGATGCGTTGGGATTAACTGGCTCAGGATTCAAGCCAATCATCTCAAAACTCATCTTTTGAATATTGTCCTCAATCTTATTTACATAAGGAATTGCACAAACATCCGAGAATGCTTTCTCAAGTCGCTGAGTCAGAGCAAATCGATCATCTTCAAGATGTTTTATCTGCATTTGTTTTAATAATTTAGTTAATAGCACATCTGTTTCATGATTAGATAACCCTAAGAACCGCGCTATTTTTTCAGCAGAAAGTGGTGCAATTACCAATAGGCGCAATACCATAGAATCAATAAAATCTAAGGTATCTGTTGTGGTATAGCTAAATGCCACATTGAATAGTTGTGATGGCAATGTAACATCTACGTCATGATAGCTTCTTAGTGAATTTTCCATGAGTTATACCCCTGCCTTTCTATATTTTTTTGATCTATTTTTATTAATGTGCGGATTGTTTTGTACTATTTTGACAATGGCGCGTTTTGAAATATATCGATATTCTAAAGTCTGATTTTCACGGCACTTGATGTAATTTAATACGCGTCCTAAAGGTAAGTTACTGTTGACTCCTTGCCACATTTCTGACGCACCAAAGATTACAAGACGATCCATTGCGCGAGATAAAGCCACGTTCACACGATTTGGTGACTTCAAAAATGCAGGAAACTTAGTTGGATCATTTCGCGTAACTGAGAGAATGATGATCTTATTCTGTTTACCTTGATAACTATCCACCGTATCAATACGCACAATTGATCTCAATGCATCTGACACTTCACACAAAGAGAAGGCTTTTCTTAACCGGTTTTTTTGCTCAGCATAGGTACAAATTACACCAATAGCAGGCTCTTTAAGGGAATCAGGCTCTGGCACTAATTTATTTAACAAGAGTTTGTCTTGGTCAATCCGCTGAAGAAAATCGATAATTTCATTAATTTCATGTGGGTTATAAATACTACTACCTTTCTCCATTTTGAAATGCTCAGCATTCCCAGTATCCACCCAAGTAACTGTTGAATTCAATTCTATTACGATGTCGGATGCATAGTTATCAGGCACAATCCGCTTTAACTTAATTTCTTTCAGCTCTTCATCACTTAAACCACGAGAATCGACAACTTCAGTTTCAAGTTTTCCTTCATAAAAACAGTCTGAAACTAATTCGCCGATGCTCGGACTCATTCGGTACTGTGACAAGAGTTCTGAACTAGCCTTTAGTCCATAATGTGAATTAAAGATACGGCCAAAGTCGCTTTGTAATTTATCTTCCAAATCATCATCTGATATCTTAAGTTGCTTAGCTAAAGCCTTTATATGATCGCTCGAATATAGTGGAGGAAGTTGGTCTTGATCCCCAACTAATAAAATACGTGCACCTGACTGCATTGCAATTGCCAATTCTGAAGCGATTGAACGTGCTGCTTCATCAATAATCACCCAATCAAATACGTGATTGGCGATTCCAATACTTTGTTGGCCAACACCAACGCATGTGCCACAGACTAATTGCCTTGTTTTGACCAGAAAACTTTCATAATTAGCATTTTGGCTTTCAATTAATGGTTCATAATCTAGGGCAATATTGATCAAGGCTTTCGCTTTAAGTCCTTCCTCATTAGATACCCCGTAGTATTGATTAAGTGCTGCGAACGTAATCATGTCGATCTTATTTAACTGGTTTAATACTGTTATCTCTTTATCATTGATACAGTCTTCCAGTTGATCCCAAAAGTCTTGATTTCCGTCAAACATGCTCTTCAGCTTATGCATTGCTGATTTGAAAGCCTGGGTATACTCTTCTAATGAGAAACTAAACTTTTGATCAAGATCATCTTGGTCGATTGACTGATACGCAGATTTAAGACTATTTAAAATAGTGACTCTGATTTCATAAAGATCGCTCAAGTATTCAGCTTCAAGTGATAAATCTTTTGCAAGCTCAAGCACTCTTTCTTTAATATTAGACTTAAACAGCTCTATCTGGCTCGTAATAATTGAGCCTGTATAGACATCTTTTAATTCAGGAGACACAGCACTCTCTTTATTGCTTATTCGAGCAATACTTAATGGTGTGTCATACTCTGTGCATAGCTGACGTATACGCTCAACACTTGTATTTACAGCTTCGTGCGACTGACTAACAATTAAGATGTTAGATACATTTTGTTTATCATAGAGATAGTGAGCCAGTATAGAGATAAATTCAGTTTTGCCGGTTCCTGGTGGTCCCTTTAATAGTGATACAGGTCCATACTTAAGCACATTACGGAACGCTTTACGTTGTAATGGATTGAGGGCTTTAACCAATTCCCCATTTTTGTATTTGTTATAGTGATCTAGATCTTCATCAGGCACTTCAATCTCATAATCTTTTGCTTCAATCACTAATGATGGTTCAAAGTAATCTACGAGATTTTCAATGACAGCCTTATTACTCAGAATATTTGTCAGAGCATCTGCACGTTTCCGATTAGATGACTTATCTGCCTTGCTTTGTAGAAACAGTGTTGCTTCTTCAGGAACTTCATTTGTTTTTTTACAAAAATCGATCCACAATTCTCCGACTTTTGATTGCGCAATATTCACCGTACCTATGCAGAAAGTGTAATCACCTCCCGCCCCAGTTTCTTTAGTGCACATTACATCGACTTTATCGGTCTTTGAAAATTTAGCTGAAACATCTTCTGCAGAGTCATAGTATGCAATAGCACTCTTTGAATCTTTAAAATGTTTGCTCGAAACTATCTTTAACGGCTCAGACAGAGTGATTGTAGGATGTGCATGACGCTCAGTCGCCATGACTTTTTTCCACAACTCTTTCGTTTCAATATCAATTAAGTGGCTATGTGTAGGCAGATGACTCATTGGCTGTGCCATAAGCTCATCAGTAGCTATAACATCGCCTATCTCTTCTTGTAATGCTTTTTGTTCACGCAGAGCCCGTAATGTTTCCTCTTTCTCTTGAGTCCTTTTGAGCTGTGCTTGCTTAAACTGTTCAATAGCATCCTTAAAGTTTTGATCTTTTGCTAAGAAGTCATTTAACTCTACAATGTTGTCACGCTTACTCATCCCAGATATCGGGTGGACTTCAATGCTAACATCAATAGTCAGATCTGCATCCCTACTAGCCTTCCACCACAGGTCTTGTTTTTTGACAAAATCAAGGAAACTTAATTGATTTTCATGGGGCTTATAAAACCCTTTTAACATGCCATTGATTCCGCTAAGTGTAAATCGAAAATCCCCCTCACTTGCTGCCTCAAGTTGGATATAAACTTTGCCGTTTTCGGGATAAATCGTAAAGGGCGTCTCAACCTTACTTGTATAAATACTAATCTGAGGAGCTTCTTTTACAATAGCACCCTTACATTCAAATGCCTCTATAAAGCGAGAATTATCAATATAGCGTACACTTGGATCTTCCATTCCTTCTATGCTCAAGGCTGTATTTAGCCAGGATAAAGTAGGATCCATTGAAGCCACATCATCCACAGCCAAGTCTATATCGTATAGATCTGCGATTAATTTCAATGCAGTAAAGTTGTCACACTGAATGACTGTTGGATCTTCAATATCAGATGGGAAATAAGCATTAGAAGAATCAGGTTGTGGTACTTCAGGATGGAAGCAATCATTAAAACTAACTTTCAAGTTTGTTTTATCTACTAGAATCTTTTCATCATCCAAGTTTCCATGTTGAAAGCCATGCTCATGAAATTTTTTCAGAGAATGCAATAACTGAAGTGAAAGTTCATTTTTTTCATCCTCAGTTAAGCCCTCAATAACCGTTGACCAAGCTTCACCCTTTACCATTTCAGTTACTAGATACACACATGCTGTGCTAGTTGATAAACCAAAATCAATAATCTTAGGAAGGTATGGCAAATTGAGAGCCTGCGTCATTTTAAGTTCTTCAAAGAATCGCTTAAAACAACTCTTTTGATAAGTTGTCATTGCAGATGCAACTTTACCCATCCATGTTTTGACTAACATGTTGCCTGATGCATAGAGTGTAAAATTTTGGTTAGCATCAATAGGCGCGCCAAATATCGGGTAACTGATATAGGTATTTGTCTGATTTAAATATGGATTCAGTACATCTGCATCAAGTTCATAACTAACTTGTTCAGCAGGTTTTTGAGCTAAGAAATCTTGGAATACTGCACATGCATTATCATATTTCCCTGTCAAAGCTCGTGTTAAAATACGCTCTAACCAGTGGTTCTGATCTCGCTCCTCAAGACTAAATTTTTTCAATGAACGTGGGCTCAGTCGAGCATTCTTCCAAATATGAAGGATTAACTGCCCTAACCAATACACATCCTTTTGTGCAGCTGTCAGCGCAAGATTCGGAAGATGAGCTGTTGTATTCAAAAATGGGAGTTCGTTAGCCAGTTCAGGGTCAATTTTCGAGGGCTGTGTTTGATCATTTGCTGCCGAAAAATTGGATAGCAATATCTCCTTTTTATAAGAGATCCACACACTATGATCACCCACATCACCATGAGTAATTCCCATTTGATGTAGGTGATTAAATTTACCAAGCAAAATCTGGAATAAATCCAATTTCTCAGATTCAGACATTTTCTCAGCATAAGCGCCGATGAATTCGTTGACTCGATAGCTGTTCTCAGGCAACTCATACAACTCATTATATTTTGATGTCATGTCATCAAGACTTGGGTTTGTAATCGGGTGCAAACAACTTTGATAAAGATCAGGCTTTTCTGTTTTAATTTTTTGGAAAACCCGGCGCTCATTGCAGATCAAGTTGAATCGATGTTGAGGCTGACTCATTCTTGAGTTACTCAACTTGAATTCATTAAAATCCCAACAACGCATTAAAGATTTTTCACCAACGATGGTCAATGAATGCGCTTTATACTCGCTATAAATCTTTTTAGGATGCGGTAAGATCAAGTCACCTCGTTCATGATTATTAATAATCAAAGAGCGTGGTTGAATTTGGTCAGGCGCAAAAATTTCATCAATAATGGCGTGATATTCTTTTTTAATATCATATATGCGACCATCACGTTCCAGATGCTTGCGGAACATATTATTAAAATTCTTCTGTTGAGCTAATTGTATAAACTCATCTATCGAAAGAATGTGCTCTAAATCTTCTGGAGGCAGGCGCGAATAATCTGCTTTACCACACATGACAACAAAGTGAGAAACACTTTGGTAATGAAATGTAATGCCCTTAGCTTTCTTTTCTGAAACTTTATCCTTTAGTTTATTAACTATAATTTGCATTTTTTTTACATTTTTAGCTACAGGGCATGAATCTTGCTCTTTATTACCTACGTACCATTTTCCTGCAACTTTTGTAATTTCCTTACCGTTCCAGTCCTTGAATTCAATGACCAAAATGTTTGCATGAGTAATAATTAGGAGATCATATTCAAATTTCTCAGAACTACCTTTCGCTACTGCTTTTTTTCCATTTTTATGCATAAATTCAAAACCAGCATATGCTCGCCAGTTTTTAGTTTTTTCGCCACGATCAAAGACCTTTTTAATCTTATCAATTGCTTTGAGTTCGTGCTCGTATATACCTGTCTCTGGATATGTAACTTTCATATTAAAAGATTCTTTATTTAAAATGTCTTGCTTTTGCACATACAACAAATAAGCGTCAAAAATGATGCTAAATTTTTATTAACATAAAGTAATGCTATATGTACGGTGTCTTTTAGAAAAAATACTTAGCGTAAGAATTTAGTTTTTTCAGGTTGATGGTTAGTTTGGCCAAATAAGCCCTCCGAAGGTTTTTTATATTCAGTTTAGGATTGTATTTAAAATAAAGTCTGCCAAATATTTTGGTGTAAAACCTGAGTCTTCTAGCACGATCATCATTTAGATGATCTAACTCAATCATTCGTTTAAGCAAAACGTATTTCACTTAACGGTTCATAATGTGACTTATATTACATTTAATTTTTGAGTATTCAAAATTATTTTATTGAATTATAAGAAAAAAACTTAAGGAATTCCTTAAAATTTGATGACAATGGTCATATCTCTAATCACTAAAAAGACCAAAAATAGATATCTACCCATATCTCTCGGACAAATTAACTCTATTTTATAAAAGTATCAATAAATTCATTAGGTTCATGAACCAAAAATTTATAATTATTTTTTTATTTATATAAGTTATTGAAAATAATAAATAAAATTATTAAAAGTTTTATTAACTAGACTTCAGGTGAACATAAGTTAAAGTTCGAATTAAAATGAATAGGGTAGTCGCAATTTCCAAAAAATGACAGCTCATGTGTCGTTTAGATACTAACAATTTGTTTATTATAACAAATCTTAAGCATGTTAGCTGTCGTCATTCTTTGATACGGTCTACGTACTACCGTACAATCATCAGCTATATTCATGGTGTTACTTTGCATAATTTACATTTTCTGCATTCAAACCAATCAATCCAAAATTACGTGCACGTTCGAGACACATAAGCTGTCATTGACGACACATGTAATGTCACTGGTTGCGTTCGTGCGTCTATTTCCGTTGAACTATGCTATACCTTGAATAGCCAGCTACTCGGTTCACTGAAATACTGACCGACACGTTAGATTTCAGTTTTAAATCAAAATAGCGATCAATCGTCACAATTAGATGTTTTACATAATCAAAAACTACATATGTTAAATCCTTTAAATCATTGTTCTGGTGTGCAACTTCAATAAATTCTGAAAACAACGCTACACCTGTTTCGTTGGCCAGATTCGCTAACTGATTATCCAATCCGGCAATTGCCGTTAATTCTGATGCAATCACCACTTTATGCATTGCTGTTTCCGCTTCAATGCCTTTGTACTCAATCCCCTTGTATATATAGACATCGTTTTCTCGTTTGCCTTGGTTCCAAGGGTTATCCGTACCATCCAGTCTAGGCATGCTGTACGGTCGTTTTAGTTTTGCTGGAGGTGTTTGTTTAGCGGTGACTTCATAAAGGTTAAATACGCAATCTGTGTAGCGTTTAAGGCTATGGTATGTCAAAGCTTGCTGTTTGGCGGTCAACTCCCGTGGTGATACATGATTCACCAAGGTTTTGAACATTTCTAATGATTCTGGTGTGAACGATCCATCTTTTTTTGCATTGTCCATCAGGTCTTTTTTAGCCCATTTATGCTTTAGTTTTTCCGCTTCAGCATCAGATATTTTCTCTCCCCGATACACGTATCCACGCGCTGCGTTTGAATACTCAAAATCTGCTCGTTTTACTGCCTTGTAGACCATTGTTTTTGTCATTTGTTTTGCACCAGTTTTTCCCATAGTTGTGGCGACCGCTTGAGGGCTTAACACGTACCCATTCTTTTTCGCTTCGGTCGTAACACCAAAACTCGTACCCTAAACAACAACGTTTATTCACGACATAGCGGTAGGTGTTGCAGATCGTAAGCATATTCTCAGTGGCGTTAACTTCCCAAGGTTTAAACGCAATAAGCTCTGTTATTGCTTCCCTGTAAAGTCGTGTTGCTTTGGGATTATTGAATAAGATCCGTTCTTTTTTTGAGGTCTTAGTGATTGCATTCATTTCGTCCACGACCTCACTAATGCTTTTAGCCAATCATCCATCAAATCAACTAAAATTGCCCGTTCTCTGCCTGTTGGATATGCGCTTAACTTCATATTCCAACTATTTGCCGACTCTTCTGTGCCGTGCACCAAAAACCCATTTTGTTGATCATTTTCAGCCAGCTTATCCGTCACCCAACATTCAAACAGTCTGGCAAAGATTTCTGTTGGCTGTGACCAATACATTGACCGTGATTGATCTAGGTGCATGGCGTTATTCATAAAGCCCGTACCGCCTTGTCTTTCTTCGTAATCAAGGTATTTGGTTGACTTAAAAGTAAGATAATTAACCAGCTTGATAAACTTATCTGCAGTCTGGCCATCTTTAAGATGTTTGTATGCTGACTCTTGATGATTCTGTACTGAGTAACGCCCTTTACTGGTGTAAAGAAAGTATTCGCTAAAAAAGTTATTATTGAGTCCGTTTCGTTTTGCCAAAACACAATCAAATCCGTGCGCGAACTCATGGGCTAGTGCTCCAACACCTTGCGTCTTGGTCAAATGAATAAGCATATTACCTGGTTCAAAGTGAGCTGCTGCGCTATCAACGCCTGTGCCACGCGAACCGAATGCTATTCCTAGCTTACCGCCTAAAGATGCGAACGTAACGGGTAGACCTAGAAGTTCGACAAGATCCATTAGTGAGTCATACGTGCAATTCAGAAACCATGCACGTTCCTTTTGATTTACCCAATTGCCGAACTCGACTCCAGAAAATTTGAAATAGTCCATAAGCAACTGGCTATCGATGTTTTCACCCTTTCGATGGTCCTTACCCTCGCGCACTTCAACTCTGTCGTAGCGCGGTCTTTTGGGTGGTTTTGCGCGTCCTTTTTTGGGTTCTATGACTCGTTCATCTAAAATTGGCTGAAAAAATGTTTTTACTTTTTCTAGTGCTGCATTGAATGTGTCGTATTCCGTCCAATCATCTAGTGTTTGAAACCGCTTTGCTGAAATGGATTTAACGGCATACCACTTATGTTGACCAGTCTCAGTGTTTAATAATTTTTTGGCACCATAATTATCCGTATCAAGTACACGATCGTCTGGCCATCCTAAAGGGATTAAGTTTTTTAAGCGTAAACGTGTGTCTGAACTAAATGATAGTGGGTGTTTAACTCTGCGATTGGTATGTCGTCCAGCTGAGTAGCGTTCTAAAATATCTTTTTCACTTCGTCCAGCACCAAACTTAACGGTCATGTACGCATTAAAGTCGTCTGTCAGTTGTTCTAAACGTTCGTAGTGTGAGCTTTCATATTTGTTTTTTAAGAAGTGTAGCGTAGCAATGTAGGCATCATCCCATTGCTTTTGACCTATGCTAAACCAACCGCCCCCTAAAGGCTTGTTGGTTAAGTTTGCATAGACCAAAGAAAATAATAGTGCATGTTTTACAGGTTTATGGCCAGATTGGGCATCAGCTCTAAAATCAGGCTTTTGCCAATATTCCTTTTTAGTCACTAGGCTGTCAGACTTAATTCCATTCATGTTGCCTGAGAAGTCTGGTGATGGGTTGTCTTTACGTGCACCAGCAAACTTTTTACCTACATCCGTAATAGGACCATCTTTTTTTTCATTACTATTTATTTCTTCAGTCATAGCTAAACCACATAATTGTTAGTTGCGTATATCGTCCAAGATTTCTGACAGATCAAACAGATTAATATCTTTGAGTTTTGCTTCAGCATTGATGCACTCAAGTAAATTCATAAAACCAACAAAAATAATGTGTGGTATTGGTCTATTGTTGATATGCACGGGTGTTGACCAAGTGCGTACACGCGTTTCGCATATTTCAAGCCCTTGTTCTTCAAAAAGCTTGATCAATGTCGGGATGTCTTTGTCTAGTTGAGTAAGGGCTAATAACGACCGAAATACATCATTTAAGCTAATAGAGTGGTGACGATGGTTCGGATTGTGCTGTTTTCTATTGTCGCCCTGTTGTTGATTAAAGTAATGATGTTTTTCGCGATCTTGAGATGTTCTGTTTAAATATTTCATTTGGTATTAAGCTCCAAAGAGATAGCTGTAAATCAGGTACAAAATAAAAGTTATTGTTAATCCCGACACCAATAGAGAATTGATCGGGTAATTTTCTAAGTTAAAAGGTTTTCTGTGATAGCTCACTCCCCAATCTGAAACAGATCCTCGCTCTACGGCACTATAAAAGTTAGTTTGTGAGGCGTTTAAACGGTTGTTGTCTACTGATATGAATTCCAGTTTGCACAGCAATTCGTCACTCAGGTAGTTAAAGAAAGTCGTTGGTGTACCATTTGATAGGATGTGTATATAACCGACCTGTTTTTGGGTATAACCCATTCGCTCATACGCTTTTTGAAATTCGTGCGTTAAAGTCGCACTAAACTTATCCCCCTTATTTTTGGCAATCAGTTCAATTGGTGGCTCAGCTCCAGCCTGAATAAGCTTGGTGAATTTAGGACTACCACAACCCCAATTTTGAGAGATCCAAACACCGCGTTTTGTGTCGTGAATCAAACCATCAACAATGACCACGGCTGCATCACCGATGTCGCCGTTTTCTTTTTCTGTAAATTCGGTGTTATCAACGTCTTTTCTGAATTCTTCAGGCATTGGCCTTAAAACTTCTAAAAGATTGGTACTGTCACTTTGTACATGACCAGTAGCCAAAATCATCGACTCAATTTTTTTTAGGGCATGTTCAGGTACTATCAATACTGAATGTACACGCTGGTCATACGCATCAGATTGAATGTCTTGAGCTTCGGTATTCTTTTCAATAGTGCTTAATTCCATATTATTTCTCTGCCTGGGCTTTCTGGTATTCAACTGCAGTCTTCATTGAATATTCGGTATCATCTTCGTGCTCTGTACCAACCATGCTTTGCTGACCTTGGTATATACCTTTAACAGCATTGACGAATGCGTTATGCGCCGTAGCGTTGTAATACGTTAAGTTTCCAGCACTGGTCGAATCATTGAATGTCAAAGTATTAGGAACATGCCAAACTGCTGAATAAGCCTTGCCATCGATAACAACAATAGGTTCAAACTCGACCGCTTCACGGTGCTTGGTTTCATTCCATGGTGTATAGAAAACAGTATTGTTTTTGAGGTTGTAGACCTTGAATACGATCTGGCCAAGATTCCGTATTTTGGCCTCTTTGTTGTATGCCTCTAAAACCTTGTCTTTTTGGAAGTCTGTAATTTCAAGCTCAGGGTTCTTCGTAATCACCAGTGTTTCATCAGTCGTTTTAATCTCAGATGGAACGTAGATTTTTGAACCTTTAGGGAAACGTCCTGATTTCTCCAATGCGGATCTAAACTTGTTATTTGCATCCAAGAAGTTGCCAAACTCACTACTGAAGTAGCTGTAAAAATTTGATGCACTGGTGAACATGCCAAACTGATTCACCCGAACAATTTGCTCAGATACAGTGGATGCTAAACTTGCATATGGTTTGCCCGACACATCAATTTCGCGCCATTTGTAGTTACGTACACCTACTTCTTTGTCGCATGCATCATTAAACATAGATGTAGAAACAATATCGCCGTCCAAGCGCTTCACATAAGCAACCGGGTAACTGCGGATAGGTGCCATACGAACAGCTTTGTTTGAATTGGTGTAAAAGCCAGATGACGAAATGATATTTTGTTCAGATGATTTAATTTGATAACTTCGTAATGTATTTAACTGTCGATCAAAGCTATCAATTTCAGATTCATATAAAACATCACCCTCAACAGATGTCGCGATTGAATAAGGGGCATACATCACATCGCCCTGAACTTTATCCATGATCTGCTCAGCTTCAATACGATATAACGGCTGTGAGAACATGCCATTTGATGCCAAAGCTGGTAGATCTCCCCCTACACCAAAATTACACGCTACTTTGTGGCTGGTGGTAGAAAGGCTTGATTGAGGTAATTTGTAGTTAGATGGATTGTAAGTGGTAACACGTTCATCATATTTGCGAACTTGTTCCTCAACTTTCTTTTCAATGGGATCTATTTGTTCTTCTTGAGATGCAGTATCAGTATTTGAAGGCTTTAACTTATCACAACCAAATAGCAAAACTGACAATATCGCTATGGTAAGGGTTTTCTTATTCACTAATTAATGACCTAACTTAAAACTACTAATACCCCACATTATAATTAAAAATAAGTATTAATGAAGTGGTATTTAATAGTTTAAGGACTTTTAAGCGAAAAACCCAATATCATTAATTAGTTTTAACGAACATTCTTTTAATGCAACTTCATAACCGCCGTTATTATTAAATGTAAAAGCAAATGGTAGCATTTTATCAATCGCAAATATCTTCTCTAATAAGTCGTTGTTTTCTGCAGATGGCTTATCCTTTAAGGCATATTGCATGGAAAACTTAGCATTTATACCCGTGCTTTTATATAAAGCATTTATTTGTTCTTTAAGGCTTTTTTCCACTTCTTGCACAGTATTGAAAATAAAATTCTGATTAACAGTGAATTTATCAGTTTTCAAAGATCCAAAGGTCCACGCCAGACTCTCCGAAACCACATACCCTAGAACAGTCTGCAATTCTTCATCTTCAAATTTGTGATAATGAACGTATGATTTAGTTTTACCGTTAAAATATAAAATAGAAATGGAGAACAACACCTCTTTGTGAGCATATTTAAAAGGTACTTTAACAAGACTATAAAAGTTTAAGAGCTCAACGTTGGAGGCTTTAGACATATTTTTTAAAAAAATTTTAAAGACATTAAAGTGATTATACTAAAAATATCAAAGAAATGTTAAAGGGTTTTAAAATGGATACAGTTGTTCTAAAAAATAGTTTAATTGCTAGTTTAGTTTTTGTATGTGTGTTCCTGGTGTTCCAAAACATCGACCATAGAGTTTCTGAACGTATACAGCTTGAGTCAACCAGTGCAGCATTCGAGTCGCTTGATAAAGACTTTTCTGCGATCAAAAGAAATGTGGATACTGAATTCAATAAGCTCCCGAAGTACGTGAAGCCAAGCAAAGAGCAATCGATCAATGATGCATTGGAATTCATTAAATTCTCGAAACAGACCTTTACTGACACAATGGCCCAAAATGAAGAACTTTTAGCAGAAGTTAAGGGTTTTGAGAAAAAGGCAAATGATGTTTTAGAAAAATAATAGTTATTTTAAAAAGAAAAATGGGAAGCTATAAGCCTCCCATTCTTTTAATGTCGTAAGAAACATTTAAATTTTGTTCTTAAAAGTATTATAGTAAAACTAATAATTTATGCAAATACTTTTAACAGAAATATCTAAAAGGTCTTTAACACTCAACGAATCCGAATAACTTAGACAGTGTGAATAAATTGTTAAAGTAGTCGAGTGTATATGTAAAACATTGGTATACCCATTAGAGATATGCGAATTATTATATATGTAAAACCTAACATACTTTTTAGTCGTATCTTGCGTAAAACTTACCAGATAATCTTTTGTGTTTTCATTTATGTTATCTTCGTATTGCTCTGTTATGCTCAGGATCTCTTTGCTGTTCAGCCAATAACTGCCTGTTTTATCTTGTTTAATCTGTTCCAAAATCAAATTATTTAATGACTGGTACTCTTTCGTTATTGCTTTGGCATATCGTTTTGATGACTGATGTTCTTTCCAGTCAATTTTTGCTTTCTTAAACAGTTTGAAAGCTGTAACCGCGCACAATATAGCTGAGATGGTACATAATATTATTCTACTACTATCACCTATAATGCCAATCATTCCTAAATGCACATCTTTTGAGAATAAACCGTTCAAAGATAGGTATACGCCAAAGATACAAAAACTTAACGCAAAAACCACAACTAAAATTAAAGTTGCTCTAATTAAAAGCTCATTAAAAGTAATTTTTCTTAAACTTTTGGTATAAAGCTTAATCTTATCTTTTTCAGATTTTAACATTTTAGCCAAGAACTTATGTTCTCTTTTTCCTCTGCTAAAAGGTGGTGTTACAGCATCTTTAAAAGTCATGTATAATCAAAAGTATTTTAACGTTCCATTAAATATACACTACACCTGGGCCTATTTAAAATGAAACATTATAGAATTATCGCTATTTTAATACCTTTAATATTTTCAGGTTGTGCAGCAAGCCACTCAGACAAAGAGCTTGTTGACTCTTATTACAATGACCAACAAAAAACAATAGAAAGCGATGTAGATCAACTCGTTAATTCCTACTCCGCTAAAGTCGTTACTCAGTACTACCCTGAACCATACTTCAATCCAACCAAGCCAATACCGCATTATTACGCTTTAAAGCTTGATGAAATGGGTATCCCTTACCCAAAAGAGCTTGTATACGACAATGCCGACTATAATTTTTATAAAGAGCAGGCTAAGTTTAATGCAAACAATAATGACGTAATTGATACAGATCACCACGATCACTAAAACTTTTTTATCGTAGGTGTTTTGTTGAGGGGCGTTTCTTGCCGAAACCTTTCTTAACCCCTTAGTGTATGAGGGTAAAAGATTCATACTATATTTTAGAAAATACACTTGATGGAGATAAAGACCAAAAAATCAAAGTGTTGAGAGTAAGCCAGTATGATACTTTTTATTACCCTCATACATTATCTTCTGAACTATCTTCACTCCTTTTTTGATTGGCTTCTTTGATAACATTTTCAATAAAACAGATAACTAAATTTAAAGCGATTAAAAATAATACGATATAGCCAATAGTTTTTAGAGTTAGTACAAAGTTATTGAATACATAAGTTGATGCTTTTCCTATTCCTATATAAACCACATAACATGCAAATATAACCAATGCTATTGCACTAATTGAAATTATTGCAAGTCCAGTATTTTTTAAAAATGAGCGCAATAAGTATTTATCGAATTTAGAATTATTCATAGCCATATACTATCCTTCATAAAAATTTCATTTTCTAACATTGAACGAAGCGCAACTATTGCTGCACCACCGCCAACAATAATTATGATAAAGCCGAATAAAAAATTGAGATTCATGTTTGCAGCTATGTTTAATTATTTAGATTTAAGCAACTTAATTAGTAGCATTACAATAGTTATTGTACGAGAGTACTTTACTCTAGAGATGGATCCGTAAATTTGAACAACTCCTATAAGTGATATTCTGCTCCTCAAATGATGTTATAAACATCAATATATGGAGTATTTTATGGCACGTAGACCAAGAAGAAATCATTCAAATGATTTTAAAGCTAAGGTAGCACTTGCTGCGATTAAAGCAGAAAAAACACTTGCTGAATTGAGTGCTGAGTTTGATGTTCATCAAAACCAAATTATTGACTGGAAAAATCAATTGATCTCAGCTTCCTCGCAAGCTTTCGATCAATCAAAAGCTCCAACAGAACCACCCATCGATCTAAAAAAACTACATGCAAAAATCGGTGAGCAGGCATTAGAAATTGATTTTTTAGAAGGTGTGTTGAAGAAACTGGGCCGCTTCAACCACAAAAGTTAATCGACGACTCACTTCAGATTTCAGTATCTAAGCAAGCTAAGCTGCTGAAAGTCTCCCGTGGTTGTTATTACTATCGCCCAAAACCTGTGAGTGCATCAGATCTGAAGCTGATGCGATGTATTGATGAATTACATATGCAATATCCTTTTGCAGGCAGTCGTATGATGCGTGATTTGTTGAATCGTCAAGGACATCATATAGGACGACGTCATACACGTACTTTAATGAAGAAAATGGGTATTCAGGCGTTATATTGCAAACCAAATTTAAGCCAGGCTAATCAAGCTCACCGTAAATATCCATATCTGCTCAAAGGGTTGGCTATTCAGCGCAGTAATCAAGTGTGGTCTACGGATATAACGTATATCCCTATGGCAAAAGGCTTTGTTTATTTATGTGCTGTGATTGATTGGCATAGCCGCAAGGTACTTGCGCATAGGGTATCGATTAGTATGGAGGTGGATTTTTGTATTTCGGCTTTAAATGAAGCGATTGAAAAATATGGTCGACCAGAGGTGGCTCGGTTTGTCTGAACAGTTTTGGGCGTTTTGCTAAGTGGATTTCCGCCTTGATTATGCCGCCACCATCATTGGTGCCAGCGCGTTGAAGTAGGCCTGATCCGGCGTCTGCCGGTCAAGGGATGAATGTGGACGTCGGCTATTGTAGAAGGCGAGATAGCGGCCGATGCCAGCGCGAGCCTCGGATACGGTCTTGTAGGCGTGGAGATAGACCTCTTCGTATTTGATCGACCGCCAGAGCCGCTCGACGAAGACGTTGTCGCGCCACGCGCCCTTGCCATCCATCGAGATGGCGATCTCCGCCTTCTTCAGCACGGCTGTGAAGTCGATGGAGGTGAACTGCGAACCCTGATCGGTGTTGAATATTTCAGGCTTTCCATAGCGGGCCAGCGCGTCCTCGACCGCTTCGATGCAGAAGTCCGCCTCCATCGTGATCGACAGCCGCCAGGACAGAACCCGCCGGCTAAACCAGTCCACGACGGCGCAGAGATAGACGAATCCCCGCGCCATCGGCACATACGTTATGTCCATTGCCCAGACCTGGTTGGGCCGGGTGACCGCCAGCTTGCGCAGGAGATAAGGATAGATTTTGTGACCTGGCGCTGGTTTGGAGGTGTTCGGGCGACGGTAGATTGCCTCGATGCCCATCTTCTTCATCAGCGTGGCGACGTGCAACCGCCCGACCTCGGTCCCTTCACCCCTCAAAAGCCCTTGCAACATCCGACTTCCGGCGAACGGATAGTCGAGGTGCAGTTCGTCGATCCGCCGCATCAGGTCCAGATCGCCGTCGGACACTTGACGTGGAGAATAGTAGACACTGCCACGGCTGAAGCCGAGAAGCCTGGCCTGACGTGCGACCGACAGTTTGTGTGTTCGGTCGATCATTTCTTTCCGCCCAGCAATCCCGCTTTGCCGAGCGCTCCGGCTAAAAAATCATTCTCCAATGTCAGTTCGCCTATTTTGGCGTGCAGCGTTTTGACATCGACGGTTGGACCTGCCGGTTCCGCCTTCGCTTCATCGCCGAAAACGCCTGTCGCCCCATCAAGGAGCTGGTCTTTCCACTGTTTGATCTGGTTGGCATGCACGTCGAACTGCTGGGACAATTCCACCAGCGTCTGCTCACCTCGGATCGCGGCGAGCGCCACTTTTGCCTTGAAAGCCGGGCTGTGGTTCCGGCGCGGTCGTCTTGTCATGGTATCTCCTGTTCCCGGCATCTAAGCCGAAGTCAGGCAGAAATTCCACTTATCACCGCTGTGCAGATTTCCCGAGCCACCTCTGATAGTCCGGGTGCACGAGCGTCATTGGGATGATGATGTCCTGCGAGTAATTCCTGCGAATCTCGCTGACCGCAGCGATCGTAAGTCCCCTCCACAAGGGGAGATCCTGATAGTCTCCGCTCGCTGGTATGGGGACCGTTTCTTTCACCACGAACCCGATTTCCTCAGGGTCAAAGATCAGCGATTTCGGACGCCGATCGCGCAGCCGCTCAGCGAGAGTCGTCTTTCCGGCGCCGAAAGGTCCGTTGATCCAGATTATCATTGTCGACGGCCTCTAACCGGAAGGCTCGCAAGAGCGCTGGGCGGCTTCGTGTGCTGGCACGATCGGAGTGGCTCCGAAGTGCTTCTCAAGATAGGTGACGCCGAACGTCACGATGTCCTGCGCGTCGAACAGGTAGCACTGAGCAAAGCCCACGACACCTTCTCGATGGCGACCGAGCTTCACGTAAGCATTTGCTATAGTTTCGACCGCATCCGGCTTTCCTTCGATAGCAAAGCAATCGAGAATGCCGTTTGAATCGTATTCTGATGCCGTTTTCCAGGCGACTTCACCGTTTCTTCCAAGCATCGGCATCTCATACGTCACCCATCGTTTGTTGGGGATATCCGCAACCGCCTCGGCGTAGTGCAATGCGGTAACGGAGTTTAGCGGCGCACCCAACAGCAGGGCCTTCCCGCCAAGGCGGACGAACCGCTCGACGGGCGACCCTTCCCCCAAGGCGTGACCGAGTTCGTGAGGCTCCGTCAGCGTTTCAGCTAGCGGACCAACCGCGACCATCGATGCATCGGGGTGCGCGCTGCGCCGCGCGCCGGGGGCTTGAACCAGAAATTGATTCAGCAGGCCGAACCCACGGTAAGTCCCGGCCGTTGCGGGATCGAACGGCGGCCAGGTACGGCGGGCTTTGTCATCCAACCGAGCGCCATTCAGAGTCTCCTCGTAGGGTGATCGGTCCCACGACGCGTATCCCATCACAGTGCCAGTCGGCCCAACCGCGGAGCGTAACGCGGCAACGACCGTCTCCGCTCCTCCTTCGACCGGACCAATCGCTTTAAGTGAGGCATGCACCATCAACAGGTCACCGGTTTGGACTCCGAGTTTTCGAATTGCCTCCGTTATTGCCTTCCGCGTATGCATCGCGATATCTCCTCTAAACTGCAAAACACTATACCTATCGAGAGGCACTGTTGCAAAGTTAGCGATGAGGCAGCCTTTTGTCTTATTCAAAGGCCTTACATTTCAAATCTAAAGTATATATGAGTAAACTTGGTCTGACAGTTACCAATGCTTAATCAGTGAGGCACCTATCTCAGCGATCTGTCTATTTCGTTCATCCATAGTTGCCTGACTCCCCGTCGTGTAGATAACTACGATACGGGAGGGCTTACCATCTGGCCCCAGTGCTGCAATGATACCGCGAGACCCACGCTCACCGGCTCCAGATTTATCAGCAATAAACCAGCCAGCCGGAAGGGCCGAGCGCAGAAGTGGTCCTGCAACTTTATCCGCCTCCATCCAGTCTATTAATTGTTGCCGGGAAGCTAGAGTAAGTAGTTCGCCAGTTAATAGTTTGCGCAACGTTGTTGCCATTGCTGCAGGCATCGTGGTGTCACGCTCGTCGTTTGGTATGGCTTCATTCAGCTCCGGTTCCCAACGATCAAGGCGAGTTACATGATCCCCCATGTTGTGCAAAAAAGCGGTTAGCTCCTTCGGTCCTCCGATCGTTGTCAGAAGTAAGTTGGCAGCAGTGTTATCACTCATGGTTATGGCAGCACTGCATAATTCTCTTACTGTCATGCCATCCGTAAGATGCTTTTCTGTGACTGGTGAGTACTCAACCAAGTCATTCTGAGAATAGTGTATGCGGCGACCGAGTTGCTCTTGCCCGGCGTCAACACGGGATAATACCGCACCACATAGCAGAACTTTAAAAGTGCTCATCATTGGAAAACGTTCTTCGGGGCGAAAACTCTCAAGGATCTTACCGCTGTTGAGATCCAGTTCGATGTAACCCACTCGTGCACCCAACTGATCTTCAGCATCTTTTACTTTCACCAGCGTTTCTGGGTGAGCAAAAACAGGAAGGCAAAATGCCGCAAAAAAGGGAATAAGGGCGACACGAAAATGTTGAATACTCATACTCTTCCTTTTTCAATATTATTGAAGCATTTACCAGGGTTATTGTCTCATGAGCGGATACATATTTGAATGTATTTAGAAAAATAAACAAATAGGGGTTCCGCGCACATTTCCCCGAAAAGTGCCACCTGACGTCTAAGAAACCATTATTATCATGACATTAACCTATAAAAATAAGCGTATCACGAGGCCCTTTCGTCTTCAAGAATTTTATAAACCGTGGAGCGGGCAATACTGAGCTGATGAGCAATTTCCGTTGCACCAGTGCCCTTCTGATGAAGCGTCAGCACGACGTTCCTGTCCACGGTACGCCTGCGGCCAAATTTGATTCCTTTCAGCTTTGCTTCCTGTCGGCCCTCATTCGTGCGTTCTAGGATCCTCCGGCGTTCAGCCTGTGCCACAGCCGACAGGATGGTGACCACCATTTGCCCCATATCACCGTCGGTACTGATCCCGTCATCAATGAACCGGACTGCCACGCCCTGAGCGTCAAATTCCTTTATCAGTTGGATCATATCGGCAGTGTCGCGGCCAAGACGGTCGAGCTTCTTAACCAGAATGACATCACCTTCCTCCACCTTCATCCTCAGCAAATCCAGCCCTTCCCGGTCTGTTGAACTGCCGGATGCCTTATCGGTAAATATACGGTTTGCTTTCACACCTGCGTCTTTGAGTGCTCTGACCTGAAGATCAAGAGACTGCTGACTGGTTGAGACCCGAGCGTAACCAAAAAGTCGCATAAAAATGTACCTTAAATCGAATATCGGACAACTCATGTCTATTATTACAAATTTACGATTTAATAGACATATTAATGTAACAGTTTTACGATGTCCGATAATTTATAACATTTCATGACGGTTGGAAAAATGTTACTAAATGCCCGTCAGGCAGGGAGGCCGATATGCCCGTTGACTTTCTGACCACTGAGCAGACTGAAAGCTATGGCAGATTCACCGGTGAACCGGATGAGCTTCAGCTGGCACGATATTTTCACCTTGATGAAGCAGACAAGGAATTTATCGGAAAAAGCAGAGGTGATCACAACCGTCTGGGCATTGCCCTGCAAATTGGATGTGTCCGTTTTCTGGGCACCTTCCTCACCGATATGAATCATATTCCTTCCGGCGTCCGGCATTTTACCGCCAGACAGCTCGGGATTCGTGATATCACCGTTCTTGCAGAATACGGTCAGAGGGAAAATACCCGCCGTGAGCATGCAGCGCTGATACGTCAGCACTATCAGTATCGTGAATTTGCCTGGCCCTGGACATTTCGCCTTACCCGTCTTTTATATACCCGGAGCTGGATAAGCAACGAACGTCCTGGCCTGCTTTTCGATCTGGCGACAGGGTGGCTTATGCAACATCGTATTATTCTCCCCGGAGCCACTACGCTGACCCGGTTGATTTCAGAGGTAAGGGAAAAGGCGACGTTGCGCCTGTGGAACAAACTGGCACTGATACCGTCAGCCGAACAGCGTTCACAGCTGGAGATGCTGCTGGGGCCAACTGATTGCAGCCGCCTGTCTTTACTGGAATCACTGAAAAAGGGCCCTGTGACCATCAGTGGTCCGGCGTTTAATGAAGCAATTGAACGCTGGAAAACTCTGAACGATTTTGGCCTGCATGCTGAAAACCTGAGTACACTCCCGGCTGTGCGCCTGAAAAATCTCGCACGTTATGCTGGTATGACTTCGGTGTTCAATATTGCCAGGATGTCACCGCAGAAAAGGATGGCGGTTCTGGTTGCCTTTGTCCTTGCATGGGAAACGCTGGCGCTGGATGATGCATTGGACGTTCTGGACGCCATGCTGGCCGTTATCATCCGTGACGCCAGAAAGATTGGGCAGAAAAAACGGCTCCGCTCGCTGAAGGATCTGGATAAATCTGCATTGGCGCTCGCCAGCGCATGTTCGTACCTGCTGAAAGAAGAAACACCGGACGAATCGATTCGTGCTGAGGTGTTCAGCTACATCCCAAGGCAAAAGCTGGCTGAAATCATCACGCTTGTCCGTGAAATTTCCCGGCCCTCAGACGATAATTTTCATGAAGAAATGGTGGAGCAGTACGGGCGCGTTCGTCGTTTCCTGCCCCATCTGCTGAATACCGTTAAATTTTCATCCGCACCTGCCGGGGTTACCACTCTGAATGCCTGTGACTACCTCAGCCGGGAGTTCAGCTCACGGCGGCAGTTTTTTGACGACGCACCAACGGAAATTATCAGTCGGTCATGGAAACGGCTGGTGATTAACAAGGAAAAACATATCACCCGCAGGGGATACACGCTCTGCTTTCTCAGTAAACTGCAGGATAGTCTGAGGCGGAGGGATGTCTACGTTACCGGCAGTAACCGGTGGGGAGATCCTCGTGCAAGATTACTACAGGGTGCTGACTGGCAGGCAAACCGGATTAAGGTTTATCGTTCTTTGGGGCACCCGACAGACCCGCAGGAAGCAATAAAATCTCTGGGTCATCAGCTTGATAGTCGTTACAGACAGGTTGCTGCACGTCTTTGCGAAAATGAGGCTGTCGAACTCGATGTTTCTGGCCCGAAGCCCCGGTTGACAATTTCTCCCCTCGCCAGTCTTGATGAGCCGGACAGTCTGAAACGACTGAGCAAAATGATCAGTGATCTACTCCCTCCGGTGGATTTAACGGAGTTGCTGCTCGAAATTAACGCCCATACCGGATTTGCTGATGAGTTTTTCCATGCTAGTGAAGCCAGTGCCAGAGTTGATGATCTGCCCGTCAGCATCAGCGCCGTGCTGATGGCTGAAGCCTGCAATATCGGTCTGGAACCACTGATCAGATCAAATGTTCCTGCACTGACCCGACACCGGCTGAACTGGACAAAAGCGAACTATCTGCGGGCTGAAACTATCACCAGCGCTAATGCCAGACTGGTTGATTTTCAGGCAACGCTGCCACTGGCACAGATATGGGGTGGAGGAGAAGTGGCATCTGCAGATGGAATGCGCTTTGTTACGCCAGTCAGAACAATCAATGCCGGACCGAACCGCAAATACTTTGGTAATAACAGAGGGATCACCTGGTACAACTTTGTGTCCGATCAGTATTCCGGCTTTCATGGCATCGTTATACCGGGGACGCTGAGGGACTCTATCTTTGTGCTGGAAGGTCTTCTGGAACAGGAGACCGGGCTGAATCCAACCGAAATTATGACCGATACAGCAGGTGCCAGCGAACTTGTCTTTGGCCTTTTCTGGCTGCTGGGATACCAGTTTTCTCCACGCCTGGCTGATGCCGGTGCTTCGGTTTTCTGGCGAATGGACCATGATGCCGACTATGGCGTGCTGAATGATATTGCCAGAGGGCAATCAGATCCCCGAAAAATAGTCCTTCAGTGGGACGAAATGATCCGGACCGCTGGCTCCCTGAAGCTGGGCAAAGTACAGGTTTCAGTGCTGGTCCGTTCATTGCTGAAAAGTGAACGTCCTTCCGGACTGACTCAGGCAATCATTGAAGTGGGGCGCATCAACAAAACGCTGTATCTGCTTAATTATATTGATGATGAAGATTACCGCCGGCGCATTCTGACCCAGCTTAATCGGGGAGAAAGTCGCCATGCCGTTGCCAGAGCCATCTGTCACGGTCAAAAAGGTGAGATAAGAAAACGATATACCGACGGTCAGGAAGATCAACTGGGCACACTGGGGCTGGTCACTAACGCCGTCGTGTTATGGAACACTATTTATATGCAGGCAGCCCTGGATCATCTCCGGGCGCAGGGTGAAACACTGAATGATGAAGATATCGCACGCCTCTCCCCGCTTTGCCACGGACATATCAATATGCTCGGCCATTATTCCTTCACGCTGGCAGAACTGGTGACCAAAGGACATCTGAGACCATTAAAAGAGGCGTCAGAGGCAGAAAACGTTGCTTAACGTGAGTTTTCGTTCCACTGAGCGTCAGACCCCTTAATCTGTCGGTGTTCAACGTCAGACGGGCACCGGCCTTCGCGTTTGAGCAGAGCAAGCGCGCGACCATAGGCGGGCGCTTTATCCGTGTTGATGAATCGCGGGATCTGCCACTTCTTCACGTTGTTGAGGATTTTACCCAGAAACCGGTATGCAGCTTTGCTGTTACGACGGGAGGAGAGATAAAAATCGACAGTGCGGCCCCGGCTGTCGACGGCCCGGTACAGATACGCCCAGCGGCCATTGACCTTCACGTAGGTTTCATCCATGTGCCACGGGCAAAGATCGGAAGGGTTACGCCAGTACCAGCGCAGCCGTTTTTCCATTTCAGGCGCATAACGCTGAACCCAGCGGTAAATCGTGGAGTGATCGACATTCACTCCGCGTTCAGCCAGCATCTCCTGCAGCTCACGGTAACTGATGCCGTATTTGCAGTACCAGCGTACGGCCCACAGAATGATGTCACGCTGAAAATGCCGGCCTTTGAATGGGTTCATGTGCAGCTCCATCAGCAAAAGGGGATGATAAGTTTATCACCACCGACTATTTGCAACAGTGCCTCAGCTTATTGTCCATCACGATTAAATCACTATTCACTTTTATACATTACCTTATAATTATGACATAGTTTTATATTGTCATACTATGACAAGTTTGTAAATGTCATAAAAGTGCGTCAATCTGTCATAGTTAGTGCGTCAATCTGTCATAGTTGTGCGTCAATCTGTCATAGTTGTGCGTCAATCTGTCATAGTTACCCCCGTCAAAGCCACGTAGAGCAAGGCATAGCGAGGAGCTAAAAATATTTAAAAATATTAAAAAATATTAAAAAAAGAAAAAATTTAAAAAAACCTGTGGATAACTGCCCTATGTACTCGCTTTGCTCGTACTTTTTGACCTCGCTTTGCTCGGTCGTGGGGGCAGTTATTTTCTAATCCTGTTTGTGACTTCAAAAAGCAAAAGCGACTATGGATTCGCTTCGCTCATAGTTTTTTCACTCGCTTCGCTCGGTCTAGGTGCTAATGTCTGCATGGAAATATGAGTTTTCTAGGATTCAAGGCACTTAAAAACGGTTTTTCAGGGAGTCTAGGCGCAACTTTTCGTTGTGTCGCTCGTAGACACTCGCTAATAAAATATTGATATTGTTTAAATATTCTTAATTAAAAGACAAAAAGGATAGATTTAACGACCCTTATCGTTGTCTTGTTCTAAAGATTTTTTAATGTTGATAGCTGAATTACGCTCATTGAGTTCTATCTCAAACGCTTTGATCTTCTGATATGCGTTTTTATCAAGCTGGTACATTTGAGCATCTGCTTTTTTCCAATGTTCATGTGTAACACCAAGATTTTTTATTCTCTGATAATCGGTTTTCAGGTTGTCATACTGGGCTTTGATACCATTGTCATGTTTATGGACTAAATCATCTAATTCTTTTGTCCATGCCTTGATTTTAAAGGGGTTGAATGGCTTATTTTCTTTATGGGTTTCTATCTGATTGAGTAAATTTTTACTCAATTCCATGTATTCACCCATTTTTTGTTTGATGTTTTCTAGTTCCTGATGGTGGATTTTTTCAGCTAAAGCGCGAACTTTAGTTTCAAAAAGACGAACAGCAATTTTTTTATCACTTATCGAAGTGTCTTGAACAATAGGGCTAGATTGCGCTGATTTGCGCTCTAAGCGATTTTCTTGAGGTTTTGGTGGTTCTGTACGTATTTTTGCTTCCGTGGCTGTATGAGCTTGTTTTGTGGCTCTAATCTCGGCTTCATGCTGATCTTTTGCTTTTTGAGTCCGTTCCAGTTGCTTTAAACCATCTAAAACCTTTTTGGATAGGACAATTTCTTGCTCTAATCCTTTTAAAATCTGCTGTTTTTCAGCGTTTCTAGCCTTGATTGCATTATTTTCTAGGGCAATGATCGGCATGATGATTTTTGGATTTCGTTCTTCAACTGGTTTTAATTGTTCACGCTCATATTTACGCTTCATGGCTGTAACTGCGCTTCCTTCATGCAAGGTAGCTTCTAAATCAATTCCTCGGTCTGCATAGCTGCGGTGATCTATACGGGCATCAAAGTTATTTTTTTCTAGGTAGTGATTTGCAAGATCGGCAAAGTCTTTACGCCAAGCTGCAACCGTTTCGGATGATTTCTCTTTGTTGAAATCACGAAATTTATTTTTAGAAAACTCGCCTGTGTCTTTGTCTAGCTGTCGGCTCGTAAACAGAATATGAGCATGATAGTTTCGTTCATCACTTCCACCCCTTGTATGCGGGGCATGAATGACAGCATCAACGATGACGTTATGACGCTCTACAATCTTTTTGCATAAATCATCTAGGAGCTGTTGGCGTTGTTCTGCGTTTAGCTCTTGGGGAAAGGCAATTTCAAACTCTCTTGCTAGGACTGAGTTTTTACGGTTTTCAACTTTTTCAACGATGTTCCAAAGGCTTTGACGGTCTAAAAGTTCTGCTTTTGCATTGTCAGGGGCATAGATTTTTTTAAACTCTACGCCTGTTTTTCTTGGGGTCGTTTGCGGGAGAGGGCGAAATCCTACGCTAAGGCTTTGGCCAACGATATTCTCCGGTAAGATTGATGTGTTCCCAGGGGATAGGAGAAGTCGCTTGATATCTAGTATGACGTCTGTCGCACCTGCTTGATCGCGGCCGCGATAGCTAGATCGCGTTGCTCCTCTTCTCCATCCGCGTTCCAAGCTGCGGAAAGGCACCCATAAGCGTACGCCTGGTCGAGCAGGCGACGCGGATCGACGTCCAGCGCACGAGAGAATGCGTCCGCCATCTGTGCAATGCGTCTAGGATCGAGACAAAGGTCGTCTCTGTCAGCCGGATCGTAGAACATATTGGCGGCGCCAAAGCCCACTTCACCGACCAGACCGACGGGATCTATCACCAGCCAGCCGCGACTGGAGAACATGATGTTTTCATGATGCAGATCGCCATGTAGCCCACGCAGTTCCGAGGCATTGCTCATCATTTGATCGGCTATAATCGCCGCGTGGACGTAGTCAGTTTGACAACCTGCGTTTTGATCATCGCGCGCCCGCTGAAACAAAGCTGCAAAGCGATCCCGGATCGGGAGAAGGGCAGAAGGCAGGGGTTCCTCAGATGCGGCATACAGCTTCGCCATTAGTTCCGCTGCAATTTCGGTCGCCTGGTAGTCGCCGTGCTCGGCAACGATGTGAGAGAGCATTCGCTCCCCGGCATATTCGAGCAACATCAGATTGTTCTCACGACCGAGCAACCGGACTGCTCCCCTCCCATTGCGCCATACCAGATAGTCGGCCCCGCGCAGTTCATCAGCAATGTCTTCTATAGGTTTCAATCCCTTGACGATTGCAGGAGTCCCGTCTGGCAATGAAACTTTCCAAACGAGGCTGGAAAAGGTGTCCGCAATGAGAACAGGTTGCGAAACGTGCCAATGAGCAGGAAAAACAGGCGGCATGAACATCAACCCCAAGTCAGAGGGTCCAATCGCAGATAGAAGGCAAGGCGTTCGCGGTCGGGGGCTTCGATCCCCAATACATTGAATAGGACAGCGAAGGCGCGCTCTGCTTCATCTGGCGCTGCCCAGTTCTCTTCGGCGTTAGCAATCATGAGTGCCAAATCGGCATAGCGATCTGCTGTTCCGAGCCGCCCAAGGTCGATCAGACCCGTGCATTGAAGAGTTTTAGGGTCCACCATGAAGTTCGGCATGCAGGGATCACCATGGCAAACAACCATATCGGTGCGCTCTTGGTCGAGCCGCACCGGTAGCTCTCGTTCGACACGAGCCAAAAGATCGAGCTGCGGCGTACTCTTGTCCTCGTCCGGTAAGAAGTCGGGATTGACGGCATTGCGGGACACCACATCAACGGCGCGTCCGAACATTCGCGACAGCCTGCGCTCAAACGGACATTGATCAACCGATAGGCTGTGAACAGCGCCAAGTTGCTGCCCCATTGACGGCCACGCTTTGAGCAAATCCGCTCCAGACAGATCAGCCGCCGGTACTCCCGGAATTGCCGTTATCACCAAGCATGCACCCTCCTGTTCCTCCTGCCAGTTGATCACCTCGGGGCAAGCCACACCTCGACCTTTGAGCCAAATGAGGCGGTCACGCTCTCCAGCGAGCTCACCGCGGCGGGAAGCAGGTGCGATTTTCGCGAAGGCATGCCCGTCACCACGTCGAAAAACAAAATCACCAGATTCTCCGCCTCTGACAGGCAACCAGTCAGAATGCGATTCACCAAAAAAAATATTAGTTCGATTCAATGGAGGTTCCTTCAGTTTTCTGATGAAGCGCGGAGGTGGCTCATTTGTCTTTTCTCAACAACAACAAAATAATTTTATGGGGTAAAGGGGTATCCCCTTTCGGACTTCCAAACTTAATGAAATTAGTTTGGTAAAGTGCGCCATTCTGGAAAACCATTATAGCTTAGGAAGGCATTGAATCTCAATGGCAGGTATCCTATGCTTGAATGGTTTTTTAGGTATGGGAATTACAATGACAAATGAATCTTTAGAACAGAGAATTGCTAAGCAGGAAGAACGCTTAAAGCAACAGGAAGAACGCTTAAAGCAGCTTAAAGCTCAAAAGCAGGCTAAAGACGCTCGTGAAAAGGCAAAACAGAAAGAACAAGATCGAAAAAACGATACCAGACGTAAAATTTTACTGGGTTCTTACTTGCTCAAGAAAATGGAAGATGAAGCAGAGAAACAAAAAATACTCGCTGGCATCAACGAGTATTTAACAGAAGATCGGGATAGAAAATTATTTAATCTGCCATAATTAATTTTGTATTGTTTTTAGCATATTGATAGCAAAGGTTACTTTGCTTTCAATATCTTTAAGCACTGTTTTATGATCATTGAAATCATCAAAATGTTTAATCTCAACATCAATAATAGAGCTTAAATATCCAGTCAATATCTTTGCTTTTACTTCATTACTCTGATTGAAAATAACATCATTGAATTTGGCAACTTCTTCATCAAAATTAAAATTATCTAACTCAATCATGGTTTAAATCCTAGTTTTTTTAAATATGGAAGAAGCTGTGGTTGTTGGTCAGGATCTCGAAGCATTGTTTTAAGCCTTAATGCTAAATCTTTGTAGCTTTCACCCTCTCTAGCTAAATAACTTAATTCAGAAAGTTCTGATAATTGATTACCAAAACTATCAACCTGAGCATCAGACAGTTTAAGGAAGTTATTTTTCTGTTCTTCAAACATATCAATTGTGTCAGGGCATCTTAATTGCTCTTTTTCTGCATTTTTCTTCTTAAATTTTAGCTCAAGACTATGAAATTTATTGCCCTTTTTAATTAGCTCATATTTAACCGTATAAGGGGATTTTTCATTAATTTCAGTACATGCAGCATCAATCACACGCCTTTTTAAATCAGCAGCATTTGAATATAGACTTTCTAAAGAAAGTATTTTACGCAATTCTTTAAGGGGAATGTTGCAATAACCTGTCGACTTAAATTGCATCATTAATTGATATATTCGGAAGCTATAAGAGAGGTGGTCCCACTTGTTTGAACAACTAAAAGCGTATTTATAAGTGATATTCCGCTCTAGTTAAGCCACCTTGTTTTGTTGGGGTAGCTGATCATAGTAAAACTCATTTGGTGTCATTTTGTCTAGACTCGAATGAGGTCGTTTCAAATTATAAAACTCAAAATATGCACTTAATTGCTTTTTCGCATCTGTGACACTGGGCGAATTCAAACATGAGGTGCGACAGTTTCAAAAGCCATATGATAATCAACAAGCTGAGCAAATTTCTCTAATGGTGTAAGCCAATCTAACGCCTTTCTAGGACGAGTATTCAGTGACATGGCAACTTGATTTAAATAATGCTGATCTGCCTGATTTAAATCAATCCCTTTAGGTAAATATTGCCTAATTAAACCATTCATATTTTCGCATGTGCCTTTTTGCCAGGGTGAATGTGGGTCACAGAAATATACATCTATGCCTAAATCTTCTTCGAGTATTTTATGTTCTGACATCTCACGTCCACGGTCATAGGTCAACGTTTTACGCAGTTCTGCAGGTAAATATTTCAGAGCTTCAGTTAAAGCCTTGCGCACTGATTCTGCCTTTGCATCAGGTAATGTTGCCAAGATACAGAGCCGTGTATTTCGTTCAATAAGTGTTGCTATCGAACTTTTATTGTCTTTACCTTTAATTAAATCAGCTTCCCAATGACCCGGTATTTTTCTTTCTTGAACTTCGGCTGGGCGCTCATGAATAGTTTTAATATCCTGTAATATAGAATCTTTTTTAGGTTCACCGTTAGCTTTTCGCTTTTTATTTTCATGACGTAGACAGGATAATAAGTCTTTTTTCAACTCACCCTTGGGTAATGCTCGTATCGTTGAATAAATCGTTGTATGGCTTACATTCATTGTTTGATCCAAATCAGGAAATGTCTTTAAACGCTTTGCTATTTGCTGAGGAGACCATAAACAACGGATCGCTTCAACAATAAATTTCCAGAGGATTGAATCGATTTTGAGTTTTCTGTGACCACGTCTACGTCTAGCAAAAGTGTTATCAGAAGCATATTGAGCTTGATAAACGTCATTGATGCTATTTCTTTTAAGCTCACGATAGATCGTACTAGGATGTCTTTTAATAAGTTCAGCAAATTTTCTGGCTGAAAAGCCTTCTTTTCTTGACTCAAGCATTAATGCAGTACGATCTTCAAAGTTAAGATGATGGTATGACAATTTTATATACTCCATAAACCCTTTAAATTAATTAGGTGGTTTATGTCGCACTTCAAGTTTTACTCTGCCAAGTATTTTTAGATAATGCTTGGAATCAATTCAATTCATCAAGTTTTAAAAAATAATTCCTTTTGTCAGGTCTATCATTTTTTAAATGCTTTAAAAATATTTTCGCAGTTTCCTCCGATGCATCCTCTCTTAGGCAACGTTCAACAAAGGATATATCTACAAATTCATCTGCTAACCCAGCACGACCAAGATCTAAAAAATAAATTTCATTGAATTTATCTATAAAAATATTACTATCCGTGATATCGCCATGAGAAAAAACCAATCTTTCTTCAACACGAGTCTCGGTTAACTCATTCCATAGACTTAGGTAAGTTTTATGGTCTCCCCATAATTCAGTGTCAAAATCATCTTGATCTATATCGTCAAGGAGTTGGTTATCAATAAAAAATTTTGACTCTTTTAACCGATGATCAATGTTTGAAATAAATGGACAATCAATAATAGCAATTGAATTTAACAGATTGAGTGCCTCCTTATAGATAGCAAGCAATTCTTGGTCTGTTAAAAAAAGCGCTGAAATTGGTTTTGCATTGATCGCTTTAGTGATCATGAATTCAAACTGCTCATCCTGAAAAGTCATGATGAGTTCAGGCACCTTTAATTTCTCAGAGAGCCAACTCAACATTTTCGCTTCACGAGAGACACTGTATGTGGTCTCTGTATATAAAGTGCTAGATCGCTTAAGAAAAAAAGTTTCATTATTTCGATTAAAAGAATAAACATCCGATGGCGACTGACCAATTTTATTTGGCTCTAAAACGCTGTTTCCGATAAATTGTTGAATAATATTGGGCAATTCCATCAAGTTTTCCTTTTATTCAGCATTAAAAACCCCGCAAATGCGAGGCCTAGTAAATAGATGATCTTAATTTGGTTCACTGTAGCAAAAATATGGGGCGAATTCAAACATGAGGTGCGACAGTTTCAAAAGCCATATGATAATCAACAAGCTGAGCAAATTTCTCTAATGGTGTAAGCCAATCTAACGCCTTTCTAGGACGAGTATTCAGTGACATGGCAACTTGATTTAAATAATGCTGATCTGCCTGATTTAAATCAATCCCTTTAGGTAAATATTGCCTAATTAAACCATTCATATTTTCGCATGTGCCTTTTTGCCAGGGTGAATGTGGGTCACAGAAATATACATCTATGCCTAAATCTTCTTCGAGTATTTTATGTTCTGACATCTCACGTCCACGGTCATAGGTCAACGTTTTACGCAGTTCTGCAGGTAAATATTTCAGAGCTTCAGTTAAAGCCTTGCGCACTGATTCTGCCTTTGCATCAGGTAATGTTGCCAAGATACAGAGCCGTGTATTTCGTTCAATAAGTGTTGCTATCGAACTTTTATTGTCTTTACCTTTAATTAAATCAGCTTCCCAATGACCCGGTATTTTTCTTTCTTGAACTTCGGCTGGGCGCTCATGAATAGTTTTAATATCCTGTAATATAGAATCTTTTTTAGGTTCACCGTTAGCTTTTCGCTTTTTATTTTCATGACGTAGACAGGATAATAAGTCTTTTTTCAACTCACCCTTGGGTAATGCTCGTATCGTTGAATAAATCGTTGTATGGCTTACATTCATTGTTTGATCCAAATCAGGAAATGTCTTTAAACGCTTTGCTATTTGCTGAGGAGACCATAAACAACGGATCGCTTCAACAATAAATTTCCAGAGGATTGAATCGATTTTGAGTTTTCTGTGACCACGTCTACGTCTAGCAAAAGTGTTATCAGAAGCATATTGAGCTTGATAAACGTCATTGATGCTATTTCTTTTAAGCTCACGATAGATCGTACTAGGATGTCTTTTAATAAGTTCAGCAAATTTTCTGGCTGAAAAGCCTTCTTTTCTTGACTCAAGCATTAATGCAGTACGATCTTCAAAGTTAAGATGATGGTATGACAATTTTATATACTCCATAAACCCTTTAAATTAATTAGGTGGTTTATGTCGCACTTCAAGTTTTACTCTGCCCTGCTATAAGCTTTGAGATACACCTCTTCATATTTAACGCTCCGCCATAATCGTTCAACCATCACATTATCTACCCATCGACCTTTACCATCCATACTGATTTGAATGCCATTTGATTTCAATACATCAATAAATGCATCACTGGTAAACTGGCTGCCTTGGTCTGTATTAAATATTTCAGGTCGACCATATTTTTCAATCGCTTCATTTAAAGCCGAAATACAAAAATCCACCTCCATACTAATCGATACCCTATGCGCAAGTACCTTGCGGCTATGCCAATCAATCACAGCACATAAATAAACAAAGCCTTTTGCCATAGGGATATACGTTATATCCGTAGACCACACTTGATTACTGCGCTGAATAGCCAACCCTTTGAGCAGATATGGATATTTACGGTGAGCTTGATTAGCCTGGCTTAAATTTGGTTTGCAATATAACGCCTGAATACCCATTTTCTTCATTAAAGTACGTGTATGACGTCGTCCTATATGATGTCCTTGACGATTCAACAAATCACGCATCATACGACTGCCTGCAAAAGGATATTGCATATGTAATTCATCAATACATCGCATCAGCTTCAGATCTGATGCACTCACAGGTTTTGGGCGATAGTAATAACAACCACGGGAGACTTTCAGCAGCTTAGCTTGCTTAGATACTGAAATCTGAAGTGAGTCGTCGATTAACTTTTGTGGTTGAAGCGGCCCAGTTTCTTCAACACACCTTCTAAAAAATCAATTTCTAATGCCTGCTCACCGATTTTTGCATGTAGTTTTTTTAGATCGATGGGTGGTTCTGTTGGAGCTTTTGATTGATCGAAAGCTTGCGAGGAAGCTGAGATCAATTGATTTTTCCAGTCAATAATTTGGTTTTGATGAACATCAAACTCAGCACTCAATTCAGCAAGTGTTTTTTCTGCTTTAATCGCAGCAAGTGCTACCTTAGCTTTAAAATCATTTGAATGATTTCTTCTTGGTCTACGTGCCATAAAATACTCCATATATTGATGTTTATAACATCATTTGAGGAGCAGAATATCACTTATAGGAGTTGTTCAAATTTACGGATCCATCTCTCTCTCGTACACTTAGAAGATAAGCATCTGGATTCGTTTTTAATTCTTTATCTAACATTATTAGCTTATTCAACATATCTTGGTTTGTCGTCTTGGGAATGATCCAACCGCCAAAACTAATATTGTTTAATTTGATGTTAGGTAGTGGATCTTGTCTATTTTGTTCCAGTAACCAAAGATAGTTTTCACTACAAACAAATAAGACTTTTAATTCCTGATCAATGCGCCGTAAATCACAATATCTGAATAGGTTTACGTTACCTGGTGCTTCAGCATTGATAATTGGTTTTTTTCTTGTTTTTTCACCATGTAACTTAAAGTATTTAACACAACTTTCAATGTCACTTTTTAAATTGATTGGTGCAGTTTCTATTGGTGCCTCTGATAATTGTTCTTCAGCATATTCAAAATAGATCCAACATACATCTTGGTCTTTTAGCTTTTCAAAAAGCCAATCTGGAACGTCATGCAATTTTTGTTTTAGTACAAATGGTTTTCCTACATTCGTAATCTTGACGCTTCTTTTCTTGTACGTGTCCAGCTCCCCTATCTTCTTCACGCCACTTTTATATAAATAACGGTTTTTGAGAACTACTTTACTCTTTTTTACCTCTTTTTCAGGTTTAGGATCAGTACTGGATTTTTCAGGCTCAACATTCAAACAAAAGTAATCTATTCCTTTGGTAAACAATTGAAACTTCCCCTCCTTTTCAATTAAGGCAAAATTCCCTCTGATTTCAGCACCTACTATATCTTTAGATATTAGAAATCGATCATCAACGGTTTGTTCATTTAAGAGCAGTAAAGCCGATTTAAAATCTACTTTGTGTTCTGGTATTACAACATAACCGTGGTCAAACAACTTTTTGCTCACTCGGATAACTGTGTAAATATCCATAACCAGCTCCTTATATTATTTCCTGTAATTTTGGTTGATGTATTCTTGGATCGCTACAATTCTTTTTTCTGAAGTAGGATGCGTTGATAAGAAATCAATTTTAGTGCCCTGTTTTTCTTGGGCTACTACTTTATTCCAAAAGCTGACTGCGCCCTGTGGGTTGTAACCAGCACGAACCATAATATCAACACCTAGAAGATCCGCTTCACTTTCAAGTTTGCGCGAACCAGGTAAGTTAACCCCATAATCGCCTAGTAAACTTGTGCCAGATACAACCATGTCACCAAGACCAGCCGAACTAGCTGCAAGCACACCTAAACCAGTTAAAAGCTTTTTACTTACCTTTTCACGCCCATGATCACGTAAAGCATGTGCAATTTCGTGGCCGATCAGTGCAGCCAATTCATCATCAGTTGCATTAATTTTTGTGATAGAACCAGTCAACACACCGATCTTGCCTCCAGATAGACAAAACGCGTTGATTTCATTATCTCGGATTGTATTAACTTCCCAATTCCAATTTGCTGCGTCAGCTCGATAATGTGGAACTTGTGCGATAAGACGTTTTGCTACTCTATTTACTTGAGCGTTATTCACAATCAATCCACGCTGTTTAGCAGTCGTGATGATGTTGTTGTAAGACTGAGTATTTTGCTGAAGATATTCTTTTTCAGAATACAACATGATTTGTTTGCGTTTAGAACCCATTCCATCAATAGTACTAGATACGCAACCAGTTAAAAGAGATCCGGCAACAGCCAAAACACACAAAGATTTCATCTTAAAATCAAACATTTTGTTTTCCTTTATGTTTAAAAACATTTAACAAGTTAAAACTGCGCTTATTAAGCTTGTTTTTATCTTCCAAATCAGTAATACATTTAAACTCTTTTAAGATGTTTTTGTAATGCTCTTTTTGTTCATTTTCTGACTTATTAAAACCTTTCAAAGCTAACTGTTCAATAGTTTTAGGGCTGAATAATTTCAGAAGAACTATATTTAATATTAAAGTACCAGCCAGTAAGCCCAACGCATAAAGCTGAACAACTGAAGTACTGTATTTAGGTTCCATCGGACCAAGTGAACCAAAGCATATAAAGCTAAATACAGATAAAGTAACTGCAGCTATAAAACTAGATATCGTAACTCTAATCTTGAACTTATATCGTGCAATTAAAGCGACAATTAAAAAACCAAAAAGTATGGTACCAATTGCCGTAGCCATTATGACTAAAAAGAGCCCAGGGTTTGTGTTTGATGGATCTAACATTTCCATAGAATATCCTTAAATAAAACCCTTGCTTTCTAATAGGGTGAAACGATCTTTAAACAGTACAAAGAATGTTTTTTTAACGCTTTCGTACTGGTGTTTGATAATGTCTAAAGCACTATCATATGCACCTAGTTTCACGTAATTAACAAAATTGGCATGATCAAAACCTTTAAGTTTGTGACGTTTAATAAAGCCCTTAAAGTCTTGCTCTTTTTCTTTAAATTGATTCTCAAATTCAAAGAAAAGTTTGCCTAATTTCATGCTGTATAGTTTTAAATTGACAATAAATTCGACTAAAGGTGTTTCATTTCCTCTAATCGTAACCAGCATGTCTTTATCTTTTGTGATTTCGAGCGATGGTAAAAAATTAGAAAAATTAACCAGTAGATCACTTAATAAAACTTGTTTATTAAAGTATGTGACCAAAACAGGTGCGCTATCTGGCACATACGCTTTGATACGTTCAAATTTACTTAAAGCTTCTGGAGAAGCATGACCACTAAGGGCTAATTTCACTAACATATAATTCACTCGACATCTAATTCATTTTTTAAAACCAATTTGTATTTTGGATGAACCCCAAGTCTAAGTTGAAGTAATGTCCACGCTTGCTTTGTTATTAACTTTTCGCCACTTTCAAACTTTGACCACTGTATATTGTTGTACAATCCTGTGTGACTAGACATTTTGGTTTTACTTAAACCACTCCAGACTCTTAGTTGTTTTCCTAAGACTGGTATTGGAACCAGCATTAAACCATTGTCCTCTTGTTCCTTTAAAATCTTTAAAGCTGCCTTTTTACCTACTAATTGACCGCCATCTTCACAAATATAAGTAATACGAGCTGTATATTGTTCAGAGTTTAAGCACTCTTCTAACAATGCTAGAACTTCATCCTGAGGATTCGTTAAACCCCCTCCAACCGTATCGCCTGTATCAGTTTTAATCACGAGTTATACCTTTTAAGATAGATATTCTTATAGTATATACGAAAAACATTTAAAAGATTTTTTTAAAAAAACAAAATGTTCATTTTTTGTATTTTAGCTAAAACCACTTATAATATGATTATTGGTATTAACCAAAGTTTAAAACATATTGAAAGGTGTTTAAAATGACTAACTCTAAAACTAACGCTAAAACCAAAGAGAACCGCTTAAACCAAAATGGCAGTTTAAGCAAAACCGACCAACGCAAGCTTAAACCTATTTCTTTTTGCTTATTAGATACAGAACAAGTGACAATGCTGGAGAAAATTGAAAAGTTTCAATATGGCAATTTCTTTAAAAACATTATAGCTTCTATGACTGATGAAGAAGTTGAACAGATCGCGAATAGCAACAAGAAAAGCGATCCAATCATTCCTCAAAAATTACTAGATCTAAACATCACAAAAGGTTTCTTATCTTGTCGTTCAATTGCAAAGGTGCTTTTTAAACACAATAAAGTTGAATCTATGCTGCATGAGCTACGTAACTTTATCTCTGACGAATTCATTTTAAAGTTAGCTGAAGACCGCAACTTAACACTATCTATAAGCGACTCAGAAGTCGATTCTAATACCTCTTCAGGTATGTTTGATGATCGCTATGCGATGGCTGATACTGGCTATAAGAGCCGTACAACACCTGTTTTCAATCAGCAAAATATTGAATCTATAAAATCCATTGTTCGTGAACATGAGAAGCTTCCAAAACATGTCGAATTAGACAATGATTTCATTGAACAGTTTATGAATGACAATCCTGAAGTATTCGCAAAATTATAAAAACACAAACAAAAAAAACCATCTAATTTTTAGATGGTTTTTTTATGTCTTAATTATTTCTAGAATCAGCTATAAAGCTTCGCTGGCTCGTCTGCAACTGGTATCACTGGCTGTACTTCTTGCATAAGAATTTTAGTCACTTCATCCAGTGGTGCAATGTTGGAAGGTAAAAACTCTATTGCTTCAGGAAATTGTGATTTAAGGTAAGCATCTATGGCTTTGTGAATAGCTCGGTACCATTCTCGCGATTCGCTCTCTAAATTAAACATGCTTGAAATTGAAGCTTCTAGATCCGCAATATATTTACTTGGTAGTAAAGCTTTACGCTCCATATAAGCTTGATGTGCCATAGCAAGCCAGATAAAGCGATTTAATTCCTTACTACTTCCCTCTACGCTATTATCTTTAAAGTTCAACGTTCTAAATTTGCAAATGTGAAAATGTTGCTCACTAAAATATTTAAAGAAATCTTCATACTCAATTACAGAAATGGATTTTTGTAGCACCAATGGTATATCTAATGCGAGATCCACTTCGACTTTACGTGTACCAATGCCATTTTTAATAACAAATTTCATATTCACCTCAAAATAAATTAAATTGTTTAAAGGTGTCTTTATCATTAAAAGTAACCAGGTGATGCGATTCAATTAACGATTTAAGGTCCTTAGCCTGAGCAACTGGCTGTATTTCAATGCTGGCGATTTGTGCAGCTTCATGAATTAACCCTATGATTTGAGCACGGCTTTCTAAATATGCAGATAGATCGCGAGTTTCTTTGAATGAAGAAATGACAAAGTTAATATTCTTTTCTAAATTCTCACTCAAACTGCTTAGTGTTTGGTTAATTGGTGCATACTTTTCTATATGCTCTAAGACTGTTGCATGATCTAGAAAAAAACTAACTTCCAGCAATAATGAATTGTAAAAATCAATAAAGTTCGTTTCTTTTTCAAAGATGAAAATTTCTTGGCCATCTTCGTCATTAGGTATCTCAATTGAACCTTTTGAGATCTCAAAACTTTCATCCCCCAACAATGTATGCAGAATTCGGCCTAAGTGTTCTGCATGTGGTTTGCTGTTAGTAAAGTTGATTTTCAAGTTTTCATTTGAATCAGCAATACGGACTAAAATATAGTTTGTTGTGTGAAATAATTCATCTGCATTGTCAGTAAAATTTAACATTGAAATCTGATTATCTGTTCCAGCATCAGAATCAAGTTGCTTATCCAAAAATTCATGGTTATCAATAAAAAGCTTAGCTACACCGTTTGTAATAATGCTTTCGTATTCACCAAAGTTTTGTGCAAGGTATTCGCTCATTAAATTTGGCAGAACTTCTAATAAACTTTTTTTAAGATCCGATAATTCAATAGCAGAATTGAATAACGAATCTGGCACAAGGTTCTCTACCTCTTCATCAAGTGCTTCATCGTTTGGTGACAACCCTTTTTGCTGTGCAATTGCATTACGGAAGGAAGCCATAATTGAGATTGTCAAAATTGAAAGTGTTACCGTTTTAACCCATTCACTTTTCACATCGTTAGGCACGTAAAAAGCGCAATTACTAACCCACTGGTGGTTATGATTAAGAATCCGCTTTAAAGGGGTTTTAGTGGCTGGAAAAATTTCAAAGACAGTATTTAAGATTGGGTTTTTACCCAATTTGATGCTTTTATTATTACCGTAAAAATAGATGCTGCGAATATCAGACATAATATACTTTCTTAAACTTAACGTTGGTTACATATTATCACTGATTTAGTTTTAAAAAATATTTTTTAAAACTATTAATTTTATTTTTTTGTGTTTTAATTCTGCCCTTGTTCACTGCTTTTAAAACCCAAAAAAACAGGTAACTTTTGCTTAGGCTACGGTGGGAACTTGGTATTACAGTGTTATTTGGTAGCTAAAAAATTAAACATTGATAAACTATTGATAGTAAAAGAGATAAGGAATAGATAGATTTCTTTGCGTGTAGGGATATACTTTTCATCAAACATTTTGTTTATCGCATACAGAAGTGAAGAAAAACATAAAATGAATATGATGATTTGCAATATATATGATGGAGTATTGAGGGTTTCTGGTAGATATTTAATCTTGTATATCGTTGTATTTAAAAACATTTCAAACACAAAGAATACAACTACAAAGATGTAGCAAATATTGAAAATGGCAACTAAGTTGTATGCCGATTTGAGTACCAGGCCTGTCATCGATTGTTCACTTGAATCAATCTCACCCGTTTTTGGAATTTTAAAAAGCACAACGCATTCCAGTTTTAAGAGTGTATCTATTATACTTTTAGAATACCTTTTATCAACTATAAAACTTTGTTATTAAAATAAAAAAATGGCCTTTTAAGACCATTTTAAAACACCCTACCCTCCTTTTAAGACTAGCCGTTGTGCTTATCTTTAGAATCACGGTAAGTAGAGATATGGTAGAAGAAAAAGCACGATAAAAGTGAGAAAAGCACCACCCCGAACGTGTTCCAAAATCTGCTATTTGATAGTTCAGAAATACGTTTATTGATTTCTGAGATAACACATGGATTCGCTTTTGCAACTTCAACATTTACATTGCAGACTTCAGCATATTGGAATAGGAATGTTTTATGGCCAATATCATACATTTCTTGGATCTGGTTAATATTGGTCGTATTCAGAAGAACCATAACAAGAGAGATCAGTGCTACAAATATAGAGATAACAAGAAAGCACTTCACAATGATTTCACGAGCCACATCATCAACACCACTTAAATATCTTTCGAGCAATATATTTAGCTTAGTTCGACCATCAAGGATAATGTTATAGTCATGTTTTACTTCATTATTTCCTGTATGGTTTTGATTTGTTGGTTCAACAGGAATGTCAGATAATTCGGCTGGTAAAGTGACTGCAATTACATCTTTTTGTTCTTCAGGTGCTAAACTTTTATTGCTGCTGTTTGATACAAAATCTTTTAATAAGGGTACTGGCTCACTTTTAAGGTGTTCTGTTTTTACAACCTCGTGAGCCGACTCATTTGCATCGAATAAGATCTTGTCTGTTCTTTCTGGATGCTTGAGATGTATATATTGATAAATAAAATAATTGATCTTTTGCTGTAAGACCGGGCTTTTATCAACTTCACTTTCCACATCTGCACCAAAAGTCTCAGTTATAGATGATTTTAATTCTTGTACTTCGGATTGATTCAGCAATTGATATAGTTCATATATTGTTTTAGAACTGATCATGATAAAACCCACATTAATATTCATTAAACTGTTAGTAGTATATAGAATGTGGTTTTAAAATAAATAGGTATGTTTTAAGAATAAAAAAAACCGCCTTTTAAGGACGGTTTTAAAAGGGGGTTTAATTAGTATAAACAGTTGCCGTTTGCACCAATAGAGCGTCCATTCTGGCTTAAATACCGTTGTACGGTGTTAGCAACATCTCTTGGGAGTTGATTATTCACTTTTTGTATAACATCGACTTTGTATTTATTCTGACAACTCACAATACCAGCCAACATGTTATTGATCAGTGATGTATTGTCTTTACCATCCAATTTACGTGTTTCTTCGTTTATCACTATGAATTGAACAATATTTAGATAGTTATTCGTGAGGTTGTCACCACTTTTTGATGACTTGTTTAGATTCTCAATGGTCGAATTCAAGTTATTCATTCGTGCTTCAAGGCCAGAATCACCAGTGACATTTGCATTATTGTTTTGGTAACGCGTAGCTGTGGTGTTCCGATTAGAATTATATTGTCTTTGCTGTATCGGCTGTTGCTGAACCTGAACTGGTGCTTGCTGTTGAATTTGACCAGGTGCTTGCTGTTGTTGAGCTGGCACTTGCTGAGTTGAATCTTCATTTGAAGTTGCTTTTTTATACCAATCACTAAAATCGGCATTTGCACTACTACTCAATATAGTAGCCGTAAAAATTGCACATAAATAAAGTTTATTATTCATTGTCTGAACTCTCTTTACCGTTGTAGTTCGCTGGACTAATAGCTTTTAAACTGAACTCATTTGCAAGTTTCCACAACCGCATAAATGTCTTTTGCTTTTCTTGTACCCAATAGTCCTTATCTTTTTTTAGAAGATTCTTTAATACATCTGAGTTCAAGTGGAAATTATCATCAAAAAAATGTTCAAACAGGAGTTCTGTTAAATAGTTTTGAGTTAACGTTTTTTTATTTTCATTACCCGTACCAAAGAATATTTGGCAAAGCTTTGTGCTTTCACACACGAGATCTATGTATTTTTTCTCGTCTGCATTTCGCTGGTGGCGCAAATGAGGATGTGTAATAAAAATAGAATTACGTATGAAAGCATAATCAATAATTACAGTAGCTTCCGTTTTCTTTGAAATGTACTCAGCGTTTGTAAGAATTTCACAAGTGGTAACATCAACTTTGTCGCGAATATTAATGAATTCGCTTGAGAAAGTAGATGCACTTTTGTTTTCGATCTCAACTTTCTTATCACGATTTCTCAGATAAAGTAAATTATCTGCTTGCTTCATATCGTTTAGGAATCTTTCAAAGAAGTGATTACTTTTATATAGATCTTCTAGAGCTCGCGTAACATAAGACGCAACCAAATTAAGATTTTTAGCTAAATATGATGGTCCATTCTTAGTTGTATAAGCAGCTAAACGATCCTTAACAAGTTCTATTACTTTTTCAGGTTCACCATTATTCAATCGAATTGCTGAAGTGAAGAGCGCATTACTGATTTTAAGCTCATTGCCCTGTTCATCCTGAACCTTTGCACACATTTCATTTAATGTATTAAGCGCTTTACGATAGTTGGACTTCAACTGAATCTGAAAACGATAATTGCAAAAATTGTCACGATCTGGTGTACGCTTATTGCATGGTTCATACTTAACAGAAATAAATAATTCAATAGATGGATTGTTATTCAGTCTTTCTAATGAAACAAGAAGTCGTTTACGGTAAAAATCACTTGCTTTGTATTTAAATTCTACTGAAAACTCGGTTAATGCTTTGAAGTCAATGTAAGGAATAACCACTTCGCCACGAAACTCATTGATCTTCATCAAGTTATACATATAAAGATCAAAACGGTCCTTAAATCCAAGAACCGTTAAAGTGTCGAGAACTGTGTAGCGCCCCTTTTTATCAAAATCTAATTCAGATAGATTGGCAATCAACGTTTCTTCAAGCTGATAGCAAATAAACGCATTGTTATCTAATTCAAAATAGCCCGTACTGGCAAACATTCTTTTATGAGTTACGCTGTCTACGTCATTTCTTGAAAATGGTTCGCTGTCCATTTGGCGTAAAGAGCTCATTGGTAGCATCACTTTACCAACACTATTTAGCGTATTCCATGCCAAAGATTTGATACGGCCATTGCTAAGGTAATTAGCTTTATTTTTGAATAAAAGAATTTGACGGATGTATTCAAAATTCAGAACAAAGTTGTTCGCTAGTTGTAATGCTTCAATTTGGGATAATTCAGGTTTTTCAGCGATAACGCGCTGCAGCTGATGTGCATACTTATTTTTGGCATTCACCAACATTAAGTAAAAAATGAATTGATCAACAACTGGAATATCTAGATAACATTCGACTATGAAATTACTGATTTTGTTGCCGTAACCCAAGAGATCCATGGTTTTTGTTTCGGCATTAATAATTGAGTCTTTGATTGACTGCGATAGTCCAAAAATTTCATCTTCTGAAATTCCTTTACTTATGCAGACTTGTGAAGAATCTTGCATAACTGCTCCACTTTAGACAACGTACAACGTACATTGCCTGAGATTGAATTAAAAAATAAAAATAAAAATATATTTGCAACCCAACTAACGTTGTAGTCTTTTCGCTTTAAAGCTGTGTATATACTAACTAAATTTTAGACAATAAAAAAGCCTCGTCAGAGGCTTAATTACGCAATTAACATTATTTGTTGACCGATCTGCGGTAACTCTAGTTTAGAAGTAGTGAACCTGTATGGTAGCTTCTCATATATGCTTTTAAAACTAAGAGAATTTCTAAAAAAATCAAAGCTTTTAGTGAGTTTAAAAGTAATATCGCCACTTGATAAGATTTGAATTTCGTCAATCATAGGTGCTGCAGCTTGCTTCGCATCTGTATCAATCATAAATGATAAATCACAAGCTTCACGCATGATCTGGTTGATAGTTTTCTTATTAAAATCTAGACCTGTAACGTGGTTAACTTTTTCAGCTGATACAACGTATCTACCGTCTTCTGCAGAATAAAATGCATTTAAATTATCAACTAGAATAAGCAATTCGGCAGATAAAACACCTTTTAGCAAAATATCAGACGAGCCAGAGCTAAACACATTGAAGTCAATGAGTATTTTTTGATGTCTAAGACTAAATGATTGATATTGCATATCTCGAATTCCCATAGGCATTCTGAGTAGACATTATAGCATCAATTCGTTAATTAGACTACGATTAAAAGCATTTTTAACAGTAATTTCTTAATAAATAAGACTATGAAAAACAGTGCCTTATATGAGTAATATTCACAATTACAATGTAAGTTAACCAATGTAATACTTGATCAAATAAATATGTGCTCAAGATAGGCACCCAGCGAAACTTTTTTATAAATGGTTTGTAAACTTTCTTCCGTCCTAATGACGTAAGTTATTGTTTTATAGTGGTGCCAAAATACGAGCGAAACTTTTTTATAAATGGGTTGTAAACTTTCTTCCGTCCTAATGATGTAAGTTGTTGATTTATAGTGCTGGCAAATTTCGAGCGAAACTTTTTTATAAATGGGTTGTAAACTTTCTTCCGTCCTAATGATGTAAGTTGTTGATTTATAGTGCTGGCAAATTTCGAGCGAAAGTTTTTTATAAATGGGTTGTAAACTTTCTTCCGTCCTAATGATGTAAGTTGTTGATTTATAGTGGTGCCAAAATACGAGCGAAAGTTTTTTATAAATGGGTTGTAAACTTTCTTCCGTCCTAATAGCGTAAGTTATTGATTTTACTTTTTTGTCCAGATCCAATAGCTCAACTATCATAGATAGTATGTTTAGTATGTTTTAAGGTTAGGTTATAACTTTTTGGCTGTACCTAACTTCCAGCGAAAGTTTTTTATAAATGGGTTGTAAACTTTCTTCCGTCCTAATGACGTAAGTTATTGATTTATAGTTGTGTCAAAATACGAGCGAAAGTTTTTTATAAGTGGATGTAAACTTTCTTCCGTCCTAATGGCGTAACTCATTGATTTTCTGTTATAGTCTGAACTCAGCGAAAGTTTTTTATAAATGGGTTGTAAACTTTCTTCCGTCCTAATGGCGTAAGTTATTGATTTGTCGTAAAACAAGCTAAATAGCGATCGTTGGGTCATATATAAGGGCTATTCCTCATAAAATCTGAAAGTCTTTATTATCAAGGCTCTCAGGAAATTGGAGAAGTTATCCGCAACGTTTTGAATTTAATTTGCGCTCAAATGAATTTAATTTGCGCTGGAAGTATTTTTTATTCTATTTAATTTTATTATAAACAGCGACTTACAACACTTGCTAGTTTGCAAATTTCCAATATTGCAAAAAGCTAAAAAATGAACAATATTTTACTCATATTTTTAAATTCATTCTAATATACAAGAACTTAATTTGTGGATAGAATTTAATAGGAAAGTGGATAAAAACATCAAAAACCAGCTAAAAACGCCTTATTTTCTAAAAATTCAAATTCAATTTGCGCTCAAATGAATTTGATTTTCGCTCGTACCATTTGTGTTTTTCCGTACTAATCCTGTAATATCATGAAAAATAAGCATAAAAAATGTCCCTAATTAACTTCCCTTAATTAGAAAGATAATAAACAAAAAATTTCTTTTTAAAAATTTACTCTTAAACTTTTTAATATATTTTTTAATTTTTTATTTGCCTCCTTAGTATATACCAATGAGGTTTTGTAGTATTTTATAAATAGCTTGAGTCAATGACCAGCAATCAAAAATATAAAGCGTGGAATTTAAGAAATGAGTAAAAGTGATAATACGATTAAACGTATCGTCATGACTGTAGATCAATTTTACAAACATGATGAACAAGACGAGCTGTATGCATACGGCTTTGATATGTCTACCAATGAACCAGTTCGCATACGAATGAGTTCATCTGAAGAATTCACGAAGATCATTAATAAACTCAACAAGCATCATACTGAGAATGTTTCAGTAGATGAAGTCCACGCAAAATTTGATTCTGGACGTAACCAACGTACTTCATTAGACACACATAATCGCGGTGCTAACCGTGGTCGAATTATCTGTTTTGACAAATGTGTTGACTCACCCTACGAATCTCTTGACGGTTATAAAACTTATGTTGCTCAGTGGTGCAACGTAATGAGTAACAACCCGAATTCACAATTAATCAAAGCAGTCACTTCTATCAATGTGCATCAACAAAAAAACGGCGATTTCTTTGTTAAAGCTCAAATCATTGAAGATGCAGCACATATGCAAGTGCCCAATGTAAAAATTAATTCTCCAGCACTTCATAACGCTATTATTAAAAATAATTTACAGCTTCTTGTTAAATCTTTATCGAATAGTACTGACAACCAACCTGAGCGCATTCCATTTTCAAAAATTGTTGTGCGCTATGAGTCTGGTTCTGTATTAACTACAATCCCATTGATTCCAACCTATGACAGTGCTGATCGTGAAAGTGTTAAGCAATTCGCTAAGCCAGATCCGTTGATGCAACGTGGCGGTATTGATAAAACTAAAAAGTCTTATCGGGTTGCTAAAGATCCGATTGAAAGTATCAAAGATATTTTGAACGGCAATGACTTTCACACCGCAACTTTTGATCCAAATTTTGTACCATCCAACCAGCATGAAAAAGACCAGTTCGATAAACAGGCTCAGAACGTTTATGTTATGGACCAGGCCCGTATTGCCCTGTTTGCATTACTTGGCGATCGACAAATTAAAGTGTTCTACAATGAAGATGTAGACAAAGAAAAAAATCAAAATTTAAAACGTCTTTACGCTGGCTTGGTGAGTCAAAAATTACTGCCTGAGGTTTATCATGGCCAACAACTACAACTAGGTGCGCTTTACAAAGACACGTTCTTAAAGAAATTTTTCAACAATAAAACGCCTCACGCTGGTTTTCGCAAGGTAGATCCAGAAATAGATTTACGTACTGGTGAGGGTGTTCGTGGTGTTGGTGCACCTCCCCTAGTGAATCAATTTACCGATGACTACGGCAATCCAAAACCGCACGACTTAAATCCTCAATTTTTAAGTCAAGTTGATCGTCAGACCATGAATAAATTGACGCATGCAAAACAGCAATTTGCTGAAGCGTTTATTGTTATTCAACCACACCAACGGAACTCGAATAATTGTTTTGTCTCGTTTATCGAGCCTGTTGAACTTACTCAAACCCGTATGAATGCGTTGAACTTTTCAGAAATTACGGTAGAGCATGTACAGCAACATAAAGCTTCAATCGATAGTCCGTTATCTAAGAACTTCAACCACGATCTTTTACCTGATCCACAAGAGTTAATGATGAAAGTCAGACAGCCAGAAATGGATGTTAAGAAAAGCCAAGAAAAGGCTGCGACTTCTGATGTCTATAACGACATGACTTTTTAATCAAATTTAATAATTCTTCTTCAGGTTCGCTATGACTACTCATGATTTAAACGAAAAAATTAAATGGATCGACTTATCACAAGCTGGTGTATATCTCGATGTACGGCGTGTTGGCCAGACGGATAGCCAATTACTCTTATTGGACGTTCAAAAAAAACTATCTAAAGAAAATTTGAATAACATTGGTTTTACACCGATGAAGTTTGAGGCTTATCCTCACTTTGACGGTCACTTGTATCAATACAATTTGAATGAAACGATCAAACCAAGACTGTTTCATGAAGTTTTGGGTATTCCAAAAGAATTTATCCGTAGTGTGCTTGCGACTCGCCAAGAATTGCATGATTTGTTCAATGCCCAAGCAAAAACATTGGTGCCACAACGATTGAACGTTGCGTTGAATAGTGCAACTCCACTCGGTTATAACTCTGATGGCAACAAAATCTATGCTTCAGCTCATAACCGTTTTTACGTGAATGCCCAAGGTACGCAAATACCTGAAGGTCCTAATGATCAGCCGTCTAGTCTGTACTTACGTGCGACCAAGCAAAAAGATTTAAAAGAATGCTTAAGAGGCTATATCTATCAATTAGAACATGAAACAAAGAGCCATAATCACCAGGACTTTTTAAAGTTTTTAGCTCTAATCACGCAAGCCAAAAATGCTGACGTTGATGTATCCAAGGTAACAGATAAACAGATCCATACTGCAGAAGAAGCGCTTGAAACAGTGATGGTCGAAAAGTTAGGTGAGCTTGATTTTACTGAGAGCTCATTTAAAACGAGTTTAGCGTTATACAATCGCATGCCGACTAAGACCATGCGAAACAATACGATTCGTATGTTACAGCAATATTCGACTCCAATCCCGATGTCACTTGTGGCTCAGCGCTTATTGATTGAGGGTGATAACCGAACAAAACAAAACTTTTCCGTGCTCGAGCCAACTGTGGGTAATGGATCTTTAATCGGTTTATTAACCCAAGAGCGTAATGCTTCTGTCTATGCGGTTGAGTTAGATCCCAAACGTGCTGAACGTACAAAAGCACTGACTCAAAATTATGAATGCACGGTTGTTACTGCGGATGCTACACAAATTGATTTTGAGCAAACGTTTAAGCAAAAAGTTGACTATGTGATTGCCAACCCTCCTTTTGGTGCTATGGATAAACTAGAACGTGTTGCACCAATTTTGGTTCAACAGCGTAACGGCGTAGATCCAAACCCATTATTGGTAGATCCATCAGAAAACGTCTGGTTCAGTACGGATAAATTGGACCATGCCATTCTGGTTAAATCACTAAACGCACGAAACGATCAAGGGCGTTCAGTTTTCATTATTGGCTCAGATAAACAGATTTCAGATGGTACGGTTGAGCGTAAATCAAAGAATTTACTTAATTATCTCTATAAGCATTATGAAGTTGAGGCGGTTGTAGAAATCCACGGCAATGCATATGCACGAAACGGCGCTAATCAAAATGTTCGTATGTTAGTGGTAGGCAATCGTAAAAACGAACAAGCGTTACTACAAACTTACCAATCTTCTGTGGTACCAGATAAGTTGAAAGTCATTACGGACTATGACGAACTTTGGGGATGGGCTAATAACGTAATCTATAATCGTTTGAATCCGAATAAGGATCTATACTTCAAGCCAACTACTCCGACTCCAGTTGAGCAACAAGCACAACAAGCACCAGTGGTTGAACCTGTTGTTGAGGTTAAGCCTGTTGAAAAAGAAAATGACGATTTGTTTGCCAGTCTAGGTGATGAACAGCCTGTTTCGCCACTTGAAGATATTGCATCAAGTGTAACGCCTACGTCTGCAGTCACTATGTTTGATGAAGTCGTGGTCGCTAAAGAAGAAGAGATTAAGCAAGAGGAAGCTGTCAAACCAAAACCGATGTTTGGTCGTAAACCTAAATCAAAACCGAATAAAGTTTCTTTTGACTTCGGAACCGTTGAAGTTAGTACGCAAACAACCAGTTCAGATGATGATGTACCTACACCAACTGAAGCTACACCAACGTTTGAAAATGAAAATGACAATGATTTCGTGCCTGAGGTAAAGAATCCGCACGAGAACCAAAATCTGGATGAAGACCTTGACGATGACGTTAATCTTCAAGTAGGTGATACCACGGCGACCAATGAGGGTGAAACACCTGAACAAACACCAGCTGAAGAACCAGCGGTAGAGCAAGTAAAACAGGAACCGGGTTTAACTGCTGAAGAGATTGCTAAGTTAAATTCTGAATTAGCGATCGGTACTGAGCAAAAAGAAGAACCGACTGTTGAATCTGACCAATCAAATTTACAGCCGATTGTTCCTGTTCCTAATGCTGAAAACACAACAGAACCAACTCCGGAAAATATATACCAAGTTAAGTATATACCGATGTCTATGGCATCTGAGCCAATTGCTTTAGTGGCTAAAAACCAGATTAAAGCGATTAATCAGGCAAATGCTCAATTGACTACACACATCCAAAATGTATTAGGTTTTGGGGGTATCAATTTCCAAGCTGAAGTCGATAATGGTAACTACCCTACTCTTGTTGATGCCTATGTCGCTAAGAAATTGCAATATGACAATTTTGATGCACTAAAGTCCGCTTTTGCATGTGAACAGGTCGATGCGGTTGCCCATATCATTTTACGTTTTGACCAAAACTTACCTGTGCTTATTGGCGACCAGACGGGTTTAGGTAAAGGTCGTATTGCAGCTGCGTGTTTACGATATAGTGCGTTAAGAGGAAAGCCCCCTGTTTTCCTTACAGATACAACGCAACTCTTGAACGACATTTGGCGTGATATTGTTGCTACAGACAGTGACAAGTTCTTTAAAGATCCGTTTATCTTTAACTCGGATGCTGTGATTAACCGCTTTGGTACTGAAGAGGTTTTATTCACTGGCCAAGATCTACCTAAGGAAATTGAAGATATTCCAGCGCAACATGACTTGGTATTGGCAACGTATAGCCAATTTAACCGACCAAACCGGAAACGTGCGTTATTGACTCGTTTTATTAATCAAGACACTGTTTTGGTGATGGATGAAACGCACCGTGCAGCATCCTTGAAATCAGCTACAAGTCAATTTTTCTTAGATGTTATTGATCAGACCAATCTAATTAATTTCCAGTCTGCATCGGCAATTAAGAAACCTGAAAATCTTGAATTCTTCCATAAATTGTTCCCTCGATCCGTATCTCGTAATGACTTACAAAAGGTTATCGATAATGCGGATGGTCCAATTTTGGAGTTTATTTCTGAAGGTTTGGTAGACAGCTCTGCCATGATTCGTAGAGAGCAAGATCTCTCGCACATTACCATTCAAACCTTTGTGCCAACTGAAGAGGAAATTAAGAAATTTCACAATTACTCAGATGTTCTTTCTGACATCTTGACGGACATGGTGAAATTTTCTAAAGATATTCGCCTCGATGCGCTAGAAAACATTGCCAATGATGATGATGCTGTTGCCAATTTAGACTTTCATCAGGATTCAGACGATCCGAAAAACCGTTTAAGTTTGAGTGTGATGAACTTTGGATCTCGAATGTACCAGATCCAAAAGCAATTCCTATTGGCATTGAAAACTGACTCTACAAGTGATGCTGTGATTCAGGCATTACATGAGGGTAGAAAGCCCGTGATTGGTTTGGAAAATACGGGTGAGAGTCTATTCAACATTTTGATGCAAAGTCGCATGGAAGCGATTTTAAAAGCAGATACGGCGCAAGACGTTACCGCTGATTCGCCTGAAAAAGAAAAAGCGTTTAATAACTTCAAGTCGGTATCGTCAGAAATTGAATTTCTTGAAAATGAGCTTCAAAAACTCATGATCAAAGAAAACCGTGACGCTGGCGATGAAAAAGCAGCGAAAAATATTCAAAAGGAATTGACTAAGCTTGAATATAAGCGCGGTAGCTATCTGCAAAGTCAAATTTCTGTTTTAGATGAACTCCCACAATTCCGTGACTTGCTTGAAGTGATGTTAGATCGCATCGATGTGGTGAAAGCTGAAGATAACTACGGTAACTCGTTCGTTAAGAAGCTCAGTACGGAAGTGACATTTAATGAAAACGGCGATCCAGTGGTAAGTCCGTATAAAATCATTTTGGATCGTATCAAAGAAAAGATTCAAAAGTTCCCTGACCTACCTTTGATGCCTTTGGACGTACTACGTAACAAGGTGACAAAAGCTGGCTTCAAGATTGATGAAATCTCTGGCCGTCAGATCCACTTAACGGAAACAAGAGACGGCAAATGGAAGGTTAATAAACAAGAGAACAATACGACACAAGGTAAGATTTTGGTTCAATCAAAATTCCAATCTGGTGAAATCGATGTTGTTATTGTGACTCGCTCTGGTTGTACGGGTATTTCTCTACATGCAGCCAAAAACCCTGATCCTACAATTCCATCGGATCACTTGCGCCAACGTGAGTTGTTTTTCTTGCAAAAACCTGAGAACTCTACCGATACGATTCAGATGATCGGTCGTGTGGGTCGCCGTGGTGAAGAATCACATCCGATTATGACGACAGTAGATTCGGGTATTCCAGCAGAAACACGTATGCACTTAATGATGATGCGTAAACTGTCTACCCTATCAGCGAACGTCTCTGCCAACTCAGAAACCAAGTTTAACGAAAACGATTATCCTGACATGCTCAACTACATTGGCAACCGGGTAGCGTTGGACTATTTAAAAAATAACGTAAACTTGGCGAACACACTTGATATTGATATTTCGGATGATGAAAAAGGACCATCATATCGCACGGCGCAAAACTATCATGTGAACCAGTTGCTATCTAAACTGATTTTGATGCCGATTAGTCAGCAAGAACAGGTTTATCAAGACTTGGTTGTTGACTATAACGATAAGATCCGTGAATTAGACTTGTTGGGTCGTAACCCTCTCAAGACCAACTTTTTAGACTGGAAAGCTAAAAAAGTCCGTGAGTTTGAAGTGAAGGACAACTTCTTTACCGTGACTTCAGAAACAGAAGCAGCCAAGATCAATACCTTTGATCTACCTGTGCGTTTTGAAGGTCTGCAATACATTGAACATGTTGAGCCATTACGTGCTGACAATCTAAAACTCATGTTCAAAGAAAGTGATGATTATCTGGTGCGTCAATTTAAACGTATCAATGAAAACATCAATGAAACGGTACACGGACTACTACACTATGCCTATAACTTTGAGGCATTGATGTACCAAAAATATGAAGGCTTTGCTAAGCAAAAGTTATTTTTCAAAAATGGGCAAATGCGTGGTGAAGTGATTCGTGATTATCGACACGAAGTATTTGATCATTTCGGTGTTGTTGAAGCCAATGTAAAACACATTGATGATATTCAATTTCGTAAACCTGATGATCACTCTGCAGATGCTTTTGAAAAAGTAGCTGAAGCGGTTTATCTTGCCAATGATCCTATTTTGACCTCTAACTTTGATCGCATGTATCGAATTGTTCAGGATCTAAAATTCTTGGCTCGTTCTATGGAAAGGAACGAAAAAGAAGGTCATTCAGCGCATGGGTTATTGTTCCTTATCTCAAAACCTAGTCTTTTTGATGATGAAGTGACGCCAGATCACAAAACAGGTGCTTTGCTACGTCTAGACCTACCGCCGTTACGTGTAGGTGCAATCACACCGAATGCGGTTAAGCTTGATTTGGTTTACCCTGGTGATAAGAAGTCGTTTAAAGTTCCACTGATCAATTACACCATGCAAAATGCCAAGCAAGACTTGGATTGGGTAGCTCCAGTGAGTGAAAAAGGACGTATTATCCTAAAACGCTTCAATCCTGAATTTTATTCTTATGCTGATGTGAATAGACGTCATGTTGAGGATCGTCAACCCTTGGTGAACTTATTTACTGAACAAAACAATTATTCCCGTTATACGCGTACCTATTTTGAGAAAGCGCCGTCTGGTGATGTCACACGACAAGCGATTACCTTAACGGGCAATATGTTCAAGGCACATAAGATTGTCAGCTCACTAGATCTACGACATTCAACCGTTATATTTACCGATGCTGATGGTATGCGTAACCGTGCGTTATTATTGCCATCAAATACACCAACTGACTTGTTTGAAAGCTCTCTTGAAAACCAAGTGACGTTTAAGCAAGTTAAAGAGATTGCGAACTTCTTTAATCAATTGCCTGTAAACATTGATTTCAACCGCAATAACTATGTGGGTACTAAGGTTAATTTCCCGTACAAGAAAGCAAGTATTGAGTTCTACTACAACGGGTCAGACTGCTTTAATGTGACGGTGAAATCTGTTGCAAAACAGTTCAATCGCTTTATGTCGAATACCAACGTATTCCATGATCCTAAAGGCGGTAAAACGGATGAATCGTTGAACATCCACTTTACTGAGCCAGGCCGTAATGAGTTTAGATTTGCGCTTGATCTCAAGGATGTTGAACGCTTTGTTGACGAGCTGGACAGTACAACCAAAATTGAAGCTGCCTTTTTGGATTTAAAATCTAAGCTTCCTGATGGTAATGATTACTTTTTAAATGAAATTAACCGTATGCTTAATCCTCCAGAAGAGCCAGCTTATAAGGCTGAGTTACCTAAGGGTAAAACCTTAGATAACGATCAAGAAATCCAGCAATTATCTTTCTAAAACCCTCCCTTAAAAGGTATATACCAGACCATACGTGAATAACAATTACGTGTGGTCTAGTTCGTATATACCATGTATCATATCCGTGACGATCACATTGACGTTTTAAAAAACAAATACAGGTATTTTATGTGCAACTCTAATCCCTTAGAGGAATCTTCTAATAACTCAGATTTAGTGGATTTTGACAGTGAATTAGACATCACAACTGGTTTTAATTCTGACTTTAAAGAAGACTTTATTTGGAATGTTGATACAGATTCTAAAAAGGACTCTTAAAACCAGGAAGGCCACCTGTCATAAGGATCAAATATGGACCAAAGCCCTAAACAAGATAATTTTGACGAGCAAACACTTGATCAACTGCAAGACGGCCAATCATTAACTTTCAATGAGGGCCTGGAACAGTGGGATGATTTAAGTTTGGACGGCGTGGAATTTCAATCCATCCAGCCTACGCCACAACAAAACAATGTTGCACAAGATCAATCGCAACAATACCAGTCTGAACCATATCCCAATGATCCCCTATCTGAACCTCCATTAATGGAAGAACCGCCAGTCATGCAAGATGATGGGTATCAAAATAATCAGTATGATCAGTATGATCAGTATGAACAATATGATCAGCCTATGGGCGGTAACTCTGTACCTCCTGGGCACCCAGATTATGATTACGCTCCCCCTCTTGAAGATACTCGGTTGAACGATGATGAACCGATGTTTTTTGACGAAGGTGATTATGAGCGTAGTAGTTACCCGAATTACGAGAATGAACGGTCCATCATTCCTGAAAACACGTTTGATCTTTCCGCTGTCACTGTCAATGATTTAGCTGAACTTGATCCTGTTCTGATTGGTAAAGTATTTGATGCACTTGAGCAAAGAGAGCCAGCCAGTCAATTAGAATTCTTTGCAGACATCGGGCTTGATCTGCAGAATGATGATGATCTTAAGTTTATTGCGGCTCTGAATAAAATCCAGACTAAAAACGCACTGGACCAAGGATTAGGCAATATTGCTGAAAATAACAGTTCATTGCCAGTTGAAGACCGTGTTTATACAACTGCAGACTCTAAATTATACCTATCAGACAATGATCCTGATTTCCTCCTTTCCAAAGAAGAGAATCCATTTGAAGCCGTTCAAGTGGCTGAAAAAACCCTCTTTAACTTTGAGACAAAATCTTTTATCACTCAGCCCTACTATGGTTTAAGCCTGAAGGGTGCAACTAAAGAAAATGCCCTCAACTTCCTGAGTAATCGTCAATTCGCGATTGAAGGCCTGATTAACCAAAACCAAGTCGTGCGTGAAGCAAAACAGCAGATCTACAACGAAGTTACGGGTGCACCGAATACCTATTTTTCAGGTGAATTAACCGATAAAAACCAAATTAACGCATTGATGCGCCAAGTGCGTGACTTTTGCTTAATTCGTGGGATTGAAGCTGAAGAACTTGGCTTAGTGCCAAAATCTATCGTCATGGATCAATGGCGTGTGAATAGCGACCATACAGCTGCTCGACTTGAACAACTTGAGATTCACTATCTTGAATTCAATACGGACACGTTAACCAAGGAAGTAATTCAGTTATTAGAAACCCGTGAACATAGCGACCAGTTACAAGCTGCTCTACTTTTGAAAGAACATAAAGAAAATCAGAAGACTAAAGAGACAGTAAAGGAAGATGTTGAATCAGCTGATCCGAATGCACCAAAAGGTACACCAAAGAGCACATTAAACATTGCTGGTGGTCCACAAGACAAAGCAAGTTTGGCTGCAAGTAGCGTTGCCTCTAAAAGCTTTAAGGATATGCGAAATGAGGAAGGTAACGAACGTCCTCCTTTAGCGCGTGAAAATAGCCACGGCCATCCACGAACGGTCGCTGATGAACTCGCTGCGCTCAGTGCAAAAATGATTGCAGTCATGATTGAACTGGTTAAGAAAACAATCAAGTTGATCATTGCAGCGATTATGGCCATGTTCAACAAGAACAAAAGCCTTGATAACCTGAAAAACATTTGGGATAAACCAATCAATCCTGATGTTACCGTTAAAAGTAACCATCCAGACGCACAACAACCCGAACAGCTTGCCAATACAGCCGATAAATCAAAATTGACTGAACTTGGTAAGAATGCCGATATTTTAAAACCGATCTCTAAAGAGCAAATGTTGCCTCTTTTAAACGATCCATATACCACTCAACTGAATAAAGACCGTGACGGCGTTACCTTAGAAGAATTCGATCTAAATGTCGGTAAAGTCTATGCCATTGACGGTGAACAATACATCGTGATTGATGTAGTCGGTAAGGATTCTGTCGAAGGTGTTGAATCCTCTACCCCATTTATCAAACTAGTTAAAGAAGCAGATTTACCGCCTCAAGTGGAAGGTAGCGATGCACCTACCCCGATTACGCCGTTCTATTTAGAAGCGATTGAAGACAAAGTAACGTTTCTCTCAATTGAAGAACTGCATGAAGGCATTAAGTCTGAAAAGATCCATGAGTTTGAAGGTCGCTTTTTTGAACCCATTTGTTCTCAGTACTTAGAACAAGCACGTATGTTCCTTGGTGCCGAATATCCATTAGGGCAAGATCCAGAACAAATGACTGAAGAAGCCAAAGCTTCATACAAAGATCAGTTTATTCAACGTGCCTATCAATCAGGTCAAATGATTTCGGATCAAGTAAAGAAAGCCAAATCTAAACTTTCAAACCTTTTGGGTAAGTTTAAAGGCAATACTGCAGAACAGTCGGCAACTCAATCAGCACCGCAAAGCCAAGACCAAAACAATAACGGTAAACCAATGAACCCTTATGACAGTATTTATGTTGATCATGATTCTGATTTAGAAGCATTCTTTAAAGACCGTCACAACAATGTTTCTAATGCTGAAATTGAACAGTTTGTCGGTATGGTTTATGAAGATGAAACAACCCAAACCAATATGGTTGTTTTGGATATAGCTTCCGATAATCTGGATAAACGTGCGATCGTTGTGCCTCTTTCGGTGATTGAAGATCTCGAAAATATCACTGAAAAAGATGTGCTTTATCTTAAAGACATCGTGAATGAATCCTCTACCGTTCCACTGTATGAGCTGGAGTCTGTCGAGCCGATAGACGAGTTAAATGCGCTTGGTAAATTTTCAAGCGAATACTTAGACAAGCTCAAAGCCGATACCATCAACAATACTGCAGAACAGACTAATACTTACGCCAGATCTGCCGAACGTGAACTTGAACTTTCAAAAAAGATTTTGGAAGGCAAGCTCAGTGTTGTAGGTGCTATGGTGAAAACGGATTACGGTCAATTCGTGGTACTGACTTCAGATTCGGAAGGTCATAAATCAATTGCACCCGAATACAACGCCGTGGCCATTACCAACCTTGATCGTCAAATTACCACGGAAGATATTATTAATGCCGGTATTACAACGATACCGCGTAAAGATATTTTAGAGTGGAATACTGTCACGGCGCTCAATGAAGAATCTGCCAATCAGGTGACTTATTTAGATCCTGAAGTTTACCAAGCAGTAAGTAATGCAATTCATCAAAATCGCGAAAAAGAATTGATTCAAACCTTGAGTACGTTACAACCCTCTGCAGCACTCAATAGCATCGGTTCAAAAATCATTACGCAAGATGGCAATACATATATTGGTCTATGCGCCAAAGATGATGGCAAATCAGGCGAGTACTACGCCGTAAAAGCTCCAGATAATCAACTCTCCCCGATTGGTGCAAGCTATATCAATGATGTTGGTGTTGAAGTCATTAGCCGTAGCCAAATTGCTGAATTTCAGAATGCGGAAAATAATCAGCAACAACTAATCAGCCATGATGTGTTTGTTACATTGCTAAATGCAGTCAATAACAGCAATGAACAAGAAGTACTTCACCTCTTCTCTAACTTGGACCAGGTGAAACAACAAATTAAAGATTCGTTATTCAGCGAAAAGGAAAGTGAAAAAGTGATTGAACAAAATCAATTTATTGAACAACTGAAAAACAATAACCTTGTGAAAGCCGATCACATTAACGCGCTTAATCAAATTGCTGATCAGATTCAAAATACGCAACTGAAAAATGTTGTTAAAGGTATGGCCTCAACCGTTGTTGCGCCTGAAAACTCTCAAAACGAGATGTATGTTCAAAGCTTTCTACATCTCAACCAACGCCTAGACACGTTACAACAAGATTTAAAGCTTCAAGCAGCATCAAATCTTATGAATGCTGAATATAAGCAACTTTTTGAATGTATGGATGATCATCTAGTACTACCTACTGCGTATGGTGATGCCAAGTTTGTAAACCTTAATAGTGTTGAGCCTCGTATTGTTGAATTTAGAAACTCGGCTGAAACAGGTCAAATCTTTGACAGCTTCAACGCCGTGATTGCCGAAACAGGAAACGTGGAAATTGCGCTTCAGCACTTAAAGCAAGAGATCTTAACCGATCACTATATCGCTGCGATTCATGAGGATGTGAAGTTACACCGTCTAGAACAGCAAGACATGGAAAAAATCAAAGAAGTGAATCAGATCCTTGAAGCTGATTTTGATAAAACTGGCCTACGCTTAGAAGCGCTCCAAGATGGTTTGAATCTCAATACTAAAAACTACTTAGACCAAGTAAAGCTTGAGAAAAATACGACATCTCAATTTTTGAGTGACCTTGATAAGCATATAGATTTAGAAGTCGCACGTAGAAACGATCATGACAATGATCAAACATTGGGGCGTTAATCATGGATTTCTATAAAAACGTAACTGGCGACATCGATGCGATGATTGCTTTTGATAAAATCTTAGGTGGTTTTGGTCAAAATACAGTGAATACCACGCGTGAGCGTGTTCAAACCAACTCTAAGCATGAAAAGGTAGAGCGTGAGATTGAAGGTGCCAGTCCGTACCTTAAAAGCGATTATGAGCTATTTGTCGAGCATCACAATATGTTGATGCAAGAGTATCGGGCAACTCAGCTACATTTACGCAACATCTTAGAAAAGAAAAATGAGGTTAAAAGCATTCAAAAGCTTGCGGATCTCTGCGAACGGCACCAGTGCTCCAACATCGCTCAATTATTCGTTGAGAAAAATGAAGATGAATATGTATTGCAATGCTTTCAAGACTTTCAGCAAGACTTAGAAAACAATAATGCTCTCCGAAAAGACTTTAATCACTTTTCAGACTCGTTTGAAGCCTACCGATACAATATGGAGATCTGTAATAAGCTTTCTGGTATCGATCAGCCGTTTACCCTTGAACGTCCGAATGACAGACAGTTGAATTTCGTTATCCATAGTCATGAAAATATCAATAAAACATTGTTGGACTATCAGGCGAAGATCATTGAGCAACAAACAACTGTAGACCAGCTCAAGCAAGATGCTTCCTATACTGCCCTATTTCCGATCGCAACCAATGATAAGAACATGTTCTCAATTGCAGCGACCGAAGTTTATGTAGAACAGTCACCAAAATATCAAGACTATCTTAAGGTCATTAAAAATGAGCTTAAGAACATAAACGAAACGGGTAAAAATACGTTTAGTCAGCATTACAAAGATACTATTACGCAAAGCAATCTTGAAAACGTTAAAACTAAAGAAAGCGCTTCAACTTATAGCAATGGGTTTTAATTAATTTTAAATAAAAACATTTAGGGTGTTTTAAGATAGAATCTAAATACCCTTTAATGGAGTTAAACATGATTCAAACTAAAATCACTGAACCGACAAGAACGCCGTTTAATCCTCATGGTTTTGCAGATGCAACGCCTTTACATGCGTTTTACTTGGAATTATTAGAAAAGGGATTAATCCATAAAGCTCTTGAAGAAGGTAATTTGGAATTTGAAAACCAAAACTTGTTCATGACGATCGATTGGGAATCAATAGACGTTCAAATGGATGCTTATACGTTTGATGTGAAATTAGATATTGTATGTGGCGTCATACTTGATGAACAAAAAGTCACGAATAGCATTCAAGTGTTTATTAATGAGCAAACTTTGTTTATAGCTTCAGCTAAAACCTTTAACCCTAAATCTGGTCTAACGCAAAGTCTTAACTTTGATATTCCTTTACGTGTTTTAAGTCAAATGGGCTATTACGCCCTACCTCTCAAAGAGGACTAAATCGTGGGAATGAGCATAGAAAGCCAAAACATAGCATTGTCTCAAGAGCCTACAACCTTTGTACCAGAAGCTTTTGTACACTCTATTAACTACTTTTGTCAGACCTTAGAGAACACTTTTCATTTTGATAAGCGTTCACTCAATTTCTTTGAACCAGGTACACCAAAAGAATACGGCTTGTATCTTACTGAACAGCATTGCCTTGTTTTTTTGAATGCTTGCAGTAGTGGCTATCTTGGCGAAACACGCAAAGTTACCAGCTTCACCGCTTTTGTGCTTTTAAATCAAAAAAATAATGAATCTGAAATGCTCGACATCACGTTAAACGATCCAAAACGTGTAGAGGAACATTTCAAAACTGCGTCTAAAGATCAGATCAATATTTACTTAAAGAACGTGCATGAATTAAGTAATTTTCTGAAAAATAAGTACTCGGATTCAGGTTTTTTAAAAGATATTGTGACTGAGGAAGGTTTTTCTAAAACCCTAAAGCCATCGGTTTTACAGGAATGCTTAAAAGAGGAAGTAGAGCTAATTAATACTTTAATGTGTTTGGTTAGTACTCAGTTTATATATATTACGACAGCTATTATTTTTAAGCGTCCTATTTTAAAAGAATTCATAAAACTATGTTTAACCAATGAGAAGTATATACTACAATATGGTGAAGAATGGTATTATGATTCTATATATAAGTTCGCTAAAAGGATATATGAGTTAAAACACCTTATAGCTACCTTATATTTAAGTAGTGAAGCTGTAGTAAAAGATGTTGTAGTGCTTTGCGAACTTGCTTCTAAAAAACATTAATCATAACTCTTTTAAAGGGCTAGATATGCGTAACAATCACAAGAAAGCTAAAAGGCTACAACAAGTTCGGGGCAAGACTTTAAGGACTAACCCTAATCTACAAAATGTTAAGCCAGCTTTTAAAACTAAAAGTGCTTTAAGCATTTTTGTTGCTACCGTTATTGGGTGTTCAAGTGCTATTGCAGTTCAACAAAGTTCCGTTGCTTCTGTTACCAGTAATACTCAAAACATGGGTAACTTAAACATCGCAACATCATCGACCATTGCAAGTAGCTCTGGTGGTGATACGCCTTTGTCGAATTCAAATAGCGGATATTATTCGTCTACCAGTTCTAATTCGTCATTCAACTCTACTGCTGCTGAAAACAACTTCATGGCGGTTAAAAAAGGTGAACAAGCAGCTGCTCAAAACATTCAAACCAATATTGAATCATGTGCAACTGATGGGATCGGTAAAGTCGTTAAAGACAACTTAGATCTACAAATGACGGTTTGGGGTCGTCCAATCGATATTAACAAAATGTTCAGTCCAGCTAGTCAAGGTGGCTGTTTTGCTGACATCGGTAAAATCATTGACCTTTCTGTGACTATTCCATCACTTGATACAATCATCAATGCAGCGCAACAAATGGTTGTCGATTACGCGACTAAAAAAGCGTGTGACGCAATGAAAACTGCAAGTACTGAACTTGTTGGCCCATTGAATGATGTTATAGGTGAAATCAACAAAGCTGGTCAATATACTGATGTATCGGGTGCGCTTGGTACTGCTGTGAATGGTCAACTTGGTAAACTTGATCCTGGTCTAGTTATGCCTAGCGGTGCTTTTGAGGGTGGAGATACTTATACAATCAATGGTAGTAGCTCAACTGCTCCAGTTTCTTATTCAACTGATCAAAAAGCCAGTACTAGCACACCGTCTAACGCAAAAACTTCAGGTTCAGAATCTACTTCTGTCACCCAATCAATTAAAGACTTTTTCTCTTAAGTTGGGGGTGGTATGAAAAATAGAAATAATCTGCGTAAAAGAAGAATTACTGTTAATCAGTTTTCACCTGTTAAAGCAATTGCGGTGGGTACTTTAACGGTTGGTCTATTATCCATACCACTTTTTACCAATGCTTTTAGTCTTGGCACTATCCTTTCTGAGCTTGCAATACAAGCTCAGCAATTGATGGTACGTTCTGCTGTGCGTGTATCTACTCAACAAACAGCGGTCAGTGCAAATCAAATTGTTGATAACCAAACGCGTGATTCAGAAATGATCGTTGCTGGTATTCAAAGTGTCGATAAAAATATTGAGATCAAAAAAGCGATTTTAAATTCTGGTACGAATGCTGCCCTCCCTGATTCAGCTTTTTGTACGGCTCTTGAAGAACGTGAACAAACCGATCTCAATAGAAACTTAAAAGACTTTAACGTTTCTAAATACATGCAAGATGTTTCAGGGAAACTTTTCTCAAATTCAACAGATAAAGCAACCTCACCATATGCGTTTCACTTGGCGACCTCGTGTGGCGTAGAAGAAGCAAAAATGGGTGTCTGTAATTTGATTCCAAATGGTCTGCAGTATGGCGACATTGATACTGCTTTTGTTTTTTCTCGTTCTCGACTTTCTGAACAGCAAGCGACTGTTGCATTGAACTACTCGTCAATTGCATCTAACAACGTTGTTCCAGTCGGATTGATGGAATGCTCTTCATCAACTTGCGTTGATTTTCAAAATAAATACATGGCTGGAAGTACTCTTTCATCACTGGCTAACTATTCGGTGGCTAATAATGTGATGCAACGCACTACACCAAACTCCAATGCTTCAGCCAAATTCTTTGAGTAATGACTATGAGAAAGCGTAAAAATACTTTAAGACAGCCTAAAGGAAAATCAAAGTTTGTACCTGTCATTTTAGGTGCAACTTTGGTGATTAGTAGTCCTGTTTTTGCTGAATGGGCTACGGTTGGTTTGGGTACGATTATGAGCGAGATGTCTTCTCAGATTCCTAAGCATGCAAGCAACCAAGCAAATGATATTCAACAAGTATCTCAAAGTACCCGTAGAAAGTTAGATGATTCGACTGAAAACATCGTTGCAGCGCTTAAAGTTGCGGTGAAGCAAAAGGCGCAAGCTGCTAACCAAATTACCGATGCGACAACTAAAAACACCCAAACTATTGCCTCTGGTATTCAAGCGCTTTTACAGTCAGATACCATGAAAAAAGCACAATTTGCTTATGGCGCCAATACTGGTCAAGGCTTTAAGTCTTGTGAGGTTTTGGCTGAAAATACAAATATGTCGAGTGCATCTGGTCAAGTGATTGATCAAGCAGCTGATATGGCGACTCAAACTTCTCAAGTCGGCGGTAAATTAGTTGGCTCTCAACAGGAAGTGATTAATCAACGCCTAAACGTGCATAAAGCTGAATTCTGTACGGTTGCTGAAGCACAAGCTGGTCAATGTACGTTGTCTAAATTACCGGGTGGCGATACCAATGCTTCCCTACTGTTTAAGTCTGTTGCACCTGGTTCAAAAGAAGCTCTTGCAAGACATTACGTGCGTGAAAACATTTTAGGTACACCAGATAAATCATTGTCTAATGCAACGGCACGTACTCCAGCTGGTCGAGATTATTTGCAAGCAACAAACCAAAAAACAGCTTTACTTGCTATGCCAGCGTATAGCTTGGCGGTTATTGACGCGCAAAATACAAAATCATTCAAAGATATTGACGGCAAAATGGTGTCTGCCAACGATTTGATCGACCAAACAATCGCACGTTACTACGGTGGTCCTGAAGCTAAAAAATGGCAAATGGCGATGGCGATGCAAGATCCACGCGGTCTACTTAAAGAAGCCAATATCATTAACGGTGTTTCTGTTTATTTAGATCTTCAAACTTACAAGCAAAGTTTGCGTGAAGAAGGTTTATTGTCTGCATTACTTTTAGCGAAATCTCAGCCGATAAAAGATGATGTGAAAACGAAATACGGCCAGTCAGTGAAAGTTAAGCTTTCACAAACTATGCCTCAATTTTAAGGAGACTAAATAATGCGTACTCCGAAAAGAACATCACGTAAAGTTATGAAAGCGCCACAAGCGCACGGCTCTCGTTCAAAAATTAGTGCACTCGGTTTAACCCTCGCCATTATTAGCGGTTCTGCATCTGCTTATTACTGTGCTTCCGTGGGCAACCCGATGGCAGTAAATACCTTGAATATGCTTATTCAACAGGCTGATGCGGTGGAAAGCGCTGCGTTACGTGCGTTGGACACAAACTTATCTTTGGGCATTAAAAAGCAACAAGATGATGTGACGGCAGCGATTAAGATCCTGACGAAACAAGAGGCTGTATCTGCTCAAGGTATTTCAGATAACGCACATAAAAACGCACAAAGTCTTGTAACGGCGTACCAAGCTGTTAAACAAAGTGAGCAAATGAAAAAAGCTCAATTTGAGTTTGGTGCACATGGCCAAGCATTTAAAGCGTGTGAAGTTTTAGGCGATCGTGAACAAGCTCAACAAGACAATAAATCTGCTGATAGTTCAATTTTAAATAAAGTTGGCTCTGAAGTGGTTGCTGCGCCTGGTGTCTACATGAACCCTCACAAAGCACAAGAAGCTATGTTACAAGCTCATAATGAGTTTTGTACCACTTCTCAGGCTGCGTCTGGACTATGTGGTGCTGCTGGTGAAAATGCTGGTCTAAGTTTACAAGCTTCAACTTTATTCACGACTGCAGCGCCAGACACGGCGATGGCTCGTGCTCAAAATGCATTGATCAACAACATGGTTGGTCTACCTGATGCTCCAATTGACGGTAGAATTGCGAAAACATCTGCTGGTCAAGATTATGTGATGGCTAAACTGGCGAAAGATGCTTTAACTTCTCCAGCAATTACCTCTTTGAAAGCAATTCAAGCGCAATACTCCCCTGTTGCTGGTGGTGGTACCAATAGTCATGATTCAAGTACCAAACTTGCACCGATGCAACACTTGGAAAAAAGTGTCTCTCGTTATTTAGGTTCAGGGCAAGATTACAAAGACTTTGCTAAATCACAAGCGATTAAAGATGAACGTGGTTTGATGGTCGATGGTTTAATTCAAAGTACTGAACGCTTGAACTTGCAATATCAACAATACAAGTCAAATGAACGTAAAGAAGCGGTATTGGCTGCGCTAGTTTCTGCTGAAAGCAAATTATCTGACGGCTCAATTGAAGTGACAGATCGTTCTAAGTCTACGGGTAACATTCGTAGGATTGCACTTTCACAAGCAATGGCAAGTAAATAGCCTGATTTTTTCATTATCAGACTGATAATGAAAAAAACTTAAAAAAAAGGGATGGTTTTAAGCCATCTCTTTTTTTGTTTAAAACCCTTTTAGATAGTTTCTTTATATAAATTCTCTTATAATCTTTAGTATATACCGCTCAAAAGTAACCGATGGTGCTTTGATATTTTAATTAAAAGATGCTTATACATATTGCCATGGAGTTTATATGTCAACTAAAAAGAAATGGTTGGATCTGAGTAGCTTTGGCGCTCAACTTGTAGTAACCCCTAAAACTGATTCAAGAAACCAAGCAGCCATTATTAAGATTAAAGATGTTGAGCTTTTAGAGAAAAAGTTGAACACATCCTTAAACAGCTTCTTAACTGGTTTAAAACAGACTGGAAAGTTTGTTTATATCACCAATGAGCAAAATAACGACCTTAGTTTTATGTATAAGAGTTCGCAAGATAGTCTCTCTCTTGCTGACATAAAATCTGTTTTTCCTTACGACTCTAAAAATGACCTCATTGAAATGGATATGTCAGATATATATCTGCAAAACCCAATGAGTAGTGCTGAAAAAAACCAGTGGCAATCCCTATTTGAACTCAATAATCAAAAGTCCGTTGTGCTTTACCAAGCAAAACAGCAAAAACCGTTTGCCCAAAATACAACCATTATGGGTGCGGTTAAACAATTCAATAAAGCAGATTTAGGCTGGAATAAGCTACCGACATTACTGCAGTCAGTAGATCCATTGCCGTTGGCTGATTTAGACAATTACGGGTACCAAGCAGATAAAACACTGACTCGTTATTATGTTGATAAAGAAGCAGCGCTAAATGCTGGACTCATAGAAGATACGATAGAGCCTATTGAACTAAGCAAACAGCTAGTGATTTCGGTTAATTCAGGCGGTGAAGTACTTGCCCTAAAAGATATTACGCAAATCCCTGAGCTGACCAATTATAAAATATCTTCACATCCAGCATGGCCAGCATATAACAGCTTACCGAAGCAATTTATTGATATTCGAGAGCTGAATAAGGGACTGAATACGAGCATTGATCCAATTGTGAATGCGCTTAGATCGGATGATCATGCCGTTAATCACCAAGGATTGATCAAGCTTCAAACCTTAGTCACGAAAATCAATGACTGTTTGTATTCATACGAAGAAAACAGCATCCCGTCAGCATTGGCACCATTTGGTATAGAAACAACTGCGTTACAGCTGGTGGACAATGATTGGAAAGTTTGGGAATACAACAACCAAACTTTAGATGTAGAAGAATTCGACCTTACCGATAAGATTAAGGACCTGATCCAAAGCGTTCAAAATAATATTAATAATTTAAGAACATTTGATCCCTACTCAATTGGTGATAGCAGTTTTGATCGTGAATTAATTTATGAAAGTTTGGATGACATCGGTACAAGTTTAGAAAGCTTGGATCTCAATCAAATTAAGCAAACCATACCGCCTGAACCTAAGGTTCCAGTAAAACGTTTGTTCAATCGAATTGATCACTTTTTTAGACACACCAAGTTTAAGCCGAACATTCCGGAACCAGTCATTAAGGACTCTTTGACTAAACTCGCTTTAATGCGAAAAATTAAGCAAGAATACCTACAAAAAATTGCAAAGCTCAAAGAAGAACGTCAAGCCATTGTTGAAGCAAAAGCAACACATACCATCAGTGAGCGTATTGAAAAAGCGGTTGCGATTCAAGTCGCTGTTGCTACTGAAAATGCGTATGTTTTGGATCAGCAAGCCTATGAAGATCAAGCTTATGAAATGGAATTGGCATTAAGTCAGTTAAACATCGCTTCTACGCGTCTGAACAATCTTTATGATAGTTTTTTTGATTCAGTGATAGACCGTGAAGAATACGGCACGGATCTGGATAACTTCCTACAAAGCGTTGTCACCGATGATGAATTGCAAGATGAAATGCAACGTCTATTGGATGAAGCGAACGAGTTTGAAGCTACTCACACCTCAAATGACATTGACATTTATCATTTCAACGTTGATCTAGGTGAAGAACCTAACGGGCTTTGGAATGAAGCTGTTAACCAGTTTGATGTGGTTCATTATTATGATGAACAAGATCAAGAGTTATCTGCAGTCGAAAAGTTTGAATATTCTATTTTGGGATATTCACCATCTCAAGAATCTGCAATGCCAGATTTTAACGATATGGTGTTCTCGAATGCTGTATCAGTGCTGGATAACAGTATTGAGGACATGATTGCGACCAGTGCTGAAAATGTAGGTAAAAACTACTTTTCATTTCATCAGCAAATGCCTCGTATTCTTCAACAACTGCATAGTATTAATAGCCAATTTACGGCGCTTGGTGATGGTGATGCCCATAGCATTGCATCACAATATTTATCGGATGAAAGCTTAGAGCGATTCTATAACCTGTTAGAACAGGACGGTAACTACAAGGGTTTTAATAAGCGCATCGATGTGGCTCATGTGCTTTCTGAGCTGAGTAGCAATATTGGCAACAATCCTGACTCCCCTATCCTTAACCGATTACCTGATATTAGGTCGCAACTCAATCATGCGATAAATGAGGAATTACGTGTACGCACGAATCCTGGTAATGCACTGGCCAACGCGATTGTTTTTGCTGCGACCAATGAAGTTTTGTCTTTAAAAGAAACACTCGAAAAAGATGAAATCTATGTGGTAGACAGCTTTCAAAACTATCTGCCTAAGGTGATACATAAAGACCACTTCAACTCAAATACACAAGAACAGCTTTTTGCCTTAAATAAAAAGGTCGCGGTAAGTATGGCGTATAAGCGCTATCTACAAGACTTTTATCAAAATGCCGTGGGTGAAGAGTCTAAATCTGAAGCGGTTACTGCCATTATTAATAATGAGCACAAGCATATTTTGATGGCACTAGGTTATCTAACACCGACCTACAATGAAGTCACGGCGCCAAAAGACTCGAAAATTGAAAATGTCGTCACGTTGACTGAAGAAGCGGTAAAAACCTACCTAGCTGAAGGTAACGCTTTGATGGTTGAGCCTGAAGTTAGCGCACGTTCTTTGGCGGTGTATAGCAGTACGATAGCATCTGATCAGAACTTCATTCGCTTACTGCCGATGGATCTAGGTCAAAAGGTTAGTTCATTACAAAAGCAAAAAACCATTATGATTAATGGTGCTTCTTCGTTTGAACATATCCTGAGCTCTAATCCGATCAGCAAAAACAAGCTGACCTATGATGACCTTAAGAATGTAATTCTTAATCGTATTTTGACCAAGGAAGCGGTACCGAAATATGAAAAAGGCTTAAAGCTTGATATTGAAGTTAAGAATGTCTATGAGCATGCATCAAGTTTCTTGCCACTTGAGAAGACCGATGTTAACAGTAAAAATGACTTTGGCAATCTCTTTAAACATGGGCTTGTGCTTGAAGCATTACAATCGACTCCAGACTCACTCACGAATGGATTTAACCTCAACCGTGATTTAATCAATTCTGCCCTACTGCAGTCATTTGAAAATCGTTCTATTGAAGAATGGACGGCACTAAAAAATAAATCCCTCGAGACAAAAACGGGATCTCTTTTAAGCATTATCACCAATCCAGAACGTATCAAAGAGTTTGAGTTTCCTGAGATAAATCTTTATCTCACGGTTTCACCAGCTGATGAACAAAAGCACGGTGCGATTAACTTATATTTCAGCGGTGAACAGATTCCGTCTACCGATCGCTTAATCGTTAAATCAAGTCTGAATGACTTAGCTGCAGACGATAAGGCGCTGTTTAAAGCTTTGACGCTTAGCAATGATTCAGTTTTAAGTACGCAAGAGCAAATGCAGTACTTGATCGACTCATTAGAAAAACGCTATCAGATCTTCCAGTCGATCGAAAACCTACACCTAAAAGAAAAGGTATTGTTTAACCCTGAGTTGGACGATTACAAGGCATTAACTTTGCGTGATGCCGATAATCAATACATCGATCCAACGGCGAAACAAGATCTAATCGATTTTGTGAAAAGCAATGATGTGATGACCAATGTTGATTTGATGAACGTCTTTACCGACTACATCAATCAAAAAGAAATGGATCAAGCGTTTGAAAACGGCTCCAAAATTATTGTGGCCAATGACGGTGCTGATTTAGTGATTTCTGTCATTGATAAAGACACACCAGTTTTACAGCATGATCAATTACGGGTTTTTGATAATGTTGAGCAGTTTGCTAAATTCAACGAGCGTGGTGGATTGTTTAAAGACTTCCAGTTAAACGGGATAAAAGCGCATCTTGTGGACCAAGTATTAAATGATCTTGGGCTACGTGAAAACATACTGCAGACAATCAAGGTGCCATTATCACCAGGTTTTGAAAATATTGATGTTAAAGGCCTTAATGAGATTGTGGCTGTTAATATTTCAACATTGGTCAATAAAATTGATTTTACCTTTGGTGAAAAGCTACTTGAATCTAAAGACCGGTTCGATCTCGCGATTAAAGTTGCCGATGATCAATCTCCGTTAAAACTGGCCATTGTGAATAATGCCGAACATCAGCAATTTGTTGATCAAGGCTATAAAATTCTTCCTACGCCAAAGCACCCGAACTCTAAGAACTTCTTAATTACTGATTTTGCAAAATCATTCAAAAAAGCAGAATTATTTAAGTCTCGCGATCAAGTATATAAACCTGAACATATGGTTCAAAGCGCACCTGTTGTAGAAGTTGCCCAAGAACCATTGGTTGAAGAACCGATCGTAACTGAACCTGAAGTTCAAAAGCCTACTGAACCAGAAGTACAGGAAGCAACGGTAGAAGTTGTAGAGCCGACTGAGCCAGTTGCTCCAGAGCAAACATCACTGTTTGAGTCTGAGGGTAAGCCTGAAGCTGAAGCACCAAAAGAGCCAAAAACAACCAAACCGAAAGCCACTGAGCCACGTTCTGAAGTTGGACTTATTGAAGATACGGGTATGAAAATGCCTGGTGCGAAAAAGGATCTGTATGGTCCACGTTTATCGCTCAGTCAGATTCAAGATATGTCGCTTTTGCAAGTCAAAAACCTAATTACGCGTGACAAAATTTGGAAAAAGGAATCGGTTTTACAAGCAAAAGAAGCTGGTCGAGATATTTACATTCACTTGCTGACTGACGCTGTACGCAAGATGACGAATGATCAGCCACGTTATCCGCTTGAAAATGCCACTGAAGAACAGTTTAAAAAAGTAGGTGCTGGATACTATGACGCTGTTTTAAGTATGCGTGATGCATTAATGGAAGCAAAAACAGTTCGTGAATTTATTCCTAATGCATGTGATTTATACGTTCGTTTGAATGAAGACAAAGATCTGTTCACGGCGTTTAAATCATTAGATCGGTCATTATTTTCATTGGTAGAAAGCTATGCTGAATATGCTGCCACTGACATGATTATTAGTTCTGAATTGGCGAAAACCGATAGTACTGATGCACGTAAAACGCTCACTGAAGCACTTCATCATTTACGGAAAGAGTTACCGCCAGTTAAAGGCACCTACTCTATCTATAAAAAAATACGTAGTGCGATTGATGCCAAACCGTTCCAAGACAAAGTAAAAGCGACTGTTACTTTTAGAAGTGGCAACATTATAGATTCGAGTACGCTATTTAGCAGATCTGATGCTGGTCTATCTGAACAGGTAATGGATCTGTTAACTGCTAAAAAAACCAAAGACGCAACTGCAGAGAATGATGATACTCAAGAAGTCTCGTTATCTGAAAAGAATGTATCGCACATTGTAGATGACACGGCGAGTACCTTAGATGCCCTATTCAAAGAGTATGCTAAGCCTCGTACTATGCGTAAGGCATTCAAGCTCAGTGATGTGGTTGTGACGGAAAACATTGCTTCACGTAATGGCCAAGATGTTACAGCACATACCTTGCAAGCGACCTTTGGATTTAAAGCCGTAGAGTTTGGCGAGTACTTGAACCAGAGCGATCGTCAAATCGCGTTAAATAACGCATATGACGGTTGTTTCGCTCTTGCTAAGGCACTTGATATAGATCCGAAATTTGTTGGCTTTAACGGTATGTTGGGTGTTGCTTTTGGTTCGCGTGGACGTTCCGCTGCGATGGCACATTACGAGCCATCTAACCGTGTGATTAACTTAACCAAGAATTCAGGTTTTGGCTCGTTTGGTCATGAATTTTTCCATGCCTATGACCATCTCATTTTTAGTGCGATGACACGCAATCAACCAAAAATGATGATGGAAAACGTACAGCCTTATCTAACTCGTTTTGCAGAATTGAATAACATTAAGTCTGAGAAGTATGCCAACATTAACCAAGATTTGTTGCAAGCTGCAGCCAAAGTAAATCAAGCGATGTATTACTTGCCAATGAAAAAGGATGACTCGATAGAAGTACTTCGCACGAGTCTTGAGAATCAAGTCAAGTTTTATGAAACCAGCATCAAAACGATTTTGGATAAAACATTGATAGATCAACCTGACATTGTTGATTTGTTTACGCCAGATAGAGACAGCATAAAAGAGAAAATTAATACGTTTATTGCGGAACGTGGCAAGTTGCATACTGAACTATCTTCATTGATTAACTTCGCTAATCGTCATGAAGATCCTGAACTTTTCCAAAAAGACGCTATACAGCATAGACGTTATATGCACGTTGCCCAAGGCTTGCATAAGTTCTTGTCTGAAAATGAGTATCCAATCCCACGGACTGAGCTCAACAAATATATCACGCAATCTCGTTCTGAAATTGATCATGATCGTGTCTTTGCAGCGCAAGTACTTGGTGCAGCGAACAGTACAGTCTTTAGATCAGTTGTATTCCGTGATTATCGACAAATGTTGCGTAGTCAGTTTGCGATATGTGCACTCGACTTCATCAAAGAAAACAGCCCTAAACCATTGTCAGATGAACACTTAAAGTTAATTTCTTTAAGCTTACAGACGAACGATCGCTTAACATCAGCTAATCAATCTCAGCTAAAAACTGATTTCTACAAAAATGCGATGGTATTAGAGGGCTTAACAAGTGCTAAGAAGCCGTATTGGACGACCGCACATGAAATGTTTGCCCGTAGTGGTGAGCAGTACTTACAAGTGACCTTAGCAGAAATGAACTTGCGTAATGATTGGCTTGTTTACCCTTGTCCTGAAGGTGGTTCATCTTCTGTAACTCAACCGCATGGTATAGAAAAAGATGCAATCATGAAGGAGATTCGCGAATTTACGGTGAAAGGCCTGGACTATATTCAGGAAAATATTGCTGAACTGCGTTTTGCTGATCATCAGCAGTATGTCAGAAATGCAATGCACTTCTTCCAACCGGGTACAGATCAACATGAGAACCTAGTTAAATGGAATGAAGTCATTAATGAGATGTCACAAGCTGAATACGATGAATATTGGACTAAGCTCATGACCAACATTGAAGTACAAGCAGATCCAGAATTAAGCAAACAAAAGAATAGCGATCCTGAATTGGCACTATAAGCAATTTTGAGATCTTGGATGCTATCCCCTGTGGGTGGCATCTTTTTTTAAACGGTGGCATTTTTATTTATAAAAAAAGAAAGAATAGTGCACGGTTTTAGATGGTTTTATTAAAAATGATAGGTATTTAAACAGTGCTATTTACTCGGTATATACTATTTTAAAGAATAACGCTTAAACCCTCCCTCAAAGTTAATTTTTTAGTTTAATATAAGCACATATAAGTACTCGTAAGAGTCGTTTTAAAGTCTTGGATCATGCTATGTGACCAAGTAGGAGACTATAAAGTGAATGAAGTTAAATGGCCTAATTTAACTGGTCTTGGTGCGCGTCTTGTAGTATCGCCAGCCAACAATTTTCGCCCAAAAACGGCGATGCTTGTTGTTAATGAATTTGAGCAATTCAAAAAATCTATTGAACAAAACAGTTCTAAGCAATTTGAACAAGTGTTAATGGATGCCCATTTTTATGAAGTGCAAAATGATGATGGTATTCATGCGTACTACTATAAAAACCCGGCAAAGTCTGGTATCGATCTAAACGATCTTCAGAAGGTCTTTCCAGCGTTTACCAACGATATGAAAGTACCGACTAAGCAAGAAGATATTTATCTCACCAATCTACCGTTTAAAAAGAACATTCCGAACTGGAAAAGTTACTTCGCATCAGCGACCGAACGCCTTTCCGCTTTCCCTGAAGTGTATGTCAGCAAGCTAAACAATGGATCTAATATCCTTGATACGCTGAAAACCAGTCTTCAGGAATCGAACAAATCCTACTTGGCTCAATTTCAGTCTTCAAAAATTCCTTTTAATCGTCTTCAAGATTATGGCTATGAAAATATCTTCTCTAAAGTCTATCTAGATGAAGAATCGGCGATGGCCAGTGGCGAAAGTCCAGATAAACTAGCCAAAATTAAGTTGTCTCCATTTGCAGTACCCGTCAATTACGAAAAAGATGGTTCGTTACTGATTATTGATGACTTGCGCCATATTCCTGAAATCTTTGCTCATGATCCGTATGAAGCATTGGGGTTAAATGACAATATTAACCTGGTGCATTTTGCTCATGAATACGAGTCCACTTTTAATCAGCTGATTGAGCATGGCCGTGGCAACAGAATGTTTAACATGAGCTTTAAAGATGTTGATGCTTATGTACAAAAATTAGCTTCTGATCTTGTTGTGATAGACCGTGTGTTTAATCAACAGCAATTGCCGTATCCAAAGCTATTAGAATCAGCTAAACAAGGTATTCCAGCTTTTTATAAAGATGAACACGGCACATGGATGGCGTCTAAACAAGGTATTGAAACACGCCTTGTAGATAAGATGGTGTATGACGCTGCCATGCTTCGCCATGATGTCTTACAACAAATGGTACGCCAGATGCCAACAGGTAAAGTTTTCTTTGCCGATCTGAGCCAAGAGTTCTCTGAATTCTCTGTAAACATCGTTCCTAAGTTTAATGCGTTCTATGATCACCAATCTGCTGAAATCAAACAGCGTAAACTAGAAGAACAACTCAATGAATCAAATGTTAACGAGATCTTGAATGATCTTGATGTTAATTTTGAGGCAACTGAGAAGGCATCTATTACTGAGTCTGATCTACTCAACATTGCAAATGACCTCCCTACTCCAGAAATTGATGATGTTGCCGTACTTAAAGAGCTCTTAAAGTTTCCTGAAGAATTATTGGATGCAAGAGGCAATGACAAGGTGCGTGATTTCGCGCCGTCTATGCTTGAAATTAGACAGATCTTGGATGTCTATGTCATTCCTAAGGCTACCGAACAAGCTCAACAAATTGAGAAGCAATATAGTGATTATCTAAATCAGAAATATGCTGAAATTCAAGATGTCGTGCGCTCAGCTACACAAACAAAAAGCTTCAGCGTAGATGATATTCAAGCGATCTCTGACGAAATCGACACACACAATGTTGAGATCTCAAAACAGTACAATGAAGTTAAAAAAGTCTTATGGCAAAGTGAAACTTTGGTATCTGGCATTACGTCTGCAACAAATACCTTTTTGTTTAATAAAAACAGCTTCTACTACGCTAAAGATGAAAACGGCAAATTTGTAGGTTTTGAATCTGAAGTAGAAAGTAATCAACACAAAGCGGATCTGTTCAAATTACTATCTAAGCAATTCGACAATCAATTGGTTTCAATTAACACGCCTGAGCTTCAGGAATTTGTGAATAATGAAACTGCAGTTAATATGTTGATGTCACGCACGAACAATTATGTTGAGCAAAATATCAATGATTTTGTTGCTGGTGATTTTTCTGCGCCGTTAGAGCTAGAGCAAGATGCACAGCGTTTAGAGTTAAGCGATCTGTGCACGGCTGATCTTGCTAATAACGATAAATTAGCTTCAGCGTATTTTGAAGAGTTTACTCGGCTTCTTGATGAATCAAACTTTGATGAAGCATTTTTAAAACAATCTCTATCACAAACTAAAAGTGCGTCATTCTTAAAGAACGGTGTAAATGAGATTTTATTCCGTAATTTATTGGTGCCAAATGCAAGTGAAAACTTTAATCGTAAGACTAAATCTGATTCTGTTCCTGAGGATATTTTTGCTAAAACTTCATCACATACAGATGGGTTTAGTCTGGACCGTCAGTTCAATCGCTTTGTTGAAGTTCAAAGCTTCCAAAAGGCATTAACAGCCAAATATCCGCAACAAGACTGGTCATTTATCACAAAGGATGACCGTGGCGAAAACATCAAGTCGATTGCTGAAGATATGCAGTCTGACATCGAAGAAGACTGCAAAGATGCAAAGGATTTGTTGTCGAGTATCGAACGTCAGTTTTATTCTAAAAATTCGACCTTATTTGTCTCGAACATGGATCTCGCTGCAGATGAAATCTATGTTCAGATTAAACCAACGGGTGACATTGACGATTTAAAAGTTAAAACCGTTAAATCAAATGAATTTGATGAAAACAAACATTATTCATTGTCTACCGATGCCTACAAAGCAACAAATCAAGCGTATGCGAACATTGCCAAGTATTTTGTTGAGAAAACCCTATATCTAGAAGATGGCGATTATGACAAGGCACAAAAAATAGCTGCCTTAGTGATTGCTGGTGAAGATAAAGAGCTCAAACAAGAAACTAAGAAAGTCTTTGGTGTAGAGCTGACTGCAGATGACTTAAAGCAAGTCCAAAGCATGCAGTTAGAAGATGGTAAGCTCCAGTTAAACAAAACTGCCCTACCGAACCACAACTACAACAACATTCAGCTATTCAACTATCTGAACCTGATTGATATTAATCAGCGTACAGTTTTTGGCAAATTTGATGTTGAAGTACAAAAAGAATTTGAGGTGATTAAGGATCTTCTCAAACCTAATGTAGCTTTTCAGAATAACGTTAAATATTTTTCGCTATCAGCTGAAGAAGAGAACGTACAGTTCAATAGTGAATCTGAATACTTTAACACTCAGCTAGAAAATGCTGTAAAGCACTATGAAGATCACCACGGCGCAATCAAGATCCCTGATCATGATTTGTTTATCACCGTGTTTCAAAAGAATGATCTTCAGTATATACGCCTCTACAATCATAAAGACAAAAATGCGCCGTTTATTGGGCATTCAGTTTCCCTAGATGCCAATATGCATAAGGCTACTGGCTTTAATGATAGAGATGCGGTTAAAACGTCTGCGAATGCTTTGTTTAAGTTATCGACTTCACGCAACAGCATGACGTTTATGCCTCCAGCTAAGTTCACTTTTGAAAAATATTACGAGTCAGATCTCAACTTCTTCAAAGCTAAAGACAGTCAGCAAACTTTAATCAATAAAGTGTTTACGTCTTTACCAAACAAGATGTTCCAGTACATTTCTGATCATCCTTCTAATTTCAACTCTAAATTAGATTTCATCAGCAATCTTAATTCTGCAACATACGAAAAGTTTGAGGATCTTAGCTACGATAAAAAACCGAATGAAGTCACTGAGCTTCTGAGCAACATCTCTCCAGCGTACACCTATGTTATCGCTCATGTAGATGGCCAGACAGCAATCATGCCTAAAAACTTAACCAAAGTTTTTGATGTTCAGGCATTTGAAGAAGTTCATCCGTTTGATTTGGTGAACTCTAAACTTCAGAAAAGCGATCTTAAAGAACTTTTTAGCAATGGTATCAATGGTGAACCTGATCCATTCATTAATAAGCTCAAATTTAGTGTTGTATTAAACCGTGTAGGCAATCCAGAACTTGAGGATATTCAGCCTAGATTTATGTTAGAGCAGATCGCCGTGAATGAGGCGTTTGCAGAAAAATATAAAACCTTAACCGCTTTAAATGAAGTCAATGCCGTCATGCTTGAGCATGTCAAAGCATTACAAGATACGGTTAAACAGGCTTATGCTGAGCATTTTGTAGGTTCCAACCCTAAAGTTCACCAATACAAGTTGCTAAACAAATCATCTCAACAAGATGAAACACCGCAATTGTTTATGGTTGATACGGACTATGAGCCTCAATTGACTGCCGTGCTTCTTCGTATACCGTCTCATGACTATCAGTATCAATTGATTACTGGTTTTGATGATGTAGACCAGTTTAGTCACGAAATCTTAAATGCTATCGAATCTAAGGTTAATTTCGGTACCACTTTAGAGCAATTAGCACTTTCTAACTTGCCTGAAATTCAGATTAAACACAAAACTGACTTTGAGAATAAACAGTTAGCAAGTTTGCATTTCCAAACTTTGATTACGAATACGCTTGGTGCTCTATACGATCAAACTGCACACATAAAGCCGTATATCAAAACTGAAAATCACAAATTGTTTTTGGCCATCAAGCCATCGACCGACAATGAATATGCATCGGTTAAACTTTTTGGTGATAAAGGCGATATTCACGGTGATTACAAGTCTCTGTGCGTTTTTCCTGTTAAAAGTATGCGCTCAGTTGAAGATGTCTTACAACTTCAAAACCGTGTGTTTACTGACTTCACGTTTATCGATCAATTGGTACCAAAAGACAAATATGTGCCTGTTGATGTAAAGGTAGAGCCAAGTGACTCCCCGGCTACGTACTTAGGTGATGTAGGTGCCAAGTTTGGCGGTGCACATAAAGATCGCTACGGAGAATATATTTCATTGGAATATATTTCAGCGACATCAGCCGATCAAACAGCTACGGACTATCGAAAAGCAAAAATCGTTGCAAATAAAGAATTCCAAGCTTGGTACACCAATACGCCACTCGGTATTGATGACAAAATATTCGTAAAGGCAATGTATGACTACTGCCCAACTAAACCGTTATTCTCTAAAAATGCGTTGATGCTTGATAGCCAACGTGCGACAGAATTACGTGCGTATGTGGCTGTTGTTTCTAACATCAGAAATTTGATGGTAGATACTCAAGAAGAGTTGATTCATGCGGTAAGAAACAATAAAAGCTTATCTGCTGAAAGTCTTGGTATGACTGATCGCCAACGTAAAGACTATATCGGGCTTTATAGTAAAGGTACCAAGAACAACTACAAAAACTACTTCGAATTGCTTAGCAATTTGAATGAGTACTACATTATGCCAGAACATACAGGCGGTATCAGTGTTCAGCTTGAGAAAATCATCGAAAAAACGATTGATAAAGAACTCAGTGAGATTCTATCAACAGGTAAGATCTTTGATTTTTACGGTAAGTCGAAAGTCACTAAAGATGTGAGCGATGCGATCAGCAACATGCAACGCACTGGCTTATATTCAACTGTGCTTGAACCATACGTTCTGAAAAGTGCGATTGAAAGTGGTTTAGTTAAAGCTGAATCTGCACCTATTTATGTTAAAGATCCTGTTGCACCAGTTATAGAAGCAACGACTGAAGCTGTGAATACACCTAAAGCACCACGTTTGCCGTCATTTACCAGTGAAGTGAAAAAACTTGAAAATGGCTTTGTGACTGAAAAAGTCCAATCAAGCATTTACGGATTGTTAAATTACTCTCGTACTGGTCCTGATCATCGCCAAGGTGCCGATGTGGATTCATTCAAGCTTAAAGATGACTTTTCTATCCGTGGTGTTGAAGTAGGCAATAAAGTTAGTCCTGTGGCTCAACAGTTGGTTAATGCCGTGTATGACTCATTGGCTGACTTAAAACAACTCATGGGCTTTAAATCAAACAATGGTTTATTGAACTTGGGTGTTGCTTTGGCTTCACGCGGAATTAAAGGATCTGCAGCGCATTTTGAGCTGTCTAAGAACGTGGTTAACTTGACTCGTGATAGCGGATCTGGAAGTTTGGCTCATGAGTATGGCCATGCGCTAGATGCACACTTGGGGATGTTGGAAAAAGCGGAAGTATATAAAAATCACGCTCAAATGAATCGTTCTGTACTTCAGGACTATTATGAAGACATCCCTAATTTTGAGATACCAGGTGCACGACACTTCTTATCAAATATGTTGGATGCTGGATACTCCCCTGTTACTGAGTCCGGTCGTGCTTTTGAAAAGTTACATCGTGCGATGATGAATGAGCCAGTTCAGCCAATGAAAAATTACGGTCAAGTACTTCATGAGAATGCTGAGACTGCAATCAAGGCGTACCACATTGTTGCTGATTCAATGCATGATGAAGTGATTAAGAATAAAGAGAATTATCCTAATTCTACGCGCAAAACTTTAAACAACTTCTTTGACTGGCACCAAAAGCACTATGAAGATCTCATTCGCCGTCAGTTTGAGAAAATTGAAGAGTACTTGAAGAAGTATGAGCGTGAATATAAAGCTGATAAAAACCTATCTTTCTTCAGTACGGTTCAAGACAAGGTGGATGTCATTGTCTCTAAAATTAACACTGACATTAATGCTATAAGCTTTAAGTCGTTTGAGCGCTATCAGCAAAAACTTAATGATATGCGCCAGCCAGAACATCATTTACCTACAACCGGTTTGGAAGAAAAAATTACAGGTGTTGCGACTGCAGCGAATGTGGATTTAAAAACACTATCGCAAAACCTATCTGAATACTTGATAGAGTCATCTAAATACAAGTTCTATAACCTGGTAGAGAAGTACATGCCTGAGGGTGTTAAAAATCCTCATACTCAAATGCAAAACTTCTTTGATAAGTCGCAAGACGTAGAAGTAAGCGTAGGTGATATTCGTTTTAGTGACAATCTATCGCGTTATAAAAAGGATTGTTTAAATATCGACAGTGCTGAAAATCGTGCAACGCCGTATTACGCGACCAGTACCGAAATGTTTGCCCGTTATTTTGAGACTTATTTGTACTCTAAAGTTTCAAATGAAAATGAAATGAAAAACTCATTTTTAATTGACGGCTACCCTACCGTACAACCTAAAGGTTTAGAGTTTGAGATCTGCAGAAACTTGACTGAACAATTAGTCGAAACTTGTGTGAATGAAATATTTGATCAAGATCTGCAAAACGAAAATACCCAAAAAATTATTGCTGAAGTTTCGATTGAAAAAGAAAATGAAGCTGACCAATTAAGACTTGAGATGTGAGATAACTAAATGCAATACGAAAATATTCATGAAGCAAAAACGCCACTTAAAAGCATGATTACTCGTAGTCATGCCTATATTCGCCTGTTGGTAGAAAAAAGTATGGCTGATGGTATTAAGTTTAAATATCACAACGGTAGACGTTTAACTCAAATTGATGATCCTGAGCGTGTTGTTTCTCAAATCTTCCCTTATTTTTTCCGTTTAGTTTTCTTGGAAATATCAACTTATTACGGTCAAACATTTGATGGTCTTAAGTTTCATTCTAAGAAACGTGCAACAGGAACATTGCAATTAGAGGTCAGTATTCTTGAAGACAAAATACCGAACCAATTAGAGTTTTTCACCTTTATTAGTTACGTTTTTAACTATGGGTTTTTAAAAAATCAATTCCATGAAGACTTAACCCTTTTAACCAAAGCAACAAAGTTTGCCAGTTAAAAGTTAGATCCATTTTAAATCTTAGATTTAGGTATATACTAAAAATAATTTTTAAATATTTAAACTTTCAATGTGGCTTTATAATCAAATAAAGCCATATTGATTTAGAAACAAGTTAGATATTTCTGAATTAAAAGTGTGGCGAAAGTATCAGTTTTATAAGTCAAACAGTCTGCAGTCTTTTAAGTAACTGTTATAACGAAATAGTCATAACTGAGTCGCTGTACATTTGATGTGTATGCCCTTTTATTAATCCCATTGGAGATGATCGAATGCAAAAACCATTGCATGAAAATCTTGAAAACTTTCTGCCTTACTTGAAAAGTGAACTCGCTGCCAAAGGTATTTTAAGTGCGTCACTCAAAACCATCTTTTTGAACTACATTGATCAGATCACAAAAGAGAATAGATTCGTCACCCATACCAATACGACCGATCGACAAATTGTATATATAGAACGTGGCGATGATGCATTGATGTTGCGCTTTAAATATTTTTTAGAAAATAATGAGTACTTAGAAGTTGAGTTAATCATCACGGATACTCATGTAAAGTTGGTTTATGCTGAATCACCAGAATTACACTTGCTTTATGATGATGAAACACCAATTTGCTTAGATGCTGGCCAGTTAATCAAGTGTACCAATGACTATGGAACATCACTTGCTACTTTAATTAGCGCCCTATTCCAATGTTTACTCAGTGATGATCCACAAAAAAATATCCAAGACGTACTTAATCAAACTAATCTTTTTGACAAAGTTTCAGATGAAAATGCCGAATTAAACAAGGGTTCACATGATTTCGATAACCGACAAAATCAAGCAAATATCTGGGTTTTCTGATTCAGATTCAGAAGTTGTTAAGGATAGTGTTTTATCCTTATCTACTGCTTTGTGGATCATGAATATACTCATGTCTACAAATTTTGTTATTGGTTTAACCAAGAGAGATCAGAAGCTTTTTGATAATGCCAAAGAAACACTGATTACTGAAATGAAGCGGTTAAATTACAATCTTAGCGATTATAAAGTACTCCCTGTTTCAAAAAAGAATGAACCGCTTTTGCTTCAAATTAAACTTGAACAAAAATCAGATCGGATCATAGATTTAGTCAATGCCAATTTAAAGGATTTATCCAAAGACGAGTCCATGGTTATTGAAGTTCTTTATGCAAATTTAATGAATAGTAATAGTGGTGTTTGCATCACTATAAGCGATATTCATGATAAAACAGCGCTTCAAGTCAGTGAGATTCTTACTGACATTTCAAAAGAATTAAAGGTATCTACTTTATCCGATGTTCTTGATATTTATGCACGACCAATTGAACATAATAATGCCAAGGTGAGCTTTACCCTGGTGAACCCATGGGCATTATCAACCGATAGAAAAAAGACTCTTTGCATTGCTGCACCCATATTCAATGAATACAACAGTCCATTTAAATTAATTGCACTTCTTCAAAATATCATTTATCTAATTAATCAGAAGTGTACTAAAGAGACGGACCTTCTATTCGATTCCATTAACCTACCAAAATTTCAAAATAGACTTTTTGGCCAAAGCTTTTTTTATATTAATTAGGACTAACCATGAAAAACCAAACACGCCCATTTACTGTAGTGTTGTTGGCTCCTATTGCAGAACAACCTATTCATGCTTTAGTTGCGCCATCAGGTGATTCAATTCTGTTATCACAAGATACGAAAGTCTCTACTCTCGCAAATTGTCCAGATATGATCGAATCTGAGTTCGGTACATATGATGAATTTCTTATCGAACATCGCGATCAATTTATGCTGTTTAACCAAGTCGCATCTGATTTAGATCCTGATCTAATTTTTCCTAAAGTGCATTCAGACCTACTTGAAGATAGCTTATGTATTATTCGTTCTATTTTCGCTTTTGAACGTTTCAAATTAGAAGAAGAACAAAAGAATGCTACTCGTAAAGAGCCTAAAGAAATTAATCAAGAATATTTAATGAAACGTGCGATAGACCAGGCAATGACTTTAGAGCAAGATGTTTCTGACCTTTCATCAAATGTAGAGCGCTTACAAAGCCCCATGTCTTAAACTCCATTAAATATATTTAAAATTAACTTTAAACCCTCTCTTAAAACTTATATGCTTATTAGTAATAGTTTAAGGGTGTGGTTTAAAGTATTTTTAGATGGATACAAATTTAGTTTTTTTCGATGACTTTAACGCTACTTCTAACACCTCTTCTGGTGAAAATCACCGTTCTTTAAATAACGTACTATTCTTCTTTCTCAACTATCATAAAGGTACGTTTTTAGCTGATACGATATTTTTTGATACCCACTATCAAACAATTGACAACCGTAATATTGTCGGGGTTTTGCCTGTTCTTTTTAGTATCTGCCAGATTGACCGTTCAGAAGGTCACACCGGGCAAATAGTCGATATTCAACAGGATCTAAATAACGTAGATGAAGATGATTATGAACCTGTAATTGATATAGATGATACGCAAACATTTAACTTGTTCTACCACTTCCTTAAACCATCCAATGATGCACCTGTAAAACCACACCTTAATAAACTAAAAGTATTACCAGACAACTTAATCGATTCGATTAAACACCATGAGCTTTTAAATTACATTCTTGCTCTCATTGAGAATAAGATCTGGACCGATTCTGATGTATTTAAGTATGAGTACAAAAATAGGTTTTTGTTTTGCGTTTTTATCTATTTGTCCAAGACCGTAGATCTAAGTTTTAATAGCTCTCACGCTTCTTTCACGAGCTGGCTTGAACTGCGTAACCTATCTTGGTTTGGTGCTAATGAAGTTGATACCAGTAACTTTGCAACATTAGAGCTTTATATACATGCCCTATCCTACACGCTTAAACTGGCAAACCATATTGTAAAAGCAATCATCAATAATAATGTGACGCCGTTTAAAGTTGCACCGCAAGAAGAATTGTTTTACTTTTTTGCTGAACGTACAGACGCACGTTCTCCTAATGAAGAGACTACACCGCCGTATACGCCAGCGGAAGATGATGAAACTTTTTCCACTGAACTTTCTAGTGCTCCAGTACCAGCACCGTCAAATAAGGAAACACCAAAAGTAACCGATGCTTATTTATTGGTTGGTGCGGATCTTGAGGATTCTGAGTCCACAACATCAGAAAAGAATGTGATTACTCAAGACTTCAACTACCAAGCACGTTTAAATGAATTATA